>JAJZZP010000186.1 GCA_021797515.1 Bacillota bacterium | reverse complement strand
TACGCCAGAAAATCGACGCCGTCTTGATGCATGCCCTCGACTTTGCTCAAGACGACATCGCCCGTTTCTTGGGGGTGACCGACACAACGGTACGGTCATATATGCGAGAATATGCCGAAGGCGGGCCTCAATGCCCGACTCCAGTTTGAAGTCGGGGGCAGCGTCAGCAAGCTGACGCCGTATCGCACCAGTATCCAAGAGGAATTCAAACAACGGCCGCCCGCTAACGCGCGGGAAGCAGGCCAGCGGATTGAAGCCTTAACGGGGGTGCATCGTAGTCCGACCCCAGTCCGCGCCTTGATGACGTCACTCGGGCTCAAGTATCGCAAGGTGGCTCCCATTCCAGGCAAAGCGAACCCCGCCGTCCAGGAGGCTTTCCTCACAGAGCAATGAGATCCCCTCCTGCAACAAGCCATAGCGGGCCAGTGTCACGTGTTTTTTATGGATGCAGCCCATTTTGTGATGGGGGCCTTTTTAGGCTACCTCTGGTGTCTGACCCGGATCTTTGTGCCGACGCCCTCCGGGCGTCAACGCTTTAATGTCCTCGGGGCGGTGCATGCCGTCACCCAGAAAGTGGTCACCTTCACCAACACCGGCTACATCAATTCCCAGTCGGTTGTGGCGTTATTGCAGAAGATGGCCAAACAATTTGGCCATCTTCCCATTACCATCGTCTTGGATAATGTCCGCTATCAACGCAACGCCTTCGTCTTGGAAGAGGCGGCCAAGCTCCACATTCAGCTCCTCTTTCTCCCCCCCTATTCGCCGAATCTCAACCTGAGTGAACGTTTGTGGAAATTCGTTAAAGCTGAGTGCCTGAATTCCCACTATTACGAAACCTTTTCGGAGTTTTGCCAGGCCATCACCACCTGCGTGGACGCCCCCACGGATGACCAACAATCTCGCCTCCAGACGTTCTTGACCTTGAAGTTCCAACGGTTTCCGGCCGCGTAACGCGGCCCGGCATGGTTCAAACGATCCTTGTCGAAAACGAAAATCCTCCGCCTCATCCCTGAGTAGGGGAGCCACAGAGCGGCGGATCGCTGCCCTATGCCAGCCAGCTTCCAGAGAATCATACGAAAGTCGGACACCGATCGTCTGCTCATCCTCATAGGCGAGATTTTTTCCGATTTGCACCGTAAGTCGTCCGAGTTTCTGGGGATTGAGCGAACATAACATCTCTTTATCGTGCGTCTTACTGCATAATGTAAACCATTAATTTTGATCCGCGACCAGTATAATACAGGAGCACCGCTAACTAGGAAACTTCCCTTCATCACAGACTTTGCGCACTGCCCCACCCGAGACATCCATGACCGCATGGGCCAAGGATGATGCATGAACAAACCTTTAGCTTCGCTAATGTTGCCTTTGCCAGGGATTAGGCCCGGACCAACGTGGGATTGCTTTCTCGAAACGCTGCTCGGTTCCATGCGTCTAGATAGGCTTTGACACCCGAGAGCACGATATCAGAATCGATGCCTCGCCCGATGAACACGTCGTTGTCAATCTCGATGCGAACCGACACCCGCGCCTGAGCATCAATCCCTTCGGTCACTGATTGCAATGAGAACTCCAACAGCCGTGCCTGTTTCCCAACTAACTGATCGATAGCGGAATAGGCGGCATCTACAGGACCTGAACCTTGGGCCTCAGCGGTTTCCTCCCGTCGGTCAGGAAACCGTAAAGTGACCACGGCACGGGGAATACTATTGGTTCCTAAGGAGACCTTTAACGCCAATAGTTCATAAGCCCTCTCTTCGTGTGTTCGCTCTTGCTCGGCCAGCAAAGACAGCAAGTCTTCATCGTAGACTTCTTTTTTGCGGTCAGCTAACTCTAAAAATTGCTGGTGAAACTGCTCTAACCGTGCGTCGTCGACCTCTCTGCCTAAATCTCTCAGCCTGGCCCGAAGGGCGTGTCGACCGCTACGCGCGGTGAGAACAATGCGGGATTCGGTGATTCCAACCGAGTGGGGATCGATAATTTCGTATGTCTGGCGGTTTTTTAACACTCCATCCTGATGAATACCCGACGAGTGGGCGAAAGCGTTGGATCCCACAATAGCCTTGTTGGGCTGCACCCAAATGCCGGTCAGGCTGCTCACCAAACGACTGGTTCGGGCAATCTCCTCGGTATGAATATGTGTCATTGCCCCGTAAAAGTCGGCTTTCACCTTGAGCGCCATCACCACCTCTTCTAAAGCGGTATTACCCGCCCGTTCCCCTAGACCGTTGATCGTCGCCTCAATCCGGCGGGCACCGTTTTTTATAGCGGCTAAGGTGTTGGCTGTTGCCATGCCTAGGTCGTTGTGGCAATGGACAGACAAAATAGCCTGGTCAATGTTGGGAACCTCGTTTTTTATGGTCAGAATAATCCGGCCAAACTCCCTGGGATCGCAATAACCCGTCGTATCCGGGATGTTCACTACGGTAGCTCCGGCTTCGATGACGGCGGTTACCGTCTGCGTCAAATATCCCAGATCGGCTCGACCGGCATCTTCTGTGGAATACTGAACGTAGGGTGTAAACTTTTTGGCGTAACGAACCGCCTCCACCCCCATAGCCAAAATATCCTCTCGAGAACGGCGGAATTTCCCTTGCAGATGAATATCGGAGACGCCCAGCACGATATGAATTTGTGGTTGTTCAGCGTCCCGGACGGCTTCCCAAACCGCGTCAATATCCGATTGCACGGCCCGCGCCAGGGCTGTGACCCCAGCACCCCGGATTTCACGGGAAATCGTCCTGACGGCCTCAAAATCACCGGGGGAGGAGGCCGGAAATCCTGCCTCGATCACATCGACGCCGAGCACAGCCAATTGGCGGGCGATTTCTAGTTTCTCAGCACCCGTGAGTTTCGCCCCCGGTACTTGCTCACCGTCCCGCAAGGTGGTATCTAAGACGTAAATACGTTCCACTGTCCTTCTTCCTTTCTAATAAAAAACGGCCGCTCATGCTAGAGACGCAGTCGCGTGGTACCACTCTATTTCCCCAAATTGGGCCACTCATGCCCGGTAACGGCGGGTTATCCGTCCACGCCTTCCTCCATGCCGGAATCGGGTGGATGCTCCGGGGCGAGACCCTTCAACCTTCTCGCCGTCACGCACCAACCGACGGCTCTCTGAAGAGAAAGCTTGACGAGACTCCCCATCGTCACAGAATATATATTCGCAATTGTATGGGATTTTTGTAATAGGCGTCAAGACCTCGATTTTCCCGGTCTGAAGAACTCCTCCCAACCGTTAAGATACCACTGCCTCCAAACTCCGCGTGGTCCACACAGCACAAGAAGGTTTTCCCTTGAGGGGGTTGACGCGTGGTGGGGCGTAGGCTTTTTGTCGAAATCACCACCGGGTGGCAAACGAATGTTTTCACGCGTTGTGTGAAACGTGAGCATCTTGGCCCTTTGTTTGGGTACCGCTTCTTGGATCTCCCCCGGAATTTCCCGCCGCGTCGCTGAAAATTGCCCCTCCAACCCTTTATGATTCGATCTCTCCGAAAACATCCTCATCGCTGTCGGTCCAATAAGGGTATTCTTCATGAGCCAAGAATCGCGCGTAATATAAGTCCGCCAACTACGCGTACCGTTCGCCCCGCATCCTCGCCAAATCATAAAGAATAGCCACTTGGCTTCCATCGGCCAAGGTAGTCAAAGCATCTTTGGTCAGACACTGGGCCGCACGTCCCGACGCTTTTTGAAGCCGTTCCACGGTTCTCTCCAGGCAATCGAGCGTACCTCGACCAAC
Organism: Bacillota bacterium; assembly: GCA_021797515.1. Taxonomy (GTDB): domain Bacteria; phylum Bacillota; class Sulfobacillia; order Sulfobacillales; family Sulfobacillaceae; genus Sulfobacillus_C. The sequence continues at coordinate 48,662 of JAJZZP010000186.1, read as the reverse complement.
ATCGGTGTTATGGTAGCGCAAAAGGTGTTCCATCATCTCTAAGAACGGTTCATGAGCGCGCTGGCGTTGCACCGTCCCAAGAAAGTCCAGCGCTTGAATGTTGCTTGGGCCCTCCCAGATCGGGGTGATGAGGGCTTCCCGGCGCCAGTGGGCTACAGCATACTCTTCGAGAAAGCCGATCCCACCAGGCTCGGTCAAACTGGGCCACGCTAGCAAAGGCCAATGCGCATCCCCCCGCGGCTCAAATTTAACGTTTTAGGCGACGGACTTGAATCGTTGAATTTGAAACTTGAGGGTCAGCAAGGTATCGAGACGTGATTTATGCGCTGTCGACGTGTTGGACAAACACGTGGAGATCGCGTCGCAAAACTCGGGGAACTTCGCGTAATAGTGTGAGTTGAGGCACTCCGCTTTGACGAATTTCCCGAGACGTTCGATGAGGTTGAGATTGGGCGAGTAGGGGGGCAAAAAGAGCAGAGTCATTCCGAGGGCGGCCGCATTTTTCCCGTACGAAGGTATTGTGGTGATAGGCGGCGTTATCCAAGACAATGGTGAGGGGAAGATCGTGAAATTTTGCATGAATCATTCCTAGCAATGTGGCCACCGAAGTGGAGTTGATGTAGCTGGTGTTGGTGAATGTGTCATCCGTGATTGCAGGCAAAGCGCCTAAGACGTTAAAGCGTTGGCGTCCCGGCGAGGTGGGCAAAAATCCGCGTCAGACACCACAAATAGCCAGAAGGGCGCCCACGAAGAATACGTGGCGCAGGCCCGCTTGGGCTTCCGCGAGAATCGGTTCCCGCGGCTCGGTGAGAAAGGTCTCCTGGACCTCGGGATTCGCTTTGGAGGGAATGGGTGCGACTTTGCGGTATTGCAATCCCACCCGGTGGAGATACGCCCGCACTGGACTCCGGCTTTTTTGCAGCCCGGTAAACGCCTGGATCCGTTGTCCCGCTTCCCGGGCACTGCGGACCGGTCGTTGCGCAAACTCCTCGCGCAGCGAGGAGTTATGGGTGTCCCCATCGCTGGTACTGACTGCCACCCACCCAGAAGGTTTGCAGCGCCTGGATCCCGCCCGCTTGGTACGCTTTGACGGAGGATCGCACCGTCGTTTCGGTGCATCCCGTCGCCTTGGCCGCGTCGGAACGCGAAAAGCCCATCGCGGTTAAGTACACCGCCTCCATCTTCATCTGGACCCGAGGATGCGGGTGGTGAAATCGTTCATCGTGTCACGGCGGGATTTCGTCTGCGGTACAGGTCAGGCGAATCATGGGAATCCCCCCTGGATTCGGTATTAAAAGCGATTGCTTCACCTCACCGTATCGCAGAGGGCGACCGATGTCCAGTCAGAACACACGTGCGCCATGGAGATTACTTAAAAACCGTTAAATTTTACCCGCAAGTTGTATAACAGGCAGCCAAATCGCAACGAGAGCATGCTTCAAGGGCGATAACCGAACCCTGCAACTTGCTAAATTTGCATTTCCCGTTCCGTCTACACTTACCGTTCCGAACGTTGCTGCCTTATACCATGACGTTCAAATTCATGTAAGATTCAAGTGCCTTTACTTAAGCGGGAAATCCCCGCCATTTAAAAAACTGACGTAGGTACCTCTAAACATCATTGTCCAGACACCAGCCCTAAAGGGAAATGGTTCAGATGAATATGGCCGTAGTAATCAAACCAATTGTCAAATCGCATCCGGCAATGTGGACAGGTACGGAAGGAGTGTTGAGGAAATAAACGGTTCACGCTTGCTTCATCCTCGGGGGATAACAGCGCTCCATTGACGCCAATGCTTAAAAGCGCACGTCCTTTTTCAAAGACAATGTTCTGATACGCCGAGGCGTCGATCACACGCAGTTCAATATAGGTCTCGCGGTCATCATGAACCTGGTAAATTGCCGAATAAGGAGGCCGAGACAGTCGTGTCCACTCAGCGTCCAAATGATGGCGCAGCATCTCCGCTAAGCTCGGCGTTATGACCGTGGAATCCACAAGCTGATTAATCAAACGGCGTAAGTGTGCAGTTTTGAGTTGATTCTTCATGTCAGCCCCCCCTTTAGCCTTTAAGTGCCGAGTTCTTCGTACCATCCTAGCGGGTCTTCAGGGAACCTGTGATTAATATATTAGCGCAAGATTCGAAAAACGGTAGTGGTAAGATGCGCCAAGTTTCCCGCTTTCTCGGTTTGCTATAATATAGCATCGGTTACCGAAGACATGAGGAGGTGTTCTAATGGAACTGCTCGCAATAGTCGGGCCCATTACCACAGTATGGCAGGACAAGATCCGAAACTGTCGCTCTGACCTAGAAGTGTTGGTATACCCTAGCGCCAAAAATCTTGCAGCCAATCCGGATACCAGGGTGACTATATTAGCAGCCGGAGGAGGCTCCCCAACCGCAAAGTTAATCCCCTTATTGCCGCGCTTACGATGGATACAAACATGGTCGGCAGGCATTGATGAGTTGATTGAATCGGTACCGGATCATATTACGGTGACAACCATGAAGGGCCTCGGGGAAAAGGCCGTAGCTGAGCACGCCATTGCGTTATTGCTGTCGTTAACCCGTATTCGCCCCAACCCACCCACCCAAGAACGGTCGCGCCATGTTTCCCTAGAAACATTGGATGGTAAGACCCACCTCATTATTGGGTATGGACATATTGGACAGAGAATTGGCGTTTTAAGCCAAGCTTTTGGCATGAAGGTGATGGCGGTTCGTAACCATCCTGGGTCTAACCAATTTCACTTTTCCGATTTACCCCGGTTGTTGCCTCTGGCCGATGTCATCACCCTGGCCGCTCCATTGACGCCGAGCACCTACCATATAATCGACAGCGAGTCTCTATCAAGGGTCTCTAGTCATGCCATTTTGATCAACATTGCTCGCGCCGAACTGGTGGACCAAGATGCCCTGTGGGAATCGCTTGTCACGCACCGTCTCGGAGGCGCCGGCCTTGACGTTACAACCCCGGAACCACTGCCCGAAGGCCATCCGTTGTTGAACCTTGCCTCGGTGGTCGTCACCCCCCATGTAGCAGGAAACTTCCCTGACTATTTCGACCGGGCTTCAGCCTTGTTGATGCAAAATTTGATAAATGACTACCAAGGCCACGCCTTAGAAAACGCCGTGCGTATCTCAGACGGTTATTAGCCGTTGCGTTTTAATGTGCCACGGTGCATAGCCCACCTTTCCGCTGCAGTAAAGATCCAAAGGCCAAGCGGTACCAAGATAAATCCCGACAACAATAATTCCAGAGAGACACCTGCCACTGACCCCATAGATCGCCCCTGCAAAATAGCTGCTCTGGAGGCCTGCAAGGTATAAGTCGCGGGGGAGGCATACGAGAACCACCGCAACCATATCGGCAAGACCGAGACAGGGTAATAGACTCCAGAAACTAACAGCAACACTCCTTGGACGATTTGGGTGGCTTGAGCCCCGCGTTCCGTAGAAATCAAAGGCAATACCGCACCAATGAGGCCCAGCCCGATAAACGGCAAAACGGAGCCAAAGAGTACTAACAGCGCGCCCATCCAGTCTGCATTGCGGATCGAGACATGAAAAAAGAACATAATTGCCAATAACACGATCATAGTGCGTACTAAGCCATACAACACCCATAAAGACACACTCCAAACAGATAAGTCAGGCGATGAATAGGGGCCATAAAGCTATACTCGATGGTGCCTTCCCAACGTTCCCAAGCCACTGCATTGGCAATTTCTTGGAATAGGATCGACAAAAAATTCCACAGCAAAGCGCCGATGGCCAAATATACCACGGTTTTGGCCCGTTGCGAAGGAGGCAACGACAAACCAATCAACCCAATAGTTAAGGTGTTGACAATGTTATAAAAAAGAAACACGACTTCCCATCCTAAATACCGGCGGATAAGATGAAAATTGCGACGAACAATGGAGCCTAATGCCCGTGCCTCTCGTTCCACTGCAATCATTATAATTTGTCCCCTTTGAAAAGTGGTTTCCTGTCTCTAACCAGGGGTGGCCGCGTCTCATTGTTAATTCCCCGTCAGGCAAGTTCCCTATAAAGATTCTTGTTCGTGGACTAAATCGTGGCCGGTAAGTCGAAAAAATGCATGTTCCAAACCATGGTTCTCCCCCCACTGCCGGATTAGCTCAGTGGGGCTATCGTTGGCAACAAATTTTCCTTGGTCAATGATAGCGATGCGGTCACAAAGACGTTCGGCTTCCTGCATATCATGGGTCGAGATTAAGATGGTCGCATCATGCTCAGCTCTGACCTGCAATATGAAATCTTGGACTTCCCTGCGAGAAGTCGGGTCCAGTCCTGTCGTAGGTTCGTCTAGCAACATAAGCGTTGGCGACGTTAACAAAGCCCGGGCAATGGCAATTTTTTGCTGCTGTCCCCTCGATAAATTTTCCAGTGGCACCACCAGCTTAGTTTTGGGCATTCCCAAACGTTCTAAAATGCGGGTGGCTTCCTGTTGGGCTCTTAGATTAGGAACCCCATAGAGCCCTGCCGCATAAGCCAAATTTTCCCGCGCCGTCAGTTTTTTAAAAAAACTGGCCTCTACCGACACCCGATTAATGAGCCGCCGTACCTCCATTCGATGGCGAAGGACATCCATCCCAAAGACGGAGATGGTCCCCTGATCGGGAATTAACAATGTCGCCATCATCCGAATTAATGTGGACTTGCCAGATCCATTAGGCCCGAGAATGCCCAAAATCTGGTGACGAGGAACCTCTAGGTCAATCCCGCGGACAGCTTCCGTTTTGGTTACCATTCGATGCCACCCGTTGCGGCTGGTATTAGAAAACACCTTCCAAATGTGATGACAGTCCAAAGCCGATGTTTGGTTGAATGTCTCTGTATCCAATTTGATCCTCCCTGCAAATTTATCAGTATTGATTTAGATCAGAATCACTTAAAGCGCGTCCAGAACATGACTTCTCTAGACAAATACAGGAATATGTTGCGCTACACCCGTCTAGATGGCACCGCCTTGGCCCTACCACCCGGATCTTCGCTTGACGGCAAAAAATAAAGCCGACCGGATAGTTTCCGGTCGGCACAAGTTGACCCTGGAATTAACTTCTAGGCGGAGTCAGCCTGTGTCCAACCGTTTGGTGTCCCACGTAGATTTTACGCACGCTGATCTCCCCCTTTCTCTCCATCTATGTTCGGAAAAATTTATCTGTAGGTACGCAATTGCTGTGTAATATGGCGTTCACCGCCGTTTAATACTATTATATTACCATGATGGCGAACCGGGAGCAATAATGGGGATTCGCCAAAAAAGGCGCTAACCATTGATGTAGTGGGGCAAGCGTCGTTACCAAAAATTGGGGGGCAAGCATGTGGCGGTGACATTGGCCGATCATCTCGATTTGTCCATGAAAACCCTCTATCCCGAGATTGCTTCAGATTACCAATGGCTCTTGCTCCAGACACTGTACACCGGCTCTTCACGCCGCTCTGGAATTGCCCAACTTCCCATCGACTCTTCATATCGGGGACTCGATATCGGATGCGGTTTCGGAGCACTGACCATCGAAATGGCCGCCGCTTTTGGCTGCACCATAGAAGGGGTCGATGGTGACCAGGTGATTTTGGACTATGCCAAAATTTTGGCTGCGACGGTTCCCCAAATTGGGTCCCGAATCAAGTGGGTTCATGCTGTCATTGAACATTTGCCATACCGACCACAAAGCCAAGACTTTGTCACCGCACGCTTTGTATTTCAGCACACGATCAATCCAAAGGAAGCTTTACAAGAACTTTGGCGCGTCATTCGTCCCCATGGTCTCCTCTATATCGAAGACATCGATGAACAGTTGATACTGCAATACCCCGAACCACCACCTGCCTGGCAGCACATCCTTACCGCTTTTTCGACATTACAACGTAAACGTGGAGGAGATAGGGCGATTGGCCGGAAACTTCCTGTCTGGCTGACGCATGCAGGTTTTCAGGTACAATGGGTAAATCCCGTGTGGCAATCGGCGACCTATCGGGTCAATTCCGATAGCGCTGACTTCCAATGGGAAATTCGCCGGATCCAAGACCAGTTACCGGAGCTCTACGATGCGGGGTTACTAACTTCCGACGAGTGGAACGCGGGGATTAATGCATTGTTAGACACCAATACTCAATGGGCTTTTGTCGGCAATGCCTCGTTACAAATTCTGGCCTTACGGAATTAACGAGGGCGTTAACCGGGTCGGCGTCACCCACTTGGTCCAACGATGATCGTTGGTCGTGTTATTTTCCCCTAACATCAACAGTTGATCTACGGATACGGGAAACCCTGGCAGGTTTTCTCCGATTTTAGCCATGTTCATCATGAATCGATAGGAAATATGCCAAGGCGTAATGCGATTTTTCCCCACACTTGCCGCCGACTTCTGGTATAGCGCATTTAAAGTAAAACGATCTGGGCCCCCAATTTCAAAGGTTTCCCCAATGGTCTCATCGCATTCTGCGGTCATCGCGACAAATTGACCCACATCCGTGTGGTAGACTGGGTCGAACTCCGTGTTCCCGGAGCCGGGGATCGGGGTAATCGGCCACTTAGCTTGTGACTGCAGCATCTTGAAAAACGGCGCACCGCCGCCAAATAGCAACGAAGGGCGAATAATCGTATATTGTAGTCCTGAGGTATGACGAATCAAATCTTCGGCAATCCATTTGGTTTTGTGATAGCGGGATCGGGCTCCGGGTCTGGTTCCCAGTGCTGACATATGCACCAACCGGTAAACATGGGCGGCCGACATGGCGCTGATGATACGACGAACTACCTCGACATGCATCAATTCAAATGTTACTTTTTGCGCAGGGTACTCTTCAATAATGCCAACCAAGTTGATTATCGCATCGGCCCCGTCAAATGGACTCATCAAATCCATGTCGCGCACATCACCAGAAACGAACTGAACGTTGGGGTTCCAAAGACCATGACGCGCTATTACCTTGATTTGATGTCCCTGCATGAGTAACGCCTCTTGAACCGCACGGCCCACATAACCGGTCCCTCCGAGTACCACAATCTGCATCATTCCGTCCCTCTCTCTCGGAAGCTATTCTCTTTCATTGTATTCGCTTTCGTATCTAAACAAAAGCAACTGGCACCGCAGAGCTCCAGTTGCTTTTGTAGTTCCCCGACAATTAGTGGATGGTAATGCGCACCTCGCAGTTTTCTCCGGGAAGAAGCGAGTATCCCGCGGTATTAATACTCAAAATTACCGGAACACGCTGAGTCACTTTAGTGTACGTTCCCGCAGTAGCTGACGTAGGAATCAAAGAGAAAAATGACTGCGTAGTAGGTTGAATGGCTTGCACTTTTCCGGTGAGTGACACTCCGGGATGAGCATCTACGTATATAGTAGCCGTTTGGCCCACCGACACGTTGCGAATTTTGGTTTCGGGAATGTTAGCGACCACCGTTACCTGATCTAGTTTCACCTCGGTAAACAAAGGCGTTCCAGCGCCCACGACCTGTCCGTTGCTGGTCGAAACGGTCGCAATGGTCCCACTAGCCGGGGCCACCAAGTTTAGCGTGGTTGCCGCTGAGGCTCCTTTGCCAGTCGCCGTACCAGCCACAATTTCTTGGCCCACAATTTGCCCCTTGGTGACGTGCTGACCTGTTTGCAAAGAAAGGTTTTCAATGGTACCAGACGCCAAGGCGGGTACTGGAATAGTCGGAGCCGATACCGAAGCATCCTGCGTGCTTACGTAGTTATAGTTCTGGTTCCAGTAGTAGACGCCTAATCCTCCGATAATAATCACGGCCACCAGGATAAGGATATTAATCAATATCAGCCGACTCTGCTTCACGTTCTTCTCTCCTCTGAAAAATATACTTTGCCTTCTCTATCATTCCCGACCCATAAACCCACAGCTATTCCGCAGCCATTGCCCGCGCCGATTTTCCCTGAGTGCGATAGGTTTTCAAGGCGAGCGCTAAAATAGCTCCAGCCACCGTAAACAAGGCAGCCACGACAAAGACGTCGTCAATGCCCATCACAAAACCTTGCTGCTCGATGAATCCGTATAACGTGGTAATCGTTATCTGCTTAGCAGGCAAGGCGGCAAGCCCCTGACCCACAATTAGTGCTTGTAATCCATGCAACAGTTGCATGGCTGACCCTGATGTGGGGGTATAGGCAGAGGCCAGCATTTGCGCATGCATGGTAGATTGTTCCTCTAGCAGCGCGGTAAGTCCCGCCAGCCCAAAGGAACCTGCCACTCTTTGCATAATATTGTTAATTGCCGAGGCGCCTCCCACGTGTTCGGTGGGAACCGCCGACATCCCTGCGGTGGTGACCGGCATCATCGCCATGCCCATGCCAAAGCCACGCAAGGTCAGCCAGAATATCACTTGCCCGACGGACGTATCTACCGAAAGGTTGTGCAGCAAATAGGTGGTGATGGCCAATAGCGCCATCCCCGTAACCACCAAAGGCCGGGCGCCAATTTTGTCGTAAATCCGTCCGGAAATCGGCATCATAATGGCGGATGCCAAAGCCGCCGGCATCATAATCAGCCCCGTTTTCATTGCGCCAAATCCCACAATGGTTTGCAAGAATAACGGTACATAAAACACACCGGAATACATCGCTACTGTGACCAACACCACCAAAACGTTGGACAAAGCAAAAGAGCCAAATTTAAATACCCTTAAATCCAAAAGTGGATAGGGGGTTCTCAGTTCCCACAACACAAACAGCACCAAAAGAAATCCAGATCCCATCAATAGTAGAACTATCGGTTCCGAAGACCAACCCCAGGTCTCTCCTTCGGACAGTGCCAACAACAATGCAAAGAGTCCTGCGGCCACCATAGCAAAACCCACGCTATCAAAACGTCCTCGTACGGCTTGGGAAAATTTCGGCAGATACATAAAGGCCAACAGCACGCCGATAATGCCAATGGGTACATTGATATAAAAAATCAAACGCCAGTTAACATATTCCACCAAATAGCCGCCCAAGGTTGGACCAATCGCTGGTGCAACAATTATGGCCAATCCCCAGAAACCCATTGCCGTTCCGATTTGTTGGCGGGGCACAATGCGATACACCATAGCCATGGTAATTGGCATGATCAGTCCACCGCCAAAAGCTTGCAATACTCGAAAAACCGTCAATGCGCTAAGGCTCCAGGAAAGTCCGGACAATGCCGAACCAATGGTGAAAATTACCAACGAGATAATATAGATGCGCTGATAGCCAAACCGCTCTCCAAGATAACCGGCGGCGGGCACTACAACCCCTAGCACCAGTAAATAAATCGTCACAACCCACTGAACCTGAGCTGTGTCTACAGAAAACACACTCTCCAATTTAGGAATGGCAATGTTCACAATAGAACTGTCCAAAATCGCCATAAAGGCTCCAATAACCAACACTGCCAACGCCACTCCCCAATGGCGTTCGACTTGGGGAGACTCTGCCACGTACACTTCCTCCTCTCCCTATGCTACTAAATATGAATCCGAATTGACGCGTTTTCTCCATCACGAAGATTGCCAGGAGAATTCATCAACGTGATAGTCACTGGCACCCACTCGCGTTCTTTAGCAAATGTTCCTGTTCGCAAAATCGGGGATAGGGTGGTGAGTGTCACTGCGCCTATATGGGTCACGGTGCCACGGTATACTTGCCCCGGCTCTTCGCTAAAATGCACATCCACGCTCTGACTTAACGATACATTGCGCGCTTGCGACTCCGGCACTTCTGCCACTACGTGCGGGTTAGATAAGTTCACCACCGTACACAAATCCTCTCCTGATTCGACCACGGAACCCAATGTGACGTTGATATTCCCCACCACTCCATTTGCGGTCGCGTTCACCGCAATAAGTCCTGCTTTTCCGGCTACCCGCTCATCGAAGAGCGGTTGCCCCCGGAGGACATGTTGCCCCGTCAACACCAATACCTTGGTGATCTGCCCGCTTTCCGACGCGGCAACCCATGCATATGGCGATGTAACATAGGCATACCCGCTTTTCACATAGTTAGTGTTTTGATATGCATACCACCCCGCTGTTCCACCCAGTGTTAAGACAGCAATGGCCGTCACCACAATTAGTACCCAGCGTGGCATTAGTTTGCCTCCTCTTCCAACATGGCTTGGTAGCCTAATTGCAGCAGTGTCAGCTCTTCAAGCCGTTCTTCCAATTCGCTCAATTTTTCAAAGCGCACCCGTTCGGCTAAGGACCGTCGGTAGGGATCCTCGTACTCCGCAATCAAATCACGCCAATGGCCAGCTTCCGCATTCAACGTTTCGGTCTCACGATGTATATCAGCAAGGCGTTCCTGAATGTCTTCCGGCGTTTGCGCTCGTCGGTAGCGATCCAGACGAAATTCGGCTTGCGCCCCATTGGCCCAAGCATCAAACCCTTGGCTTAAAATGGCCAAGTCGCACAATCGGCGCAACTGACGAGGACGATCATCGCGACTGGTATCACCACTTTTCCCTTCATGCAAAACCATCTCTGCCAAAGTCGCGGCCCGGGTTTCCGATTCCCGAGCTCGATACCGCCAGTGGGATCGTTTCACTGCATCCTGCATGACCTTCAATGACGCCGGCACCGCAATGCCAAGAGCAGCCATTGGCACCACATCTTGATGAATTTCGAGGGGATTATCTTCCACCCGTTCCATTCCAATGTGATCACGTCGTTCCAATCCATGTGCCTCTGAAGCATCCGCCGATTCTGCGTCGATGTTTGCGTCATCGATGCCAGCTGGCTTGGTTGCCGTATTCTCATCGCGCGACTCCTTAGGTTTTCGTCCTAATGCAACACTTAACAGCAATACGACGACTCCTACCACTATGGCCAATCCGCCCCACACATGCGAAACGTTGGTTGACATAAGCAAATACAAGCCAATTCCCCAAGCGATTAATGCTTCCACTAATCCTGCAATCAGGAGCCCCATTATGCGACCTCTCTCTGTATCCGCTTTACGTTGTCCATTGTGCAGACTTTTTAGATTCCCAGTACAGTAAGACAGCCTCAGCGATTAGACTCTACCCGTTCGGCCACTTTTTCCAACATCATGAGAAGTTGCGTAAGGTCGGATTCCGTTAGTGGTTCGAACAGTTCTTGGATTTGTCGACGCCGCGCCCGTTGTTTGGCAGTCATCTTTTCTCTTCCTTGACTGGTCAGGTCTACCGATACTACTCGGCGATCCGTCTCAGACCGCGAACGATCCACCCACCCCGCATGCACTAAACGGTCAATCATGCCTGTGGCACTCGCCATCGATATACCGAGATGTTCGGCGACGGTTCCCATGGGAAGTGGACCGAGGTTATACAAAATAATTAGGGCGGAAAACTGGCCAAACGTCAGCGACTCATCATGTATCTGGCGAAACTGGCGACCGATTCGAAAGAACACTTGTGTCACGTCGTCTAGCAGTTCGTCCCGATTTGGCAAATTTATTCGCCACCCTTATATTTAATGTAACGTAATATTAACAACGAGTAAGTTTAGCCCCATTATTCTTCTGTTGTCAATCACCTGAATTGCCCTGGGTTCCCCTAGTGACTTTTTAGTTGAGGATTTGACATCCTCTCTGCCCAAGGCTCGATGTCGTGTTCCTCCAAAGTTCGCTATCGCACAAAAGATCGGATTGCTGCTAACGTGTTGCGATTCACCATTCCTGATTCTCGGGATCATCAACCCCGCACCGCCCACCGGCAACAAATTTCTTGGCATAGGTGGATCACGTTTGAATCTATCGCTGTAATTTCCTAGCGGTCGGCCAAAGCATCATGCCTTGCCTGTGCCTTGTGTTGTACGGGTTTTTCTTAAGACACATGGCCGTACCAAACGAAAGAGTCAAAGCTCAGGAACTGTCACGAGCAATGATCCAATCCTGCTACAACACTCCCCCCAATATCTGGAGCGCAAGGCGAATGCCCGATACTGCTTGTTCAGAGTCCTTACGATCTCCCCTAGTAAAGGTGTAAGGCGTTAACCAAGGTGCCCAACACAGAGTCGACTAGCTGGCCTTTAACTGGTCGGCCCGTAGTCTCCAACCGCAGGCGGATTCGTGATCCCCGACCCCACAAGATCCGCAAGCTTCCATCAGCAATGCGCCGAGGCGTATCGGCGGCCCGCTCGACTCATGCCGTCCCCCGGGGCTGGTTGAGAATTCGGTCTATTGTCTTCGGAGATTGGTACCGCTTCCCATGAACTACACGGTCAGTCAGTTCAACAACCTCTGCCACAATGCTCCAAGGCCGTCCCACATCACGTGCAACAGTCGAACCGTGGTTTTTGGGACCCCAAAAATTCGGACTTTGGTGTCGGTTGAACATTCACGCCAAAGGACCATTGTGCTTTGCGCGACGGTCGCTCTTAAATGGGGCTCGCCATCAAAACGTCTCATCGCACCGGCTAACTTTCATTTTAAAAGCTCAGAGGGCGGCTACAAGGGCACCGATTAACTACCACTACGTGGTGCCATTGGACACAATTGACAGGCATGGCGTCTGGAATAAACAGCCCCTCAAGAGAAGTTTGGCTCGAGACAACGCTTGCTAGATTCGGTTCAAGTCACGGAAAGATGATCAAGGGGAATTGATCCGACCCCCGATCAGGGACCGTGGTGTCTCGAAAGTTCCTGGATACCACCCCAGCCAATTCTCGGGGCTGGCTCCCCCGTCGTTAGACTCTATCTGGCGCTCGACGATCCAGTACTTTATCAATGACACTACCAACACATTTATTTTGGCCATACGTCACTAAACTAACGACCGATAAGAGCTCGGGCGAAAAACAGCAAGTTGGCAGGACGTTCGGCAATGCGACGGACGTAATAGGCATACCAGTCCTGCCCATACGGAACATACACCCGGGTTCGATATCCTTCTTTGGCCAGTTCCTCCAACACATCAAGCTTTACCCCGTAAAGCATTTGAAATTCGAACTGCTCTGGTGTCACGTGATGGCTTCTCAGGTACTTTAATACACGCCCGATAACGACCTCGTCATGTGTCGCGATGGCCGTCATGTTGCCTAACTCTAACGATTGGCGCACCAGTTCCACATAGTTATCATCTACATCAGGCTTGGAAGGGAACGCGACCGCCACTGGTTCTCGATAAGCCCCTTTGACGATTCGAAAGTTTTTAGGCGGTTCCGATAACCGTTTGAGATCGTCTTGGGTTCGGTAAAGATAGGACTGCAAAACCAAACCTACATGACCAGGGAATTTTCGCCATACTGCCTCGAACAGGTCAATGGTAATCGCTGTGTACGGACTATCTTCCATGTCTATCCGCACAAAGTTATTTAATCCAGCGGCATCCTCTACCACGGCTGCCAAGTTGCCCCGGGCCAGGTCCACCGACACAGTCAGACCCATCATCGTCAATTTCAGCGAAACATTGGCATTCAGACCCTTTTCGGCAATGGTGCGCAAAATTTCCCGATAGCTTTCTTTTGCGGCTATTGCCGCTTGTTCATCTCTCACCGACTCCCCCAAATGATCTAAGGTTACCGCGATTCCACGACGATTTAAATCTTCGCATACTAGGACCGCTGAGGTCAAAGAATCCCCGGCAACAAATCGTGAAGCTCCAAAATTCATGCCATATCGCTTAACTACACCGGAAACCACCGCGTTGTTGCCCAATCCCAACACCATTTCGCGGAACATGATGCTTACCCCTCCTCAATCGACCGAAACCATTTGCCATCTATCTCGATGCGCTCCAATACCAACCCATGGGGTGGCGCCAGTTTATTCATCCGAGTGGTTGGCCCCGGGTTTGTTAAAGCGTGAGCAATATTCCCGGTTTGTCCCGTTCTCGCCGCTTCCAACATGGCACCCACCATTAACCGCACCATATGATACAAAAACCCATTAGCCCCCACTCGATAAATTAAGGCGCGGCCTCCCTGAGATACGTCCCAACGACTGGTAAACACTTGACGTATTGTAGTTCGTGCCGACGACCCCGTCGAACGAAATGAAGAAAAGTCGTGACGCCCTTCGAACCATCTCGCGGTATCCACTAAGATCGGCAATGCCAATGGCTCGTCCATCCGCATCACAAATCGAGCCCAATTTGCCGGGACTGGGCCCCGCCAAATTTGGTACCGGTAAAATTTTGCAGTTGCCATGCGACGCGGGTCCCAGCCATCCGGTACCATACCTACCGCCATGACACGAATCGACAAAGGCAAGCGATGATTCAATACCTTTCCCAACCTAGTCAAAGGAACGGGGCATGCGCCGTCCCATACCACAACTTGATCTTCGGCGTGGACTCCACGGTCAGTACGGCTGCCTCCCGTCAGAGTTCCTGGTCCTAGCAAAGAGCGCAGACTGTGTTCCAGTGTGGATTGCACCGTGTCCTGTTCGCGTTGCCACTGAAATCCGTGGTAGTCGGTTCCGTCATATGAAATCCTTAGTGCCAATTGGGCCATCGGACAACCTCCAGGCCGATAATGAGCATCCACCCCAACCCAATTAAGACATCGACACTTCTTAGTCGCGGGGTAACCGGCAATCCATCCGGTCTCCAGCCCCTGCTCCATAACGCCTCGGCAATATAGTCACTGGTCAGCAGTCCCTGAGCCAAAATAGGGCGAAGAAAATGGAATGGCCGCCATTTTTTAGTCCCCCCGAGATATTGGCGCATAGACTGGTCAGTTCGGATTTCCCGAACATCTTGAAGCATATACGGCAAAAAAAACAACCCTAACAGCATCATCAACATCACGTAGCCCAATGTCAGTCGCTTTCCCACCAATCTCTTCAGACTATGTTCCAGGCTCGCCAGCATCGCCATCATCGATCCCGAAGCAAAAACCCAGACACTCCCCAAAATCATCAAACTAAATCGCAATCCCCCGATGGTGCTAGGCAGAAGTTGAAGGTGCCTCTCGGGCTGGTTCACCATTCTTAGCAGGGCTAACAGAATTCCTCCTACAAGTGCCTGCAGAATCCCCGAAATTCGTCGGGTGCCATATCGCAGATAGCCGAGAACAATAACCAGTGTCCACAAACCCAACCAGTCAACCGGGGCAATAAACACCGCGATAACCCCGACGATCAAAGACGCTAGGCGGGTTAAAGGGTGGATTCGGTGATTATGCCACGATCCCATATTTTGACCACCTCGCGACGAGCCCATGCGGGATCTGTCCAAGCTCTGGGTGTCACAGGCATGTTCGCGTCGAGCAGACGTCTCCATAAATCCTCCAACGGGGTTTCGGGTTGTCCAGCAAACCGATACCAGAGATCTCCCAAATCCCCCGGAATTAGTCCTTCATGGCACCACCATCCCGCCGAGGCAATGGTTAACAGCCAGTGCCACAAATGACTGGTGATAATGACCGCCGCACTTTGCTCCCATTTTCGGATCTTACTCTCCAACACGCGACGATGGCTATAGTCTAGGTTTTCCAAAGGTTCGTCCAACAAATAGACGTCTGGTGCCAGACATTCCATAGCTGCCAACGCCAGACACCGCTGCTGCCCACCACTCAGTCGCCACGGCTCTTGTTCACGGTAGGTTAGCAAATCCCAGTCCTCCAGGATCTGGGATACTCTGTCATGAGTGCCTCCAGGCAGTTCGTTTCTACCCCTGCTAAATGGCCAGATCACCTGATCCCACACCGTAGCTTCCGTTAGTTGCAGTAACGGATTTTGCGCAACCAAACCAAATCGTGCAGTCTTGCTGTGAATCGACCACGAGATGAGTCGAGCGTAAACCTGGCTCTTGCCAGCACCGTTAGGCCCTACCAATCCCCAAATGCCGGAGTCTGGCACGACCAAGGACTCAATTTCCCAATGGCTATGAGGGATTTTTAAATGTTCAATCTGCCATGACATAGTTCTGACATCACCTCAGTCACCGTTGGTTGGTCAGCACCAACCCACCATCCTCTCAAGAACTGTCGCCACTCCTCATTAACACGGCAGCTCGTCGTTTCGTCCGCGACAAGCCGTCCTGATTCCAACTTTATCACACGGTCCGCAATCTCTTCCCATCGCTCGTGATGGCCCAAAATTAAGAACGTCTGATGACGTTCCCTCAGATATCTGACCCATGCTGTCAACCGGTACAATCCAGCGGAATCTAGCATCGCATCAGGTTCGTCCAAGATCACCAAGGTCGGATCCTGAGCGTGCACTGCGGCCAGAGCCGCCATATGCTGCCATCCCCCCGAAAGATGAGACGGCTTGTACTGTGCCCATTGCTCCAATCCGAATTCTCTAAGTGAGTTCTGTCCTTGTGCCAGTGCCTGATTCCAGGTCTTGCCCAGCCATAACGGCGCTAATCCGATGTCTTCCGCTACCGTCGCGCCCACCATCTGTTGGCGCGGGTTTTGTTGGACCCATCCTATCGTCCCTGGAGGCCACTTAGTGTGGTCGAGCCCGGTACTCATTCGAATGTGGCCAGCACTTAAAGGCACAACCCCCGTCAGGGCTCTGGCTAAGGTGGTTTTGCCCGAACCATTGGATCCAGTAACTAACAGGCACTCGCCCTCCCCAATAGTGAGATCCAGGGGGCCGAGTGCCACGCGGGTCCCCTCAGCATATCGTACGGAAACCCGCTCCAAAATAATCGATGCCATTTACACCAGTTCAAGGATCGCCATAGGAGCAGAGTCCCCCCGACGATATCCTGTCCGCATAATGCGTGTGTACCCACCCGTCCGGTTTACATATCGCGGTGCAATGTTGGTGAACAGTTTGGTTACCACGTCTTCATCCCAGATATAAGCTAGGGCTTGACGACGAGCCGACAAGTCTCCGCGCTTGCCCAGCGAGATCATGTGCTCCACCACTCGGTTTACTTCCTTGGCCCGGGTCACGGTGGTGACTATACGTTCTTCACGCAAAGTCGATGTCACCAAATTTCGCAGCATGGCGCGTCTGTGACCCCCTATACGCCCCAAAGTGCGATGCATTCCTGGCATACTGTATTCCACTCCCCTAAAAATCCGTATTCAAACTTCCCCCCACCTTTATTCTTCGGAGGGTTTTAGGCCCAATCCCAGCGTCACCAGTTTTTCCTTAACTTCCTCCAGGGACTTCTTACCCAGGTTTCGCACTTTCATCATATCTTCGTCAGTCTTGGAGGTTAATTCCCCTACCGTGTTAATTCCCGCGCGTTTAAGACAGTTGAAAGAACGAACCGATAAATCTAGTTCTTCGATGGGCATTTCCAGTAGTCGATCTCGTTTGTCTTCATCCCGTTCTACCCCGATTTGCACACCTTCCACGCCATCGGTCAACTCAATGAACAGGCGCAAGTGGTCTGAGAGAATTCTAGCCCCCATCGATACGGCCTCTTCCGGCATCAAGGAACCATCAGTCCACACCTCAATACTAAGCCTGTCAAAGTCGGTAATATGACCAACCCGGGTATCTTCCACTCGCCAATTCACTTTTTGCACCGGGCTAAAAATCGAGTCAACAGGAATAACCCCGATGGCTTGATCTGGATGCTTGTTCTTATCGGCGGGCACGTAGCCACGGCCTCTAGCTACAGTGATATCCATAGCCAGTCGGCCCCCTTCGTCGACGTAGGCAATGTGTTGGGAAGGGTCAAGCACATCAACATCGGCATCTGCCAAGATATCGGCGGCTGTGACCTCAGCTGGCCCCACCTTGTCAATCCGGATCGTGTGGGGTTCATCGGCCCATAACTTAAGCGCAAGCCGTTTGAGATTCAAAATGATATCTGCAGTGTCCTCAACAACACCGGGGATGACCGAAAACTCGTGGAGAACTCCTTCAATTCGTACCGAGGTTACCGCTGTACCTGGCAACGACGACAACAAGATGCGGCGCAACGAGTTCCCCAAGGTAATCCCATAACCACGGTCCAACGGCTCCACTACAAATACTCCGTAATTGGGCTCTCTTTCTTCATCCACGCGACGAATTTCCGGTTTCTCGATTTCGGTCATTCACACGGCCTGCGTTGCAGGCCTTCGCCCCCTTTCCCATGCCCACTCTTGCCGATTAACGTGAGTAGTACTCAACAATAAGCTGCTCTTGAACCGGTGCCTCAATTTCTTCCCGATTAGGCATTCGCACCATAGTTCCGCGCAGTGCTTCGGCATCTACTTCCAACCACCCGGGTATGCCTCGCGATGGGCTCTGTGCCATCTCTTTGAAGCGAGTTTTTTGGCGGCTGGTCTCCCGGACCTCTACGACATCACCTGGTTTAACAGAAAACGACGGAATATCCACTCTTCGCCGGTTTACCTGAAAATGTCCATGGCGAATGAGTTGGCGAGCTTCGGCCCGTGAAGAGGCTAGCCCCATGCGATACACGACGTTGTCTAAACGTCGCTCCAAAAGTTCAAGCAAAACCTGTCCAGTGACGCCTTTTTTCTTAGAGGCCCGCTCAAAGTAACGGGAAAACTGGCCCTCCATAATGCCATAGGTACGGCGAGCTTTTTGCTTTTCACGCAATTGCACTCCGTATTCAGAAAGTTTACGACGCCCTAGCCCATGTTGACCCGGCGGATAAGCACGTCGCGATACTGGACATTTATCCGTAAAGCACTTTTCTCCCTTAAGATACAGTTTTACACCCTCACGCCGACACAATCGGCATACAGGTCCTGTGTAACGTGCCATTTGTGCGCCTCCTTCCTTTCTGTGGTTAGACTCGTCGTCGCTTCGGGGGACGACATCCGTTATGCGGAATGGGGGTTACGTCTTTAATCAAACTAACCTCCAATCCTGCTGACTGCAATGATCGGATAGCTGCTTCGCGTCCCGATCCTGGTCCTTTCACCAACACTTCCACCTCTTTAACCCCATACTCCATTGCGCCCTTGGCAGCAGTTTCTGCAGCCATTTGGGCGGCGAACGGTGTGCTTTTGCGAGATCCTTTGAATCCTGACTGACCGGCCGACGCCCACGATAAGGTGTTCCCTTGGGGATCGGTAATCGTAACAATGGTATTGTTGAATGTCGAACGAATATGAGCCGTTCCATGATCGACGTGACGGCGGTCACGTCGTTTGGTTCGTGTGACACGACGCGTTGGCATAATTCCTGGAATCCCTCCCTAGGTTTTACTTCTTTCTCTTTGCTCCTACAGTTCGTCGCGGGCCCTTGCGGGTTCGCGCGTTGGTCTTGGTGCGTTGCCCGCGCACGGGCATGCCACGACGGTGCCTAAGACCGCGATAGCTGCCAATATCAATAAGGCGCTTGATGTTCATCTGCACTTCACGGCGTAAATCGCCTTCCACGCGATATTCATGGTCAACAACTTCCCGAATCCGTACGACCTCTTCTTCGGTTAAGTCTCGCACCCGAGTGTCTGGATCCACCGCAGCCTGCTTCAATATTTTTTGGGATGCGGGCCAACCAATGCCATAGATGTAGGGCAAAGCGGCTTCAACCCGCTTGTCCCTGGGTAAGTCAATTCCTGCAACACGTGCCATCTAGGAGCCTCCTGTCTTTAACCCTGCGCCTGTTTATGCTTAGGGTTTTCGCAAATCACCATGACACGGCCATGGCGCTTTATCACCTTGCATTTTTCGCAGATCGGTTTGACCGATGCACGGACCTTCATGTCTGTCCCTCCTCATCAACCGTTGCCCTTCCCTACTTGTAACGATAAGTAATCCGTCCGCGCGTGAGATCGTAAGGTGACAACTGCACGGTCACACGGTCTCCCGGTAAGATTTTTATAAAGTGCATACGAATTTTTCCTGAAACGTGTGCCAGTACCTTGTGGCCATTAGGCAATTCTACCCTAAACATGGCGTTCGGCAATGGTTCGATCACTGTTCCCTCGACTTCAATCGCGTCTTCTTTGGCCATCTAACCCCCTCCCTTCCTTAGGATGTGATAAAAATCCTCCAATGCCTATACTTCCCACATTGTGCCACTCTAAGACGACGGTATCCGATCTATTTTAACGGATTTGGCGATCAATTGCAGTTAAAATTTCTGGCCCGTTTTCATCCAAAAAAATTGTGTGTTCAAAATGCGCCGACAAACTGCCGTCACGAGTAACCACCGTCCATCCATCGTCAAGCACATCAACGTCAAAGCTCCCCATATTAACCATCGGTTCAATGGCTAGCGCAAGACCACCTCGCAATAGCACGCCTCGCCCTGGAGTTCCGTAATTAGGCACCTGCGGATCTTCATGCATTTGTCGGCCTATCCCATGGCCGACAAAATCTCTTACCACAGAAAAACCATGCGCCTCCACATAGGATTGCACAGCGTGAGAGATATCCCCCAAGTGGCCTCCAACAACCGCCGACTTAATTCCCTGATAAAGCGACTCCTCGGTGACCTCCAAGAGTCTGGCAGAGGCGTCGTCGGGGGCGCCATCCAAAAAAAACGAAAATGCCGCATCACCGACAAAGCCCTCCACCGTAGCTCCTAGATCCAAGCTTACCAGGTCATGCCGCCGCAGTTTTCGGTTTCCTGGAATGCCATGGACCACTTCATGATTGACAGACACGCACACACTGGCCGGATAACCGTGGTAGCCCCTGAATACGGGAATCGCCTGGCGGGCCCGAATTTCTCGGTCGGCGATAACGTCGAGTTCTCGCGTCGTCATCCCGATTTTCGTCGACTGTTTCAATACTTGCAGAACCTCAGCCACTACCCGTCCTGCCTTGCGCATGCGCTCGCGGTCACGCGCACTTTTCAGTTCAATCATCGGCAACCTTCCCCGCAGCCGCCACTAGAGCACGCGTAACCCGTTCGGGTGGTTGATTGCCATCGACGGTGCGCAAAAGCCCCACCTTCTCATAAAACGCAATGAGCGGCGAAGTTTGCTCCTGATACACCCTCAATCGGGTCTGTACCGTGAGTGGTCGATCATCTTCGCGCTGGATTAGCGCCGCCCCACAGGTGTCACAGGTATCGGCCACACGAGGCGAATGAAATGTGACGTGGTAGTTGGCCTGGCATTTAGGACACACACGGCGCCCAACCAAACGCTCCTCCAATATCTCTTCGGGTACGAAAATATAGAGCACCGCATCTAAATGTTGATGCTGGGAAGCCAATATTGCCGATAGTGCTTGCCCTTGCGGTACCGTGCGGGGAAATCCGTCGAGAACAAATCCCCCTTGAACGGCCACATCCGATTGGCCGATGCGGTCCTCCACCATCTTCTCGGTCAATTCGTCGGGAACTAATTGCCCTTGAGTCATGTACTGATTGGCCAAAACACCCAGTTCCGTACCGTGGTCTCGATGGTAGCGAAACAAGTCTCCCGTCGAAATATGGACAATGTGCCAGTGTTGCGCCAAGGCTGTGGCCTGTGTACCTTTGCCGGCCCCCGGTCCCCCAAGTAAGACCAGTCTCATGACCGTCCTCCGCCTTTCATAAATCCCTGGTAATTTCTCATCAGCATTTGCGCTTGCATCTGTTTTAAGGTGTCCAAACTCACGCCGACGATAATGAGCAACGAGGTACCGCCGAAGTACAGGCCGTTAACGCCCATGCCCATGGTTACAAAACTAGGCAATATCGCAACCAACCCTAAAAACACGGCGCCCACTGCTGTCAACCGACCGCTAACCCGTGCCAGATATTCGGCCGTAGGCCTTCCTGGGCGAATCCCAGGAATATAACCTCCGCCCTTTTTGAGGTTATCCGCGACGTCGTTGACCTTAAATACAACATCGGTGTAGAAAAAAGTAAACACAACCACCAGCAAAAACTCCAAGATAATATACGCGGGCGAAGTGATGCCAAAATAATGCTCCATGAAAGTGACCCAATTGCCTTTCAGAAACTGGGCAATAGTGTACGGCAAAATTAGTAGCGAGATGGCAAAAATCACCGGAATCACGCCTGCCTGATTTACTCGAATGGGCAAATGAGTAGATTGCCCTTGATACATGCGGCGGCCTACCACCCGCTTGGGATATTGCACCGGAACCTTGCGCTGCCCCTCATTGACATAGACCACAGCCGCAATAATGATCACGGCAATGATAAGGAATATGACAATTTTAGGCCACGTTAGTACGCCAGCTGTGATGTACTTAAACAGCGTCTCGACACCAAACGGCAACCGTGAGATGATGCCGAACAAAACTAAAAGGGAAATCCCGTTGCCAATTCCTTTATCGGTAATTTCTTCGCCAACCCACATCAAAATAACCGACCCGGTGAGCAACAACAACGCCGTCAATAACAACGAGCCTATCTGATGATGCACGTAGACGTACACACCATTGGACGAAAAATTATAAAGATAGTACGCAATGCCCAAGGACTGCAACGCGCCCAACCCTATCGAGAGCCAACGGGTTACTTTAGTGATTTTCTTTTGGCCCTCTTCTCCCTCTTTCGACCATTCCTCCACCGACGGGATAACCACTGTCATCAATTGCATAATAATACTGGCATTGATATAGGGAATAATGGAAAGAGCAAAGATCGATAGCGTTGCGGTTGCCCCTCCAGAAAATAGGTTCAAAAGGGCGAAGATTGTGGCGCCACTGGTAAATAAACTCTGGATCACCGAGGCATGCACTCCCGGAATCGGGATGTGGGCGCCCACCCTAAAAATCACCAGCATCAGCAACGTGAATAGGATGCGCTTACTGAGATTTGACCCTCGAAAGGCGTCCATCACATTTTGCGCCACCTTATATCACCTCGGCGCGTCCTGACAACGCTTCAATCTTTTCTTTAGCGGATTTGGAGTAGGCATTGACTTTAATCACCAAAGCGCGATCCAGTTCCCCCTCGCCCAGGATTTTGACTGGCAGATTCCTTCTCACCAACCGATGCTGCTTCAGCAATTCCACCGTGACAACGGTGTCGGGTTCAAAAAGATTAAGTGCTCCGACATTCACCACTTCATACTCGACCCGAAATGGATTAACGAATCCCCGCTTAGGTAACCGCCGTTGCAACGGCATCTGTCCGCCCTCGAATCCGGGTCGAATGGATCCGCCCGCACGGGCCTTTTGCCCTTTGTGGCCGCGCCCGGCCGTTTTCCCAAGACCCGATCCTAGTCCGCGTCCTCTGCGGGTTTTCGCCGTTCGTGCACCGGGTTTTGGTGCTACATCATGCAGTCTCACGAATTGGCCCCTCCTTCCGATGATTCTTCTACTTTTACCAAGTGCCGCACCTTGTGTACCATACCGCGAATGGATTCATTGTCCTCATGTTCCACGGTACGCCACATTTTAGTTAACCCAAGTCGTTTGACGGTATCTTTTTGATCATGCGCGTAGCCAATCGGGCTTTTCACTAACGTGATTTTAATCTTAGCCATGATGCGCTCCCCCTAAAACCTGACGCACCGTAAGTCCTCGAATCCGGGCGACATGGTCCGCACTCTTCAACTGGCTTAGCCCATTCATAGTGGCCGCCACCACGTTGTTGGGATTAGCCGACCCCAGCGATTTGGTCAACACGTCTTTAACCCCGCAAGCCTCCAGCACTGCGCGCACTGGTCCGCCGGCGATAACCCCGGTTCCCGGAGCGGCAGGCTTTATGAGTACCCGTCCGGCACCAAACTCGCCAATCACTTGGTGAGGTACGGTCGTGCCCAAACGGGGTACCCTGACCATGTGTTTTTTCGCGTCTTCAATGCCCTTGCGGATCGCTTCCGGAATCTCTGCCGCTTTTCCTAACCCTACGCCGACTTTGCCGTTTTCGTCACCCACGACAACCAACGCACTAAAGCTGAATCGCCGACCGCCTTTGACCACTTTAGCCACACGGTTAATTGAAACGACTTTTTCCTTAAATTCACTTCCCGGCTTCCCATCTTGCCCTTGTGATTGTGGCCGTGCCATAGTGTCCCTCCCGGTCTTAAAATTCCAAACCCGCCTCGCGCGCCCCGTCTGCCAATGCTTTGACCCGGCCATGGTACTTGTATCCACCGCGGTCAAACACGACCTTGGTTACCCCGCGAGCACGGGCTCGTTCCGCTACCAACAGTCCCACCAATCGTGATTTCGCTACGGTCAGGCGGCCCGGCTCTGATTTCAAGGCGGGGTCCAGCGTAGACGCCGCCGCAAGGGTTCGCCCCGTGCTATCGTCAATGATCTGAGCATAAATGTTCAAATTTGATCGATAGACATTAAGGCGCGGCCGTTCAGGGGTACCATGCACCTTTTTTCGAATCCTCAAGTGACGGTGTTTACGGGCCGCGTTCCTGTCAAATCGGTTATACACGTGCTATCCCTCACTTCTTTCCAGTCTTTCCAACCTTACGGATTATTTTTTCACCTTTATAATGAATGCCCTTGCCCTTATAGGGCTCTGGGGGCCGAACGCCACGCACCTTGGCCGCCACAGCACCAACGGTCTCTTTGTCGTAGCCGTTGACAAACACGTTGGTGGGGTTGGGAACCTCAAAGTCGACTCCTTCCGGCGGTTCAATTTCCACAGGATGCGAATAGCCGACGGTTAGCACCAATTTATTGCCCTGTTTAGACGCCCGGTACCCAACCCCGGCAAGTTCCAAATGCCGACGAAAACCTTTAGAGACCCCATCCACCATGTTGGCCACCAAGGAACGCGAAAGTCCCCACTGGGCGCGGGCTTCTCCACTTTCGTCTACCGGCAATAGCTCAATCCGGCCTTCTACAATTGCCACCCGCACATTTGGTCGTAATGTACGTTCCAAGATTCCTTTCGGTCCTTTGACCCGTACATGCTGCCCTTGCACCGTCACTTCAACTCCAGCGGGCACCATGATAGGCATTTTGCCAATCCTTGACATCGTTCTCCTCCTTGCCCGAGTCTAGCCGCCTACCACACATAACATAGAACTTCGCCACCCACTCGGGTTTCCCGAGCCTGTTTTTCCGTCATAATGCCTTTTGACGTAGAGAGGACCGCAATTCCTAGCCCGCCCAAGACCCGCGGCAATTCCTCGTGCCCCGCATAAACCCTAAGCCCTGGTCTGCTAATCCGCTTCAGGCCGCTGATAACCCGCTCCCGATTTGGCCCATATTTCAAGTATAACCGCAACATGCCACGCTTGCCGTCCTCCACCAGCTCATAATCCCGTATAAAGCCTTCCTGTTTGAGAATCGCGGCTAGGGCGCGTTTCATTCTCGATACCGGAATGTCTACAAAATCCCGATACACCGTATTGGCATTACGAATACGGGTCAACATGTCCGCAATTGGATCTGTCACTGCCATCCTCCTCTCCCCAATTACCAACTAGCCTTGCGCACGCCAGGTATTTCTCCTTGATGCGCTAGCTGCCGGAAGCACAACCGACACAACCCGAAATCGCGAATATAGGCGTGGGGTCGCCCACAGAGCTGGCAACGGCTATACTTGCGCACTTTATATTTCGGGGTCCGCTTCGCTTTAGCAATCAACGATTTCTTAGCCATGGCGCACCTCCTCTTTTTGCGGCGTAAACGGCATCCCGAGCATTGTCAGAAGCAACTTGGCTTCTTCATCGGTAGTGGCGCTGGTGACAATGGTAATGTCCATTCCTCGCAATTTTTCCACCTTGTCATAATCCACTTCAGGAAAGATAATTTGTTCCTTAACGCCTAGGGTATATCCGCCACGCCCGTCAAATCCCTTGGTGGACAATCCTCTAAAGTCTCGCACCCGAGGCAGCGCCATGTAGAACAATTTTTCGATGAAATCGTACATCCGCTGACCGCGAAGCGTAACCTTAGCGCCAATCGGCATGCCTTCCCGCACCTTAAAGGACGCGATCGATTTTTTGGCACGGGTCACAAGAGGTTTCTGTCCCGTAATTGCCGCCAAGTCGTTTACCGCTGCATCCAGTAACTTAGGGTTGCCAACGGCATCCCCAACACCCATGTTGACCACCACTTTAACCATCTTGGGTACTTGCATGGGGTTTTTGTATTTAAACCGCTCCATTAAGGCCGGTACAATTTCCTTGTCGTACCGCTCTTTGAGCGCCGACTCAATAGCCATGGTGTCCCCCTGTTCTCCTTGGTATCACTCGATCGATGCGCCACACTTTTTGCACGCGCGCACTTTCTTTCCATTATCCAAAAATTTATGGGCCACACGGGTCGCCTTTTTACAGGAGGGACAAACCAACATGACATTGGATACGTGAATTGGTGCCTCCTTGGTAATAATGCCGCCTTGCGCTAAGTCCGGTGTGGGTTTTTGGTGCCGTTTGACCAAATTGACCTTTTCTACCACGACACGTTCCTCTTTGGGAACCGACCGCACAATACGGCCTTCCTTGCCTTTGTCGCGCCCAGCAATCACTTTGACCAAATCGCCTTTTCTTACGTTCATCGCCACACCTCCTTCCTGGGTCGAATCTGACGTCATCAAGGATTACAATACTTCCGGGGCTAATGAAATAATTTTCATAAACTCCCGCTCGCGCAGTTCACGAGCCACCGGCCCAAAAATCCGGGTGCCCCGCGGCTCTTTTTCCTCACCCCGCAAAATCACTGCGGCATTTTCATCAAATTTGATATAAGAACCATCGGACCGCCGCTTCCCGGTTTTGGTGCGAACAATCACTGCTTTGACCACATCACCTTTTTTGACCATACCTCCGGGAGCAGAAGCCTTGACGGAGGCTACAATCACGTCTCCAATATTGCCATAGCGCCGAAAGGAGCCGCCCAAAACCCGTATGCACATCAGCTCTTTGGCGCCGGTATTGTCGGCGACCGCAAGCCTTGTCTGCGGTTGAATCATTATTCTCCCTCTTTCTAGCGATTCTGGTCTGCGACTAGTTCTCGGCCTTGTGCAAAATCTCTACCACACGCCACCGCTTCTCTTTTGATAGCGGGCGGGTCTCTTCAATCCGCACCCGATCACCGGTCCGACATTCGTTTTCTTCATCATGGGCCTTATACCGCTTAGTCCGCCGCATAGTACGGCCATATACCGGATGCGGCACCAACGTTTCAACCGCGACCACCACGGTTTTTTGCATCTTGTCGCTCACTACAGTGCCTTCTCGGAGCTTGCGTTTTGATTTCTCAACCTTAGCCTCCATAACCATCCTCCCTACTTCCCATCCCCGCTGCGATCCCGCTCCGTCATGATGGTATGCAGCCGCGCGATGTCCTTTTTCACTTGGCGAATCCGCATCGGATTTTCCAGTTGGGAAGTGGCAAGCTGAAATCGCAGCCGAAACAATTCCTGTTTCAGCCCCTTCAGCCGGTCTTGCAACTCATCCTGGGTTAAATCCCGTATTTGCTTAGGCTTCATGCGCATTCTCTCCTGACTCTTCGCGGCGCACAAACCGCGTGTGGATAGGCAGTTTGTGCGCCGCCCTCCGTAAGGCTTCTTTAGCCACCTCTTCGGGAACGCCTGCCAGTTCAAACATGATACGCTGCGGTTTGACTACCGCAACCCAAAATTCCACATTGCCTTTACCGCTGCCCATCCGGGTTTCCGCGGGTTTTTTGGTAATCGGTTTGTCGGGAAAAATAGTTATCCAGACTTTGCCGCCGCGTCGAATGTACCGCGTAAGCGCGACACGCGCCGCCTCAATTTGCCGATCCGTAATCCAAGCCGGCTCAAGCGCCTGCAGCCCGTACTCGCCGAACGTAACCTTGTTTCCGCGGTGTGCAGTGCCCTTCATGCGCCCACGGTGCATCTTCCGGTACTTAGTGCGTTTGGGTTGCAACATGGCTAGTGCCCTCCTTCGGTGCTCGCGGCCGCACCGGGCCGACGCTTGGGGCCGGGCAGCACCTGGCCTTTATAAATCCATACCTTAACGCCAATAACTCCATAGGTAGTGTGAGCCTCAGCAAACCCGTAATCAATATCGGCACGCAAGGTATGAAGTGGAATCGAACCTTCCCAAGTCCACTCCCGCCGTGCGATTTCGGCACCGCCAAGTCGCCCGCTGACCATCACCTTAATTCCCTTGGCACCTTGCCGCATCGCGCGCATCACAGCTTGTTTCATGGCGCGTTTAAAGGCAATGCGCTTCTCGAGTTGGGAGGCAACTGACTCGGCAACCAGTTGCCCGTCAGCCTCGGGATTCTTGACCTCTTTGATGTCGAGGCTGA
Source organism: Bacillota bacterium (assembly GCA_021797515.1). Taxonomy (GTDB): domain Bacteria; phylum Bacillota; class Sulfobacillia; order Sulfobacillales; family Sulfobacillaceae; genus Sulfobacillus_C. Next base: position 20,678 of record JAJZZP010000186.1, on the reverse strand, counting down.
CCTGCTTCGCCTTAGTCAAGCGCTCCAAATCCTTGCGAAGTGCATCGACCCCGACTCCACCCTTGCCGATAACCATTCCGGGTTTCCCAGTATGAACCGTCACCTTGAGTTTGCTCGAGGTTCCTCGCTCGATTTCGATCCGCGCAATGCCCGCATTGTAATGACGTTTTTTAATAAACTTCCGCAATTTAAAGTCTTCGCCCAGTAATTCCGGAGTGGTCTTGCGAGTTCCGTACCACCGAGAATCCCAGTCTTTGACAATGCCTAAGCGTAGTCCCTTGGGATGTATCTTTTGACCCATAATGTCCCCCTTATCCGCGATGCCGCGGTCGCAATACCACGGAAATATGGCTCGATCGTTTCAAAATCGGAAACGCCTGTCCTCGACTGCGGGGGTGAATCCGCTTTAATGTCGGTCCGCCATCAACCCAAATAGCATGAACATACAGGTCCCGCGAGTCCAGGTCGTGATTGTGTTCCGCATTGGCGGCAGCGCTCTTGATGAGTTTGGTCACGACCAACGATGCCCGCTTCGGAGTGTGATTCAAAATCGCCAGTGCATCCCGAATATTCTTGCCGCGCACCAAATCCACCACTACGCGCACTTTTTGCGGCGCAATGCGTACGTTGCGAACATACGCTCGGGCCTCGGGTGATTCGTCTCTTTCAATTTCCACGGCTCCATTGCCCTCCTTCGCCACCGTTACTTAAGTCCACTGGAACGTTCAGTCTTGTCTCCGTGCCCCTTGAAAGTACGGGTGGGAGCAAACTCGCCCAATTTATGGCCCACCATTTCCTCGGTGACGTAAACGGGGACATGCCGTCGACCATCGTGAATGGCAAAGGTATGACCCACCATATCCGGGACAATGGTTGATGCCCGGGCCCAGGTTTTAATGACCCGTTTTTCCCCTTTGGTATTCTGGGCTGCCACCTTCTTCGCCAGGCCCGCGTCCACATATGGCCCCTTCTTGATTGACCGGCTCATGCTATCCCTCCCTACTTACGTCGGCGCACAATTAGACGGTCCGACGATTTATGCTTCTTGCGCGTCTTCTTTCCCAAGGCAGGCTTTCCCCACGGTGTCACAGGGTGCTTTCGCCCAATGGGCGACTTTCCCTCACCACCACCGTGCGGGTGGTCGACCGGGTTCATTACGACCCCACGAACGGTAGGTCGTTTGCCGAGCCAACGATTGCGTCCGGCCTTGCCGATGTTGATGTTTTCGTGCTCGGCGTTGCCCACTTGGCCTACGGTGGCTTTTCCCTGAACTGGAACGCGGCGCAGTTCTCCAGACGGCAACCGTAGCAATGCATATTTGCCCTCTTTGGCCATCAATTGCGCGGAAGTTCCGGCCGAACGCGCCAACTGTGCTCCCCGGCCTGGTTTTAGCTCCACATTGTGCACGACGGTGCCCACCGGTATATCCTGCAACGCCAAAGCATTACCGGGTTTAATATCGGCGCCTGGCCCTGCCATTACGGTGTCACCTGGCTTGAGCCCCAAAGGTGCAATAATGTAGGCCTTTTCACCATCTTCGTATTCAATTAAAGCGATCCGGCTAGTACGGAACGGGTCATACTCGATAGCCACAACGTTAGCCGGTACGCCTTCTTTGGTACGGCGAAAATCAATGATCCGGTAGTTCCGCTTGGTGCCCCCGCCCCGGTGGCGGACGGTAATCCGTCCAGATGCGTTGCGGCCTGCTTTGCGGTGGCGGCCCTCGGTCAGCGATTTTTCTGGCTTGGTCTTGGTGATTTCTTCAAATGTCGAAATCGTCATTTGCCGGACTCCGGGGGAGGTCGGCTTCAGTTTACGAACGGGCATTGCGATCCCACCTCCTAGAATCAGACTCCTTCAAATATCTCGATACTGTCGCCGGGAGCCAAGGTCACGATCGCTTTTTTTCGATCTGGAGTGTATCCCACCGACTGTCCACGCCGCTTCTTTTTGCCGCGACGCCACAGTGTATTCACTTTCACTACCCGTACCTTAAATATTTCTTCGACCGCATTACGAATCTCAATTTTATTGGCGCCACGCGCTACTTCGAAGGTATATTTGTTCAGCACCATGGCGTCAGTACTGGCTTCCGTAACGATGGGGCGAAGAATGATGTCGTAAGCGCTCTTCATCGGCCAAACACCTCTTCCACTGCTTTCACCGCGCTTTGGTCAAATACCACACGGTGATATTTCAGTAAACTATAGACATTCAAACTTTGCGCGGTGGTGGCCTTGATGTCTTTAAAGTTGCGTGCCGACAACTTCAATGTCGATTCCGGTACCGCAGTGACAAACAACACATTGGTGCCTAAATCCAGTTTTTGAACCAAATCGACAACCTGCCGTGTTTTCACTTCGGGCAAAGCCAACGTGTCGAGTACCATCAACTCGTTGTCTGCTAGTTTGGCGCTCAAAGCCTGACGCAATGCGGCTTGACGCATTTTCCGCGGGAAATTCAGACTAAAATCCCTAGGGTGCGGGCCGAATACCACACCACCGTGCCGCCAATGGGGCGCCCGCGTACTGCCTGCCCTCGCACGTCCTGTGCCCTTTTGCCGCCAAGGCTTGCGACCGCCACCACGAACATTAGCGCGTGTCTTGGTGCTGGCGCGCCCCGAACGCTGATTGGCCTCGTGAGCCACCACCGCTTGATGCAGCAAGGAAAGGTTGACCGGGGCCGCGAAGACCTGGTTAGACAGTTCGAGTTCGCCTACTACTTGACCCTCGCGGTCATAAACATTCACTGTTGGCACTCTACTTCGCCCCTTTCCGGTTGCGCACCGATTCTCTAATCAGGACCAAGGAACCCTTTGGACCAGGAACCGCGCCTCGTACCAACAACAAGTTTCTGTCGCTGTCCACTCTTACCACGTTCAACTTCAGCACAGTCACTCGGCTATGACCTTTATGCCCTGGCAATTTGCGTCCCGGGTGGACCCGTCCGCCGCCGCCCGAGGTCCGAGAACCAAGAGATCCTACTCTGCGGTGATACTTCGAGCCGTGGCTCATCGGCCCGCGGTGAAAGCCCCAGCGCTTAATCACACCCGCAAACCCTTTTCCTTTGCTGGTTCCGGTAACATCAACCAGATCGCCTGCGCTAAACGCATCCTCAATTCGGTGCATTGATCCCGGCACCAGTTCGCTGGCACCGGACAACCGAAATTCGCGGAGAAATTTCACGGGCGTAATCCCGCGCTTCTCAAAATCCTTGCGTAACGGCTGGGTCATTTTGTGAGGCCGAACCGCGCCCACTCCAAGCTGAACTGCCTCGTACCCGTCTTTTTCTGGGGTCCTCAACCTCACCACCGTATTCGGTTCCGCATGAATCACGGTCACGGGAATCGCGCGGCCGGTTTCGTCGAACACTTGAGTCATCCCGACCTTGGTGCCAATAAATCCCTTCATAACATCCTCCCGCCTACAGCTTAATCTCGATGTCCACCCCGGCCGGAAGGTCCAGACGCATTAATGCATTCACCGTCTTTTGACTGGGATCCATGATGTCAATCAAACGCTTATGAATTCGGCGCTCGAATTGCTCTCGGATATCCTTCTCGCCGTTGGGCGCGGTCAATATGGTGTAGATTGTCTTCTCGGTCGGCAAGGGCACCGGTCCCGAGACGGCGGCGCCATTGCGCCGCGCTGTCTCGACGATCCGAACCGCCGATTGGTCAAGCACCTCGTGATCAAAGGCCTTGAGCCGAATCCGTATCTTTTGCTGGGCCACCGTCATTTTCCCCCTCGTTGCTTCACGCCAATATTGCCGTCACGACGCCGGCGCCCACGGTCCGTCCACCCTCTCGAATGGCAAAACGGAGACCCTCTTCCATGGCGATTGGAGCGATCAACTCCACCTCCATTTGGATGTTGTCACCCGGCATTACCATCTCGACACCTTCGGGGAGATTGACAACACCGGTGACATCAGTGGTTCGGAAGTAGAACTGTGGGCGGTAGCCGTTAAAAAACGGGGTGTGGCGGCCACCCTCTTCTTTAGACAATACATAGACCTCAGCCTTGTATTTAGTGTGAGGATGAATGCTGCCCGGCTTTGCCAATACCTGACCGCGCTCCACTTCTTCTTTGTCTACCCCCCGCAAGAGGCAACCAATGTTGTCTCCGGCAACCGCCTGGTCCAGTGTCTTACGAAACATTTCAACACCGGTGACGACGGACTTCTTAGCTTTTTCCACCAATCCCACAATTTCAATCTCTTCCCCAACTTTGATGGTACCGCGCTCCACACGACCGGTAACCACGGTGCCACGTCCAGTGATCGAGTGGGTGTCCTCAACCGGCATCAAAAAGGGTTTTTCCGTGTCACGTTCCGGAGTCGGAATGTATTCGTCGACGGCGTCCATTAATTCCCAAATTTTGCCGCACCATTGGCAATCGCGCTTGCCGCAGCCGCATTCCAAGGCCTTTAAAGCGGAGCCAGCGACTACCGGGATGTCATCGCCAGGAAACTCGTACATGGACAGCAGTTCCCGTACTTCAATTTCCACGAGTTCCATCAATTCAGGGTCATCCACCATGTCGGCCTTGTTTAAGAACACAACGATGTTCGGCACACCAACCTGACGGGCGAGCAAAATGTGTTCGCGTGTCTGGGGCATCGGTCCGTCAGCGGCTGACACCACTAAAATGGCGCCATCCATCTGTGCGGCTCCGGTAATCATGTTTTTCACGTAGTCCGCGTGTCCGGGGCAGTCCACGTGGGCATAGTGACGCTTGTCGGTTTCGTACTCTACGTGGGCCGTGGCGATGGTAATCCCTCGCTCTCGCTCTTCGGGGGCCCTGTCGATTTGGTCATAGGCGGTAAATTCGGCTTTGCCCTGGGTCGCTAGCACGCGCGTAATCGCTGCCGTCAATGTCGTTTTGCCGTGGTCCACGTGACCGATAGTTCCCACGTTAATGTGGGGCTTGGTGCGCTCATACTTCTTCTTAGCCATTGCGAATGAATCCTCCCTTGAGTTTTTCGGATATTTGCTCTACTTCCGCGACTTGATGACTTGTTCAGTGACGTGCCGCGGAGCTTCTTCGTAGTGAGCAAATTGCATCGTATATGTGCCCCGACCTTGTGTTCGGGAGCGAAGGTCCGTGGCATAACCAAACATTTCGGCCAGTGGCACAAACCCATGAATGACTTGGACTCCGCCAGCGCGAGGTTCCATTCCCTCGATACGCCCGCGACGGCTGTTCAGGTCGCCAATCACGTCGCCCATGTACTCCTCAGCAACTACGACCTCTACTGCCATGATTGGCTCCAACAGTACAGGATTGGCCTTTTGAGCCGCCGATTTAAAGCCCATGGATCCGGCTATTTTAAATGCCATTTCGCTGGAGTCCACTTCATGATAAGACCCGTCAAACAGCGTAGCACGGACATCTATGGTCGGGTAGCCGGCCAAAACACCGGTGTCCAACGCCTCGCGAATTCCAGCCTCAACCGCCGGAATATATTCGCGAGGGACAACCCCTCCCACAATCTTGTTCACAAATTCAAAGCCACTTCCGGGCTCTAAAGGTGCCACCCGTATCCATACGTGTCCGTATTGTCCACGGCCACCAGTTTGGCGGATGAATTTTCCCTCCGCTTCGACCTCACGGCGGACAGTCTCTTTGTAAGCCACTTGCGGCTTGCCCACATTTGCTTGCACTTTGAATTCCCGGAGCAGTCGATCCACGATAATTTCTAGGTGCAGTTCCCCCATCCCAGAAATGATGGTTTGTCCAGTTTCTTGATCGGTAAACATGCGAAATGTGGGATCTTCTTCTGCGAGCTTGGATAGAGCCATACCCATCTTGTCTTGGTCAGCTTTAGTTTTCGGTTCAATCGCAACCGAAATGACCGGTTCCGGAAAAATCATCGATTCAAGTAAAATGGGATCCTGTTCATCCGCGAGGGTATCCCCAGTAGTGGTGTCTTTCAAGCCCACCGCTGCAGCAATGTCTCCAGTGTACACTGTGGTAATCTCGGCACGATGGTTGGCGTGCATTTGTAGAATTCGGCCAATCCGTTCGCGGCGTCCCTTGGTGACGTTATATACGTACGAACCTGAGCTAAGGGTCCCAGAGTACACTCTAAAGAACGCTAATTTGCCCACAAAAGGATCTGTCATAATCTTGAACGCTAATGCAGAAAATGGAGCATCGTCCGACACATGACGGGTGAGTTCAGTACCGTCTAGAGGGTTGTGGCCCTGCACCGCGCCGATATCGGGCGGAGACGGCAAGTAGTCCACCACCGCGTCCAAAAGTGGCTGTACACCCTTGTTGCGGTAGGACGATCCGCAGAGTACCGGAACCAATGAGTTGCTTAAGGTACCCTTACGCAAGGCCTGACGAACTTCTTCGGTGCTAATGGTCTCGCCTTCCAAGTACTTTTCCATCAGAGCGTCGTCTTGGTCAGCACAGGCCTCAAGCAACATTTGACGCCTTTCCTGGCAAACATCTTGGAGTTCTTCCGGAATGGGTTCGTACCCACCACGGGTGCCTAAGTCGTCCGTGTAGAAGTAGGCTTCCATCCGCACCAGGTCGACGATGCCACGAAAAGTGTCCTCTGCCCCCACCGGCCACTGTATCGCGATCGGATTGGAGCCTAGTCGCGTGCGAATTTGATTGACGCACATTTCGAAGTCTGCGCCAACAATATCCATCTTGTTAATGTACGCGATTCGCGGCACTCCATATTTATCGGCCTGCCGCCATACCGTTTCCGACTGCGGCTCCACCCCACCCTTCGCGTCAAAAACGGCGATTGCGCCGTCTAGAACGCGTAACGAGCGTTCTACTTCAACCGTGAAGTCCACGTGGCCGGGCGTGTCGATAATATTAATGCGATGGTCTTTCCATTGTGCCGTAGTGGCAGCAGACGTAATAGTGATGCCACGTTCCTGCTCCTGAACCATCCAGTCCATCGTCGCGGTGCCTTCGTGCACTTCTCCAAGCTTATGCACAATCCCCGTATAGAACAAGATACGTTCGGTAGTGGTGGTCTTTCCGGCATCAATGTGTGCCATGATCCCGATATTGCGCGTACTTTCCAGCGAAAACGAGCGAGCCATAATCTAGGGAACTCCCTTCTACCAGCGGTAATGCGCAAACGCCTTGTTAGATTCGGCCATTCGATGGGTTTCATCCCGCTTCTTAACAGCGCCCCCAGCACCCTGTGAGGCGTCGATCAATTCGGCCGCCAAGCGCTGTTCCATAGTGCGTTCGCCTCTGGCCCGAGCATAATTGACAATCCAGCGTACCGCCAAAGAGATGCGCCGAGTGGCCCGCACTTCCATAGGCACTTGGTATGTGGCCCCACCTACGCGGCGCGGCCGCACCTCCAATAGCGGCGTCGCGTTTTTTAACGCTGCTTCAAAAACTTCCATTGCATCTTTTCCGGTCTTTTCGGCCACTATATTCAGTGCATTGTAGACGATACGTTCAGACAAGCTCTTTTTGCCATGCTGCATCACCTTGTTGATTACCTGGGCAACCAGCGGACTTTGATATACGGTGTCCGGTGTGACTTCCCGAGGTGCAACCAATCCTCGCCTTGGCATCTTCTACCTCCTACTTCTTACCTACCGGCTGGTTCTTCTTAGCGCCGTACTTGGAACGTCCCTGCTGCCGCTTTTGCACGCCCCCAGTATCTAGCGTTCCTCGGATAATATGATACCGCACTCCTGGCAAGTCACGTACACGCCCTCCGCGAACCAGCACCACAGAATGTTCCTGCAAATTGTGGCCAATTCCCGGGATATAGGCGGTAATTTCCTCACCATTGGTTAGTCGCACTCGAGCAACTTTCCGGAGTGCAGAGTTCGGCTTTTTTGGCGTCACGGTTTTCACGCTCACGCAAACTCCCCGTTTTTGTGGATTGCTCCGCAATGCCGGGGCTGTTGATTTTTTATGAGACTTTTTGCGACCATGGCGAATCAATTGGTTGATTGTCGGCACAGCATCATCCCCCTTCCTTCGGGTTGGCAGGTTTCGGTGCAATCACAGTGGCGCATGCTGCGCCAACCTGAATGCCACATAACCGACCGAGTTCGGTCATACTATCAATATAGCCCAGCGGCAATTGCCGAGTCTGAGTCGCCTTAACCACTTCCGCCACCATCTTGGCATCCGCATCCCGAGCAACGTATACTCTAACTGCCTTATTCTGGCTAATTTTTTTTAACGTCTCTCGTGTTCCGACAACACGTTGCCGGGGATCCCGCAATGCATCGGTTTCCATTTCTTATCCTCCCGGCTAAAAAGCTTAAGACACACTCGAATAGTTTACCACCGGGAAGAGGGCGTGTCAATTGCGCGCCCTCTTCCTTACGTCTATCGGTAGAGCTTAGATTCGCTTTCTTCGGCTACACCACCGGTCTCGGTATGAATCACCACATTACGATACCGTGACATCCCCGTTCCCGCCGGTACCAGCTTGCCAATAATCACGTTTTCCTTGAGTCCCAGTAGCGGATCCCGTTTGCCTTTAATCGAAGCCTCAGTCAAAACGCGAGTGGTTTCCTGGAATGACGCCGCAGACAGGAAGGAGTCAGTGGCCAGTGACGCTTTGGTGATGCCCAACACCACTGGTTTAGCCACGGCAGGCGGCAGGCCTTTTGCCATTACTTCGGCATTGGCATCCTCAAAATCGAAACGGTCGACCAATGCTCCCGGAAGCAAATGGGTTGCTCCTGCCTCATCCACTTTGACTTTGCGCATCATTTGTCGCACCATGACCTCAATGTGCTTGTCATTGATATCTACACCTTGAACCCGGTACACACGCTGTACTTCGTGCAACAGATATTCCTGAACACCATGGGGTCCCAGCACCCGCAACAAGTCATGGGGATTAACCGAACCCTCGGTTAATTCTTGCCCCTCTTCAACGGTCTGCCCTTCCCGGACTTTGATGCGAGAACCAAACGGGATCGGATACGCTTGGGCTTCTGCTTCAGAATCCGCAGCAATGGTAATTTCCCGGCGACCGCGATTTTCCCCAATGTGCACCGTACCCGCAATTTCTGCGATAATTGCCTGCCCTTTGGGTTTACGTGCTTCGAACAATTCTTCCACACGAGGCAATCCTTGGGTGATATCGTCTCCGGCCACACCCCCCATGTGGAATGTCCGCATTGTCAACTGGGTACCCGGTTCACCAATGCTCTGGGCTGCAATGATGCCTACCGCTTCCCCGACTTCGACAATCTTGCCAGTAGCCAAGTTTTTTCCGTAGCAAGTTACGCATACCCCAAAACGGGACTGGCACGTCAACACGGAACGAACACGCACCTCGGTAAACCCAGCGTTTACGATGGCATGAGCATCATCTTCGGTAATCAAATCATTAGTTTCGATAATCACATCGTGGGTTTCGGGATGGACTAAGGTTTCCGCCGCCACCCGTCCCACCAGCCGATCGTACAGAACCTCGATAATTTGACCCCCGTCTCTGACTTCCGAGACCAATGTTCCCGAGGTACTGCCACAATCCAATTCCCGTACAATGACATCTTGTGCCACATCCACCAACCGGCGTGTCAGATACCCCGAGTCTGCGGTTCTAAGTGCTGTGTCAGCTAATCCCTTGCGGGCCCCGTGAGTCGAAGTGAAATATTCCAACACGGTAAGGCCTTCCCGGAAGTTGGCCCGAATGGGCAGCTCGATAATGCGCCCAGAAGGATCGGCCATAAGCCCCCGCATTCCCGCCAACTGCGAAATTTGCTGCACGTTACCACGTGCCCCCGAAGTGACCATCATATAGACCGAATTGGAGCGATCCATCTTCTCCATCAGCGATTGAGTCACGCGCTCTTTAGTTCGGGTCCAAATCTCAATCACGCGCTCATACCGCTCGTCGGCAGTGATCAGTCCACGGCGATATTGACGCGCCAATTGGGCGACTTCAGCCTCAGCCTCCTGAATAATTTTCTTCTTAGACTCAGGAATGTGAATATCCGAAACAGCAACCGTGACACCGGCTCGGGTTGCGTAAAAGAAGCCTAGCGCCTTAATTCGATCCAGTACTTCTGCTGTAATTTGGTTACCAAATATCCGAAAAGTATCCGCTACAATGGATGCTAAAATCTTTCGGTCAACCACCTTGTCAACAAAACGTAATTCTTCCGGTAGAGCGTCGTTAAAGATAAACCGTCCCAACGTCGACTGGTGGCGCGTACCATGATAGTCCATCGTGACTTTGGCATGGAGATCAAGAACCCCGGCTTGATAGGCCATTTCGCCTTCCATGACATCTTTGATCAGCATTCCTTCGCCTTTGGCCCCCTCAGTCTCCATGGTCAGGTAGTAGCACCCGATAACCATATCCTGCGTCGGGGTGACAACCGGCAACCCGTCTTTAGGTGCCAAAATGTTTTGCGAAGACAACATCAAGACGCGGGCCTCTGCTTGCGCTTCAGCCGAAAGCGGAACGTGGACCGCCATTTGGTCACCATCAAAGTCTGCATTGTACGCCGTGCATACCAATGGGTGAATTTGAATGGCACGCCCTTCCACCAACACGGGCTCAAAAGCCTGAATTCCCAGCCGATGCAACGTTGGAGCTCGATTGAGCAGCACCGGATGTTCTCGGATAACATCCTCCAGCACGTCCCAAACTTCAGGACGTACCCGTTCCACCATGCGTTTGGCAGATTTGATATTGTGCGCGTAGCCTTCGTTGACCAATTTCTTCATAACAAAAGGCTTAAACAACTCCAGTGCCATTTCCTTGGGCAATCCGCACTGATGCATCTTCAACTTGGGGCCCACGACAATAACTGAACGACCCGAATAGTCAACACGTTTACCCAGGAGGTTCTGGCGAAACCGACCTTGTTTCCCTTTCAACATGTCGGACAGCGACTTGAGCGGTCGATTTCCCGGACCAGTTACCGGACGACCGCGACGACCGTTGTCAATGAGCGCATCGACAGCTTCCTGCAGCATGCGCTTCTCATTACGGACAATAATGTCCGGTGCTCCTAGATCCAAAAGCCGTTTCAAGCGATTGTTGCGATTAATCACCCGGCGATATAAGTCGTTTAGGTCCGAGGTGGCAAATCGTCCTCCATCTAGTTGAACCATCGGCCGAAGATCCGGCGGAATCACGGGAATCACATCCAAAATCATCCATTCCGGTCGATTCCCGGATAAACGAAACGCCTCAACCACTTCCAATCGGCGAATGGCGCGAATCCGGCGTTGTCCGCTCGAACTCCCCAACTCGTCTCGGAGTTCCACTGATAGCGCTTCCAGATCAAGTTCCATCAAGAGTTCCTTGACGGCTTCTGCACCCATTGCAGCTCTAAAGTGACTACCATACTTTTCGCGATACTCCCGGTATTCCGATTCCACCAGCAGTTGCTTTTTCATAAGCGGCGTGGTCCCCGGTTCAATAACCACATAGGCCGCAAAGTACAACACCTTCTCTAAAGCTCGCGGCGACATGTCCAAGATTAGCCCCATACGGGACGGAATGCCTTTGAAATACCAGATATGGGACACCGGAGCCGCCAATTCGATGTGCCCCATACGCTCCCGGCGCACTTTCGAACGGGTGACTTCGACTCCACAACGGTCGCAGACCACCCCTTTATACCGCACCCTCTTATATTTGCCGCAATGGCATTCCCAATCCTTCTGAGGTCCAAAGATCTTTTCGCAAAAGAGACCCTCCCGTTCCGGCTTCAAGGTACGGTAATTAATCGTTTCTGGTTTTTTGACTTCTCCCTTGGACCACTCTCGAATTTGCTCTGGCGACGCAAGAGCTATGCGCATCGAGTCAAAGTTGTTGACATCCAGCATTCAACCAGTCCCTCCCGGTTTAGAAATCGTCTTCGTCGTCTTTGTCAGTGTCACTGTCAACGTCGACATCTACTTCGTCGCCTTCGTCCTCAGCCTCAACCTGTGCCTGACTGCCCTTGCGCAAGAAAGCATAAGCCGTCTCGGCCTCCCGGTCGAAATTCATACCGGCTCCCGGCTCAAAGGCCTCAGGACGACCGCCCACAGAATCTTCCATGAGTCGATGCAACTCCTGTCCCTCGGCATCGTCAATGCCTTCCGGCAACAACTCGAATGTACGCCCGTCGTTGACTGGTTCGTCGTCCAGTTCCCGCAGCTCGATTTCTTCATCAAGTTCGTTCAGGATCTTTACATCCAGCCCCAAACTTTGGAGTTCCTTAATTAGCACTTTAAAGGATTCTGGCACCCCTGGTTCCGGAACGTTTTCCCCTTTGACAATGGCTTCATAGGTTTTAACCCGTCCCACAATATCATCGGATTTCACCGTCAATAACTCTTGCAGCGTGTAAGCCGCTCCGTAGGCCTCCAGCGCCCACACTTCCATCTCCCCGAACCGTTGGCCACCAAATTGTGCCTTACCACCGAGCGGTTGTTGAGTGACCAATGAGTAAGGACCAGTAGAACGGGCATGGATTTTGTCATCGACCAAATGCGCCAGTTTCAACATGTAAACAATCCCTACGGTAATTTCACGGTCAAACGGTTCCCCGGTGCGGCCATCATACAGCACGGTCTTCCCGGATACGGGTAAACCGGCACGCTCTAGCATATTGGTCATATCCTCTTCCCGCGCCCCGTCAAACACCGGCGTCGCCACCTTCAAACCCAAGGTTCGTGCGGCCCAACCAAGATGCGTCTCCAATACCTGGCCAATATTCATCCGGCTCGGCACCCCTAAAGGATTTAAGACAATCTCCACCGGCGTGCCGTCCGGTAAAAATGGCATGTCCTCTTCGGGCAAAATACGGGAAATGACCCCCTTATTGCCGTGCCGACCCGCCATCTTATCGCCCTCGGAGATTTTTCGTTTTTGGGCAATGTAAACCTGGACCAATTGGTTAACGCCAGGCGACAACTCATCGCCCTGCTCCCTCGTGAACACCTTCACGTCCACGATAATACCCGACTCTCCGTGGGGAACTCTTAATGAGGTGTCGCGCACTTCGCGCGCCTTTTCCCCGAATATGGCGCGCAATAAGCGTTCTTCCGCCGTTAGTTCGGTCTCTCCTTTAGGGGTCACCTTGCCCACCAAGATGTCTCCTGGCCGAACTTCGGCGCCAATCCGAATAATGCCCCGATCATCCAAGTCACGAAGAACCTCTTCACCAACATTGGGAATGTCACGGGTAATTTCCTCAGGCCCCAATTTAGTGTCTCGGGCATCACACTCGTATTCCTCAATATGAATCGACGTAAAGACGTCATCTTTGACCAGCTTTTCGCTGAGCAAAATAGCGTCTTCATAGTTATAGCCTTCCCATGGCATGAAGGCCACTAGGACATTGCGCCCCAGAGCCAACTCCCCGTTATCGGTCGATGGCCCGTCAGCAATGATTTCGCCCGCACGCACCCGCTGCCCCTTGAAGACCAAAGGTTTTTGATTGATACAGGTACCTTGGTTGGACCGAGTAAATTTCAGCAGTTTATGGGTCGACACAGTGTGATCGTCATTTTTAATGACAATTTGGTCGGCTGAAACGCGATCCACGACACCATCTTTTTGGCAAATGGCCACGACGCCAGAATCCCGGGCAGCCTTTCCTTCCATTCCGGTACCGACCACCGGTGAATCGGTGACCAAAAGTGGCACCGCTTGGCGTTGCATGTTGGCTCCCATCAAGGCACGGTTTGCATCATCATGCTCTAAAAACGGAATCAGCGCGGTCGCGATGGAAACCACCTGTTTCGGTGACACATCCATGTAATCTACGCGGTCTGGTGCTTCTTCCAAAATCTCGTGCCGGGACCGTACAGTTACCCGATCCGCCACAAAGTGACCATCATCCGTCAGCGGTTCATTGGCTTGGGCGATGACCGTGTCGTCCTCCTCGTCTGCAGTCAGGTAAACGATATCTTCGGTGACCACGGCACGCTCCTTATCGACTCGGCGATAGGGTGTCTCGATAAAGCCAAACTCATTGATCCGCGCAAATGTCGACAAAGACCCAATAAGTCCGATGTTCGGACCTTCAGGGGTCTCAATGGGGCACATACGCCCATAATGCGAATGGTGCACATCGCGCACTTCAAAGCCCGCTCGTTCCCTGGACAATCCACCCGGTCCCAGAGCGGACAACCTGCGCTTATGGGTCAATTCCGCCAATGGATTGGTTTGGTCCATAAACTGCGACAGCTGCGACGACCCGAAAAACTCTTTGACGGCCGCCACCACGGGCCGAATATTGATGAGCGCCTGAGGAGTAATTGACTCCATATCTTGGATGGTCATGCGCTCGCGGACTACTCGTTCCATCCGGCTCAAACCGACTCGAAACTGATTTTGCAGCAATTCACCGACAGAACGTAACCGTCGGTTGCCCAGATGGTCAATATCGTCGGTGGTGCCTATGCCGTCGAATAAGGTCATCATGTAGTTGAGGCACGCCACAATGTCATCTTTGGTAATCGTCTTGGTGACGTTCCCCGGTCTCCCATTGGAAACGGCCATTAGCTGCTGTCCGTTGGCCAATTGAACATGGATTTGCCGAATCGAGGCCGCATCCAAGGCCCCAGCAATCTCCCGACCAATGTGTTCTCCTTCGCGTACAATAATCTCACCGGTTTCGGGATGGATAACCGTCTCGAGTGCAGTAGTTCCCATAACTCGGCGCCTCAATGACAACTTCTTGTTGATTTTGTAGCGTCCGACACCCGCTAAGTCATAACGCTTGGGTTCAAAAAACAACGACTGCAGCAAAGTGCGGGAACTTTCAACGGTGGGAGGCTCTCCAGGCCGTAGCCGCCGATAAATTTCAATCAACGCCTCTTCTTCGTTTTTCGTGGTGTCTTTGTCCAACGTGGTCCGGATCCGAGCATCATCGCCCAGAGCATCCACAATTTGGGCATCGGTTCCATATCCCAACGCTCGCATCAAAATGGTTGCCGGCAATTTGCGGGTGCGATCAATTCGGACAGAAAGCACGTCGTTGCTATCGGACTCAAATTCGAGCCAGGCGCCGCGATTAGGAATGATGGTCGCAAAGAAGAGGGGTTTCCCAGCAGGATCCAACTGCTCCCCAAAATACACTCCGGGGGAGCGAACCAACTGGCTGACAATAACCCGCTCCGCACCGTTAATGATAAAGGTGCCTTTATCAGTCATGAGAGGAAAGTCTCCCATGAAGACATCCTGCTCTTTTACTTCACCGGTTTCTTTGTTGATCAATCGGACCCTCACATGGAGCGGAGCGGAGTACGTTACATCACGTGCCTTGCACTCTTCCACACTGTATTTAGCAGGTTTTAAGGTGTAATCTACGAAATCTAAAATTAGATTTCCAGTGAAGTCCTGAATCGGAGAAATGTCTTTGAACATTTCACGAAGACCTTCACTCAAAAACCAGTTATAGGAGTTTTGTTGAATCGCAATGAGGTTAGGCATACCTAGGACCTCATTGATACTGGCAAAGCTTAAACGTTCAGGACGCACATTGTCCAGAGGATACGCCATCCACTGTCAGCTCCTTGTTCTCCGGTATCGGATTTTCCTTAACTTGGTATGGAATGAATTGGCTTATAAAATATGGCAAGTGTAAATAGTATCACAAGCCCACCCCCAGGTCAAGGAGAATTCCGACCTGGAGGAGGGCTCACGAACGCTGCCGTGGCAGTTATTTGATTTGTGCCGTTGCGCCTGCTTCTTCGAGTTTGGCCTTCGCAGCTTCCGCATCTGCCTTGGCAATCTTCTCCTTCACTGGCTTTGGCGCCCCATCAACCAATGCTTTGGCTTCGGTGAGGGACAATCCGGTCAATTCACGAACTGCCTTAATGACCTGGACCTTCTTGTCACCAGCTGCAGTCAAAATGACATCAAATTCGGTCTGTTCGACTTCTTCCACCGGAGCCGCAGCCGCGCCGCCCGCAGGTACCGCCGCTGCTACCGCTACCGGAGCTTGAGCCGTAACCCCAAACTCCTCTTCTAATGCCTTGACTAGTTGCGACAGTTCCAGCACATTCATGCCTTTCACTAACTCAATTATTTCTTCGACCTTGGCCATCAATTTTCCTCCTTTAAGATAAAAAAATTCACGCTTCGACTGCTTCCTCTTTTTGCTGGCGAATTTGATCTAAAGCTCGCGCCAGATTTCCTAATGGGGCGTTTAATACCCATGCCAATTGTTGAATCGGAGCGTTTAAGGTCCCAACCACTTTGGTCAGCAACACATCCCGCGTAGGAAGGTCAGCCAAATCTCGAACGCCACGCGAATCGATGATTTGCTTACCCAAGATACCCGCTTTAATCTCAATTTTGCGCAACTCGCGGACGGCTTGAGACATTAACTTGGCAGCGGCCACCGGGTCATCATAGGAAAATGCCACCGCAGTTGGCCCTGTGAGATAGGGATCCAATCCCTCGATGCCAACCTGGTTTGCTGCGCGTTGGATTAAGGTGTTTTTGACGACGCGAAGCTTAACGCCACCTTTACCCAACTGGGCGCGCAGTTGGCCAAATTGCTTTACGGTGAGGCCGCGGTAGTCTGCAAGCACAACGCCTTGCGATGTTTCCAGATCCTTTCGCGTTTCCTCGATAATCGCGGCTTTCTGGGGTGTAGGCATTTCATCCACCTCCTTCATTTGGTTTCACCCTACGGAGCACAAAAAAATCCTCCGTCCCAAGGCAGGGCGAGGAAGAACATGAAATGGGCCATTTCAAACTTCCACCTAGATGGGATATTAAGCCGTCATGGCACCCATCGTCTTGGGCTACGGCCAGGACATTACCATAACGCTTGACATTCCGTCAAGCGTTATGCATTTCTAGCATTTCTAGAGCGGTTTAATGCTAGCCGAACCAAATGAGCGATCAATTCTTCGAAAGAAATTCCGGCTGCTCGCGCAGCTTTAGGTAGCAGAGAGTTCGGGGTCATTCCAGGTATGGTATTGACTTCAAGCACAATCGCCCCCCTTGGGGTTAAAAAAAGGTCCGTCCGCGAAAATCCTTCGCATCCTAGTGCCTCATGGGCTGCAATGGCCGTCTTTTGCACTAAACCGGCCGTGTCTGGATCCAATGGGGCAGGACAGATTTCATCGGCGCCACCATCTGCATACTTGGATTGAAAATCAAAAAACACGCCTGCTTTGGGCACAATTTCGATAACCGGCAACGCTCGGACACTTCCATCCAATTCTTCTAATACCGCACAGGTTACCTCTCTGCCAGAGAGTTTTTCCTCCACCATAACGTCAACTCCAAATCGCCTGGCCAGTTGCAAGGCATCGACAAGTTGGTCGCGTCCCTCTGCCATGGCAACACCAACACTTGAGCCTCCCGTGTTGGGTTTTACGACTACTGGAAAACCTAACTGAGATTCAATACTGACCACCGCATGGCCAATGTCGTGTGCTAACACTCGAGTAGAAAATTGGAGTTCACGGGCCACCAGAATCTGACGGTAACGAAACAACTCTTTAGCTTTTCCTTTGTTCATGGCTAATGCCGAGGCCATCGGCCCACTGCCCGTGTAAGGTACCCCCAGTACCTCTAATAATCCTTGTAAAGTGCCGTCTTCACCAAACGCCCCGTGAAACGCCAAAAAAACCACATCCGCCGATTTCAACAACGGAATTCCGTTCATAGCATACTCTCGGGGCACGGGAGACACCTTGGCATCGGCTGGGGTTGGCACCACTGCCCGGGGATTGTCATCTAGGAGCCAGCGCCCTTGGCGATCAATTACTAGAGCTTCGACCGCGTAATCCGTATTGCCGGCCAGTGCCTCATACACCATGCGCCCACTGGCCAACGAGACCTCATGTTCCGATGAGGGCCCCCCCATCATGACGACTACGCGTGTCTTCACTGAAAGATTTCCCCCCTATATCGGTGCTGTGCAAGTATTCACGAGATCCCATTACCGCCAGTATCATACCCTAACATGGCTTGACAGCAAAATTCCGTTACATGATATGCGGCGCGTTCACTGTTAGTGCGGGAATTCGCAAAACATTAAAGCCCCGCTTTCCCGGCGGGGTTTTAATGTTTTAAGCGACAACACTTCGTTGCGCAAGTTGCGGATTAACGCGAATCCCTGGACCCATCGTCGTGGCGACGGTCACCGTCTGAATGTACGTCCCTTTTTGTGTCGCCGGTTTAGCCTTGACTAAGGCGTCGATCAAAATCGAAAGGTTTTCCGCTAACGCTTCCGTGGCAAAATTAACTTTACCAATCGGCGCGTGAATAATTCCCGCCTTTTCGGTACGAAATTCTATTTTCCCGGCTTTAATTTCGGAAACCGCGTTTTTCACATCAAAGGTCACTGTGCCTGTTTTCGGGTTAGGCATCAAGCCCCGGGGACCTAGAATCTTTCCCAAACGCCCTACCAGTCCCATCATATCCGGTGTGGCAACCGCCACGTCAAAATCAGTCCACCCTTGCTGAACGCGTTCTGCCAATTCGTCTCCGCCGACAAAATCAGCTCCTGCGTCTTCAGCTTCTTTGGCCTTGTCGCCTTTGGCGAACACAGCAACTCGAGCTGTTTTTCCGGTGCCGTGGGGCAATACCACGGCACCCCGAACCACCTGATCCGAGTGTCTGGGATCGACTCCCAAACGTATGGCCACTTCCACCGTCTCGACAAATTTTGCGCGGGCCAATTCCTTGGCCAACGCCAAAGCTTCCGTTGGACCATATAACTTTCCTGGCTCGACTTTGGCTAGAACATCTTTATAGTGCTTGCCTCGAAACAATCTAAACCCTCCTTGTGGTTATAACGGCATGAAGCCTCCCACCAAGCTTTAGTCGACGATGTTAACGCCCATACTGCGCGCGGTGCCTTCGATCATCAGCATGGCCGCCTCAATGGTGGTTGCGTTCAAATCCGGCATCTTAAGCTCCGCGATTTCACGTACTTTGGCTCGCGGCAAATCCCCGACTTTTTTGGTATTGGGATTAGACGAAGCGGTCTCCAACCCCAATGCCTTTTTAATCAACACCGCCGCCGGGGGGGTCTTGGTAACAAAGGTGAAGGAGCGGTCCTCAAATACTGTAATTTCGACAGGGATAATAAGCCCTACCTGACTGGCTGTGCGCTCGTTATATTCCTTAACGAAAGCCATGATATTGACGCCATGTTGACCCAACGCCGGGCCTACCGGCGGAGCAGGGGTTGCCTTCCCGGCCGGAATCTGGAGCTTAATTACTCCGGTGACTTTCTTGGGCACTATTTTCCCTCATTTCTCTCACTTTTTCCCATATCGCTAAAAAGTGTCATTCCATCTCGGTAACCTGAGCAAAATCAACTTCCAAGGGAGTATCGCGGCCAAACATTGACACCGTCAACCGGATCTTGCCCCGATCGTGCAAAATTTCTTCGATTTGACCAGAAAACCCTTCAAATGGGCCCCCGATCACCGTGACTTCCTGGCCGACTGCCAAATTAATGCGCGGCAGTTCGGGAACCCCCGACAAGTCACTGCCTAAAATCATACGCACTTCATGATCCAAGAGAGGAATCGGCCGTGTACCAGAACCGACAAAACCAGTAACCCCCGGTGTGTTTCTTACCACATACCAGGAGTCGTCTGTCATAATCATTTCGACCATGACATAGCCGGGGAAGACCTTCTTTTTGACAAGTTTCTTTTTCCCGTCTTTAACTTCAAGTTCTTCTTCCATGGGAACCATGATCCGAAAGATCTTGTCTTCCATTCCCATTGACTCCACCCTGTGCTCCAAATTGGCTTTCACCTTATTTTCGTACCCGGAGTAGGTATGGATCACAAACCAGCCCTTTTCCACGCTTCAAGCCGCCTTCCCACAAAAAAATTCGCCATGCTGGCGTCGAGGCGATTCTATCAGCGGATAAACAGGTTGAGCCCTAGGTTGAAGATTGCGTCAAGACCGGCAATGATAAGAGCCACCAATATGGAGAAGCCAACAACAAACCCCGTGTATGACAGCGTCTGTTTGGGCGTTGGCCAAACTACCTTTTTCAGCTCTGACCGGACTTCCCGCAGGTACTTACGGGACTTTGCTCCACTGGATAGAGTGGTACTTCCCTTGGCTTCCATCCTCGTCCCCATTTCCGCTTGCGTTCAACAATGGTTATCGCGTCTCGCGATGCATTGTATGGGTTCGGCACCACCGACAATATTTCCGACGTTCCAATCGATTCGGATCATTCTTCTTATTTTTTGTGGTCGTGTAGTTGCGACGCTTGCACTCGCCACAGGCCAATGTAATGATCGTCCGCATGTGTCGTTAACCTCCCGTCATGCGCAAGGATTCTAGCACACGGGAGCTTCTCTGTCAATGACGGTGAGTATGTTTTCATGTCTTCGGCAAAGTCGGATTTTGACAATTATGATAATCTCGTGATGAGAAGATCTCGATGCCAACAAGAAATGGTTAGCCGTCCCGAGTAATGATCGTTGGGAGTATGGGGAGCCTGAAGTACTCGATCGCTAGCGACTGAGTACGCCGAGAAAGTCGGTACTGGTGAACGGATTAAACGGATTCGCAATGGCCACCGCGCGATTCCACCCCCTAGCCCGGAACTGGGAGGTCGTCCCTTCTTTCTTTTTCTTTTAAATCCTTATTTGCACAGTGTTGAAATTGATGATACGATTTTGGCATCCTACAGCGGAGGTGCCAAGGCACAGGTCCCAGAGCAGAAATCACCAATCCAGAAGGACGACGCCAGGGGATGGGCATGA
>JAJZZP010000031.1 GCA_021797515.1 Bacillota bacterium | reverse complement strand
ACCACACGGCTAGTTGGTGTGAGTATGTTCATAAGAGAAACTTCGACAAGCAGAGGCAAACTCCTTTGCGGAATATTCTGACTATAATTAATAAAGTTGGGAATTTTTAGGTGCGGAAAACAAGTTGGATACCCGATCCTATTCCGTCGGCTATGTGGCGTCTTGGAGTGCGGGGGATGGGAAAACCGTATTCGCCCTGGCGGAGGAAATCTTAGGGCGCAGCCAACGCATCGTGGTCCCTCTGCAGGAGCGCTTGCAAGCGCTCGACCGGACCCGAGAATCCGAGCGGATCCATACGTCGGCGATGGAACGCTAGCGAACGCAAGACACAGGCGGCCCTGGTGGCCGCCATTTCGGGTTTGCGGCACCCCTATATCCCCACACGACCACAATCCCTGGCCAGTGGGCACGATTCAGCCACCCGCCGGGCAATCAATGGTACCAGGGCTAAAGCGAGGGGAGGCATAGAACATGGTGCAAAACGTCCACGATGGACTGGAGCAGGTACGGCGCATTCCGTTGGCCGAGGTGATTCCCGCCCTGTACCCGGGAGCCTATCGGAGTAGCGAACGCCAGGGCCCCGGCCGGGTTCGGTGGATCCTGCCGGATGGCACGAAGGTGAATGTGTTGCCGTTGGCCGACGGCGATCTGTTTCGTCTCATGAATCGTGTCGAGGACCACGCGACCGTACCGCATAAGGGCGCCATTAACTTTGTCATGGCGATACAGGATACGTCCTTCAGAGAGGCGATGCAGGTGTTGCAAGCATTGCATCCGACGATCGAGCCGTTCAGACCGGATCCGCGACCCACGCGGGTTCGCCCCACCCTCTTGCGCCATCCGCCACGATGGGACGATCCCGAGCGGGAGTGGATGCTCATTCGGGATTATTTGGTCGGGGAGCGACGATTACCCGACACCATTGTGGCCGATGGCTATCGCCGAGGCTATGTCTATGCTGGCACGGGATTGTATCAGGACTATCTGGTCTTTCCCCATCGGGCCGCCGGGCCATCCTCGCCGGTGACCGGGTATAGCTTGCGATGGGCCGGAACGGGGACCCCGTCCCAAGAACGACCCGTCAAGTGGGTGGCCAGCGGCAGTCGCTTGAAGGAGGGGTGGTTTACGCTCGGACAGTCTCCCGAGACACTCATTATCACGGAATCACCGATTGATGCCCTCACACTGTGGGCCAGTGCCATTCAGGAAGGGGTGGCGCATCGTGTGTCCATTCGTTCGTCGAGTGGGGCGGGAGGGCTGACGGAACGCCTGTGGCAGGCATTTGACGCGGTGGTGGGGGCCTTTGACGACGATGTAGCGGGCCACGGGTATGCCGACTGGCTTCGACAGCATCGATCCGCTGGTGAGACCTTGTGTCTCACACCACCGGAGCCCTATAAAGATTGGAATGCGGCATGGCAGGCAGGACATCGCAATTTTTTGAGCGCAACCCGGCTCTGGGAGCGGGAAGTGGCCCGGATACAACCCGAGCACCAGTGGGAGCGATAGCGGTGAAGGATGAGCATATGCATGACGATTGGATGAGCGGAGGAAGCCAATTCACTGAATAAGGAGCGATGCATGATGACCACGCGACGACGGAACCCCAGCGGATTTGTGCGGAAGCACCCCGATACCGTCACCACCCGGTGGCAGGGTATTATCAAATATCCCGATCCCGATGCCCCGGGCCAATGGAAACAACGGTCGGCGACCTTTGCGCGCCGGGTTGATGCCCAAAAGTGGGTCGATGCGACCATTGTCGAGCATCGACGCACCCCCCAGTATCGTCCGCCGAGTGATATTACGGTGCAGGACTATTTTGTCCAATGGTTGGATGAGGTGGCGGCTACTCGGGTGCAAGACACCACGTTGGTCGCTTATCGGCGGTATATCAAACCGCTACTGAAGGAATTTGGGGAAAAACCCTTGGCCTTGTTGTCTCCTGCGGATTTGCAGGGGCTCTATAGTCGCCTATTGGTCTCGGGGAAAGCTACGAGCACCGTGCGGCATGTGCATGTTGTGACCCATACGGCCTTGAACGAAGCGGTTCGTCTCGAACTCATCCCCGTGAACGTGGCGGACCGGGTGAATCCACCGCGGCTCCGTTCGCCGGAAATTGTGCCACCGACCATTGAACAATCCCGAGCGTTGCTGCGGGAGGCGGACCAGGACCGTCTTAAGGCGTTTTGGTGGTTGATTGCGCTGACCGGCTGTCGCCGTGGGGAAGGACTGGGCCTAAAGTGGGATGATATTGATTGGAAGACCCAAACCCTCTACATCCAACGCACGGTGGCGGTGGATTCGGGTCTTCGCGTGATCCATAAACCCAAAACCGCGCGGGGACGCCGATCGGTTGCGATGTCGGATTTCCTGGTCGAGTTGCTCAAAGCCCATCAAACAGAGCAAGAGATGGAACGGATGACGTTCGGTGACCAGTGGGTCGAGACGGGCTATGTGTTTGTCACGCGCAAGGGGACCTTGCTCTGGCCTGGGAACGTGCGGCGGAGGTACAAGCAATTGGTGGAGAAGGCCGGGCTGCCGCCCACCACACGAATCCATGACCTGAGGCATGCGATGGCGACCTTATGGTTGACCAATGGAGTGCCGATAAAGGTGGTATCGGAGAGGTTGGGCCATGCCAATATTTCGATCACATTGCAGGTCTATGGCCATTTGCTGCCGAATATGCAAGCGGAAGCGACGCAAAGGATGGACAATCTGTTGGCGGATGGGAATTCTGCCGACAAGTCATCTGCAGAACTTGAGGAAGAGGACGACTAGATATTGCTCTGATACACCGCCATTATATTCCATTGGCAGTAAGACGGCAGTTAGCGCACAGAGATGGATGCCGGTAGAAGGCGAACTGTCCCGGTTTGGAATAGGACTTTGGATAGTCTATCTGCACTTGGCTAACTCGTCGAGCGGATTAGTGCCCCGGAAGAGGGCTAACTGTCTCAACTGATGATATGCTATGTACGAAAACCCTGGCATTATTGGGAGGGGAAGCGCTTGTGATAAGTGTGGGGGCATTACAATTACACCAGTGGTTCAATGGTCATGGGACAAAGACCTTCCATTTCAATGTCGGAATGCCGATGTGGCTCTTTGACACGCGCGGCAAGAACGGTCCTACCCGCGAATTTTGTGGTTATGAGACATTGAGATGAATACGCGTGGCAAAAGCATAAATCTGTTCCTGATGGACGGTACGCCAACGGGACGCATAAAGGTTACGCTTGCCAACTGGACTGGCGTGTCCTATAAGATCCCGCGAACGGAACTCGAAAATTGTAAGGGCATACCCGTCCTGAAGCAGAGTGGGGTCTACTTTTTGTTCGGAACATCTGATGACACCGGTGAGAATGTTGTATACATTGGTCAGGCTGGCGTGAGGAGAAACGGCGAGGGTATTCTCTTTAGAGTGCAGGAACACAAGCGTAATCCGGAAAAAGATTACTGGACAGAGGCGGTGGTGTTCACGACTTCAAATAACTCCTTTGGTCCTACGGAGATAAGTTATCTGGAAAATCGGTTTTGTTGGTTGGCTACCGAAGCAAAGCGTTATATTGTAAAAAACGGGAACGATCCGACCTCTGGAAACATTACAGAAGAAAAAGAAAGCGAACTAGAGGAATTTATCGACTACGCCAAAATTGTCATGGGGACTCTGGGGCATAAAGTGTTCGAGAAGCTTACCGATAGCACACCACTAGTTGAGAGCGTGAACATTTATCAGAATAGCGACTTACTACTTTACTTAAAACGCAAGAGCAAGAAGAGCGGGCAAGTCATCGAGGCGCAATGTAAGCGAACGAGCGAAGGATTTGTAGTGCTCAAAGGTAGCCACATTGAAACTATCGACTCTGAGAGTATACCGCCGGGAATTAAGGAACGCCGTCAAAACGTCAAAATAAATGAAAACGAAATACTGGAAGAGGATGTTTTGTTTCGTAGCCCATCGTATGCGGCGGCATTTGTTATCGGTGGGAAAACTAATGGACTTATGGACTGGAAAACCGTTGATGGAAAAACATTGAAAGAACTTGAAAGCCGGTAATACAAGGAGATGATGTCAATGAATCATACCTTATGCGTATCCTATGACATACCAGAAGATTCAGATTATAGTTCTCTAATCGAACAAATGAAGTCTTATCCTGCCTGGTGGCACAGTCTCGAATCAACATGGTTAATACGAACCAATAAATCCTGTCGCGTTGTACGGGACGAATTGAAGAATCTAATACCTAACGGTGGGGGCTTGATCGTTTTTAAGGTTGGGGATGATTGGTCAACGTACCGTATTCCGAGCGCAGGGACAGAATGGTTGCAGCGAAATTGGGATGAAATGAAATGATACAGTTGGACGTTAGTGCTGCAAGTGCCCTTACCTTGTTCGGCTACCCTTGGAGTGTTTTTTGCGATAGTGGCTTACATTAGTGGTACGGCTATGGAAGAGAAAGTTAATCGATGTCAAAATTGTTCTAGGAAACCTCGATAATATAGTTGATAGATTGGGATCGACAACTCTCCGTCAAGTATTACAACAACATGGTATTGGCGAATTAGACAAACTCCGTGTCCCTGCTCGATCAGGTACGAGCCGCGACGACAGCTTTGATCTCGAGAAAGTCCAGATGATGGGAGAAACTCAACGGCGAAAACCGGAGATAACGCGGAGGTGCAGCCCCCAGCGCTTAACTGCATTGGACTACGTCCTCGTCTGCTGACTGATCCCTAGTTTTTACCTAGCAGGTGGGTTTTTTGTGGCAGGATAACGGGTGAGTCTTTGGCGTCGGTGCTCTGAGCGCGGCATATCCGGTGGGTCTCGGGAGCTTCGGCAGCTCTTCCAGGACTTTTCGAGGGAGGGAACGCATGAACTCCAGGCCATGCGATTCGCCCCTGGCGGGCGAATCGCGACGGGTGATTTACGTCTAGACAGAAAGCATCAATGGGCACGGCAATACGCGCAGAGTGAGTTAACGATGTTTAAGACCAAGCGTTATCAGTTTTGGTTTCCGTACGTGCCCATAGGCATTTTAACGAA
This sequence comes from Bacillota bacterium, assembly GCA_021797515.1. Taxonomy (GTDB): domain Bacteria; phylum Bacillota; class Sulfobacillia; order Sulfobacillales; family Sulfobacillaceae; genus Sulfobacillus_C. The sequence goes on along the minus strand of JAJZZP010000031.1, from coordinate 6,974 downwards.
TCATTTAGCAAGCATGGGTGGACTTGACTCAGTTATAAACGACGAATACGGGCGGCGAGTCGAAGGCTTGATGGAACGGGCGGCTAAAATGATGGAGGACACCAGAAATCCGGCATTTCGGACCTTGCTTCAACATCTTCACGGAATCAATAACAGGCGAATGCATTGGCATACATAGACCACCAGGTAGCCTGAAGACCATAGAAAGGCAAATTACAAAGACCACTGGGTGGTTTTAAATCCACGCAAAACCTCAAAAAGCCCAAGGCTAAGTTCACTCCGCCGACTTCGTGGCAAAATGCCAGACGGGGTGCTCTGAACACGTTGCCGACACAGTGTCTCATGATGTTAGAAACCGTACTTTGTCTTTCTCTGATTGAAAGCCACTTTCCCACCTTCTAGTATATTGGCAGCCTTGTTGCGCACAAATGGCATATCTATTGCTCCTTGAGCCTCGACAGGCATGTAAGCTTGGTCCAAAGACGATTCCAATACCCCAATCCATTCCGCATCACCAAAGACAGGTATGTTTGCGTTGTGGGTCGCAAAGATAAATTGACGAATGACTTTGGCGGACCGTAGTTCTGAAACAATTCGTTCGGCGATGAAGGAGTTATCTAGATTATCTTCTGGTTGGTCCATAATCAGAGGATCGAGGTTTTTGAGAAGCAGTAAATGGAGAATGGCTGTACACTGCTGCCCGGTAGACAGTTTTCCAATCGGCCTATAATTATCTTGACTATCGTGAGCAGTGTTTAACTCAATATTAATCGTATCAGGTAGCTCGACTTCTTCTAAGGCAAGGACTTCACCAAAGAGTAATTTGGCTAAACCTGTGGCGACGGTAGGCGTTATGCCCCAATTGGCTCTGAGCAACGAGACTTCACCCTCACGGATCAGTTTAGCCAACTTCACTGGAGAGAAGTCATTAGCATCAGCAAGCCAACCAAGGCGTCCGCTTTTAACATTGTCAAGATTACACTGCAAGAGAAAATCACGTACCGGGGACGTATCCGACTCGGGCAAAACGGCAAGTCTCAATTTTCCGTCTAGTTGCTTATTGAGCCGTTTTAGGATTCGGCCAAGTTCTGCAGAGCGGGAAGCTCGTACACTGGACAAGTCATTTGAAACAGACTTACGTTCTTCCCACAAAGATGTTATTTGCTTTTGCTTTTCTTCAAGAATCTCTTGGTTTGGTCGAATAGTTTGTATCTGCCGCATAAGCTTTTGGTATTCAATGCCGATTTCAGTGCCACTCTTGTTTTCGAAGGTCGGTATTTCCTTGAAGAGCCGGTCGAGGGCGGATTCTTCCTGTTTAATATCATCGCTGATCTGTCGGCCCAGAGATTCCAGAGTCTCCTTTATCTGGGTGTATTTAAGGCTCCAACCAGAGAGAAGGGATTGGGCTTCACTACGAACATTGGTAAGGGCTTCGCGAAGTTCACGAAACTTATCTGAGTGAGGCAGATTTTCAATCGCTTTGTCGTCGAGAAACCTCGTGCCGGGAAGCTTGTGTCGAATCTCCTGGAACGCATCGTCAAGTTGCTTTACTTCTTGTTCCGTAGCCCGCTTTAGCAGTCGCTTTTCGGTTTCTAACAAAGGGATAACGTCCAATTTTTTCTCTAAGCCTAAAGCTTTAAACTGGCGTTCCTGTTCTTCGAGTTTAGGAAGGCGGGCCACCTCGTCCTCTAGCCCGGCAATTTCCTCATGAGCTCTAACCAACTTGCTACTATTTTGTTTCAGCATCGTCATAAGCTTTTGAATTTGTAAATCTAGTTCTTGCAGTTTATTTTCCGACTTGTCTTGGAGAAACCGACCGATCAATTGTCGTTGGCTGCTGACATTTTGAGCGATCTCTAAAATCTCGTTTTGCCCATAAATCTCCACTTCGGGTAGCAGATCCCTTGGGTTAAAGGCGGAGGGTTTACCTTGCTCATCAGTAACGCTGGCCACTTCTCCATATCTTCTAGCCACTTTGAATCGTGCTCCGTTCATCCGAGATGAACGAACTACTAGCTCTATGCGTGCCTTGGACTTGCCTAGGTTTTCTTTGACGATCTGGTCATGTTGTTTTTGGGCACTTGCGCCGATTGCTGGCAAATCTAACGCGTACCGTATGCATTCTATTAGGGTCGACTTGCCCGTTCCACGTCCGCCAATTACGGCGTTCAAGTGTTCCGAAAAATCGATGTCGAGCCCATCCAAATAGCCACCTGTTATCTTTACGTGTTCAATGCGCGAATAATGTTGCTCTGACACGTCGCTGTTAAGACGGACTCGCGATTCAGGATCCAGAAACGCCAACTTGAATGAGTCGAAGCATGGTTTGGTCATCTTAATTAGACACGAGGTTCTTAGATCGGACAGGTCCGTAGGTACTGCTACGTCTTTAGCGTTAATGATTGCTAGTGGAACTTCGCGTTGATAAGCCGGGTCTTTGTTCGTTAAAATTCGTCGGTAGCCATTGCCTTGTTCATTCCGTAGCTCTTCCAGTCTGCCAGGGATCTGGGCTGCCTTTAATAAAGGGTCAACCCAGACATGCCCTATTTTTCTCTGTAAAATACCGTTGTCCTCGGTACAGTGGGCTGCATAAGTCATCCCGCCTAACTCGTCTACCTTTTCAAGCAAGGCGCTGCCGCCTAGTCTTGAGGGCCAAACTCCCGTATCCGGGTCGGTTAGCCCTAATGCCCCTAAATATCGGTTCAATTGCGTCTTGGTTGTCGTTTCCGGAAAGAGGCATACAAAGTGTACCTTCTCCGTTGATGTAATTTCGAATCCTGGAAAAACTACAATGCCATGCTCGGTTAACAACTGTCGTAATGTATCAATACCATCTACATTGCCGTGATCTGCCAGTCCGATGACTTCAATGTTATTTTCGCTAGCGATGCGTAGGAGTTCTGCGTTATAGTCCGATTCGTTCATGCCGTGAGTTTGTCCGCGGAAGGTTTCCATGTATCCCCCAGGATTTACTTGCAATGCGCATCTCCAAAACTGCGCCTTTGTATATTCCGAATTCTTGACTTCTTCCATTGGTGAACTCTCCCGTTATTATTGTCGGCCAACTTAGATAGCAATGATTTCTGCATGGATTTTGGTAATATTATACTGGCTGGGGATGCGAGAGCCAAATCGCTACCCACGATTTTAAGAAAAAACTCCCCCCAATTTTTTGAAAATCCTAAGCAGGACGATTTGAATGCCCAATTCAATGGGAGGCGGCCGTGATGAACAATCCGTTGTGGCCACTGGCGAAACGTCGGTGTCGATCTAGTGGAATATGCGCCAGGCTCGTCTTGAGTCATCGGATAAGGGGCCATGGTCGGTTCGTGCGGGGTGCCACATCCCCATCGAGGCTAATCTTTTCCGTCACCACGCCGTCACCACGAAGCCATGGAACGGGTGTTTTGGGAGCGACAGGACAGACACCACAAGACCGTGAGAGTGTTGATTGACAAGAATTTCATCGCATCGGAACAACGTCTTAGACACCCGAGTTCGGGCCTTCTAATCCCAGTCGTCGCCGGTTCGAATCCTGCCGGGGACACCATCTGAAAACCCTTCCACCGCAAGCGATTGCAGCTTTTTTATTGCCCGCACCACCTCGCAAGAACCTGCAGTACCCACACGAACCCGCGATACGCTACGCGACAGAGACACACAAGGCGCTATTCTACGCACAAACAGCCGGGGAGAGCGGGGTGTGATGCGATGTTTTATGGGCGGAAATCCCCGCTCTATTCGGAGTATAGTTCGGGATCGTGGGCGGCGACCCACAGTGACCCACCTGGTGTCCCGGCCAAAACGAGGAGCGTTTTCTGCCGGACCTTTGTAAGAACCTCCCCTGCGGTAACAAGGGAGGCCAAGTGATGCCGCCTAGAATGAGGCATAGCCGACCCGATTTTGTCATTACGGAGACTGGCCGGATGCATTGTATAGGAGAGCTTCAGCCCATACTTGTACTTCTTTTGCATACTGAACAGCTTGGTTGGCTTCATTATCATCAATACTTAAACGATTAGGATACCGTGCTGCCACGGCATATTCAGTTAACACTAATACAGCTTCACGGATAACACCGATATTGTCAACGAAGGGTTCGAGCAGATCCGCCAAATAATCCAGATCATGACTTCGAGTGGGGGACTGACCATAGTAAATCAAAAGAGCCTTCAACCATTTTTCGCCGCATTGTTGCGCATGAAAACATGCGGACTTTAGCCATCCGGCCCGTGATGCATGTTGGGCAACTTCCAGGTCTTCATGCGCATACGAAACCCATTCCTCAACCTGAGCGTTCATAAAGTATCTTACCCTCGTGTAGAATATCATCTGCCATCATCGAAAAACCCTCGGCGGCTTCTTCTGGAGTGCTTACCAGAAAGTCCATCGGAATCCCGCGAATGCGGGCTACGCGTCGGATCGCTATACCTCGCTGAACGGTTCGCTGAGTTGACGGCATAATGATCAAAAAATCCCAATCACTGTCCGGCCGGGCATCGCCCCGAGATCGGGACCCAAAAAGAATAATGCGCTCAACTTCAGGAAACCGGGTAACAATGTTACGAACAACCGTGGCTTCGACAGATTCCATCTCGACCTCCCCAGCTATAATCTAGTACGTTACGAAAAACCGCACAAGGGCTACGCATCAGGTTTCCGCGTCAGCCAGTGCTGCCAGCGATCCACGGCCTTTAGCGGCTCCACCCTATCCTCCGTCTTCTCAAAGCGTTCTTCCTGATCATCTACTCTCAGTATACCAGTACAGTGAGATGACAAAAACGCGTTTCCTCAGGATATCGCCGCTTGCCATGCACGGCTACAAGTGTTGACCCAGCAACGGAAACAGATGCAGCGAACGGTGACGGAGTGGCACGAGCCAGGAGCAGTGCCAAAAGCCCAAGTGCAGGTTCTTACTCAGCGACGCTTTGGGCGCAAATCGGAGCGGCGGTAGCCATCCCCTCCTGCCCGCCGCGGGCTGCCCTCACCTCTGTAATGCTCGAAAGTGCTGAAAATATTCTTCAAAGATCTGATCCCCGCTGAGTCGGGCGGCCCATGGCTCAACGCCCTGTACGAGGCCGTAATTCGCGATCGCACTCACCAAAGCGTTATAGCCGACCTCGCGGTGATCGGTTAGTATGGACACCGTGCTGGGAGAGACCTTGCGTATTTTACTGTGCACCGATGCGGCTAGTGAAGGATTCGACTTACCGTCCTGTTCGGTGCTCATTAATTATGATATGCCATGGAATCCCATGCGCGTCGAGCAACGGATTGGACGCATCGACCGTATTGGCCAACGGGCGACCATAATTCAAATCCGAAACTATTACGATCAAGACTCCGTCGACCAATTAGTGTATCAAGCATTACGGGAGCGTCTTGATCTGTTTGTCTCGTCCATCGGTCCACTTCAAGCGGTCTTAGGCGATGTGGATGGGGGATTATGGCCGAAGGGAATGCGGAGGACCGACGGCGTCGCGTGGCTACGGCCGTAGAACGGCTACAAAAGGAGTGGAACGGTTGGAGATCGCCGAACAAACGCTAGCTCTGAAGTCTGGGATGACGGCGGTGGATGTATCGGGAGAGGCGAAGGCGGTGCGCGCTTTGATACAACAATGGCTGACCTTGTACCGTCAAGTAATGGGACATGGTACCGCGATGGGGGATGGGGAAATGGCCGCAGCCGACATTATGTTGCACGGGAAGTACCAACGAATGACGGCAAACCCTGCCGTGTTTGACAAGTCTGACGACGCAGCCTGGTTTGATCTCGGAAGATCGGACGTTCGCCAATTAGTGGAGAACTGGGCCAGCATGATTCTTCCTGTCTATTGTGTGCGTTCTTTCGATCGGTCGATAGGGAGAGATCGGGGTATATTTGCGGTCTTAGGGTAATGCTTCGCGGGAGGAGACGTCCTGTGTCAGACATGGGTTTTGACCGTGCCATGTTCGATGGTGCAGAGTCGCGCAATCTCCGTCAGCGTCTTGTCGGCTTTGAGATATTGATAGATTTCGCGTTCGCGGTCGGTCAATGGGTCCATACTGTCGGGACCCGTAGGTGTGGCGGAGGTGGTCTTTGGCACGAAGGGCTGGGCCCGTCCTTCTGGTTGGAGAGGAGGCTAATGGATACGGGAAACAGTCCCATGATAAGGAGTACCAGATCCCAAAAGATGAGGAGGCCCGGCGAGAATGCTGCATGGCCGACGGCCTTTTGATCAAACCAGGTGCCCAGCAAGAGCAATTCGGTCGCGACCGTGCCAAAGAGACCGCCGACCCAATTCCACTAGGCCAAGCCTTCGAATGCCTAGAGGGGCAACAAAACCGGGGAATCGGTATGGGTGGGAAAAGCAAATTGCAAGAGCACCAGAGCGGCCAAGAGCGTATCAAGGGCCATGGCAATCAGGCTTAAGCGTGTGCCATACGTAACGAAGTCCACAAACCTCCAGATGAGCCATAAGACCAGGTCATACAAGAGCAAAAAGCCGACCAAAGGCCACCCAATCGGCAGCGGCACGTGATAGTGCGGCGCTTCACGGACAATCCACGCAATCCGTAACTGATGGTCTGGTTAGTACAAGAACACTTAGCCTCCCATCGTCGACTGGACGAATTGAAAGGTGTGATTGCCGATGCCCGTCAACGGGGCGCCGAGCGGCTGCGGCGCAATGCGGAAAGTGAATTGCTGGCGCTTTGGGAGGATGAGGGAGATGAGTTGGATGATTCTCGTGGCTAGGGAAATTGCTTGTCTCGACTGCGCAATGGGGGTCGACTTGGCCGTGTTTAGATTGAGTGCATAGTTGTGAATCCGGGCATGGCGATAGAGCGGAACTATCACCGGACATCTGTTCTGTTCCGAAAAATTCCCCCGAGAAAGCGGGGCATGGCCGATCTCACTCAGGCCCGGGCCTGATCGGCGGTTCCGGGGCCGTAAATCCGCTCAGGATGCGGGTTTCAGAGTCACTTGATAGCCC
>JAJZZP010000012.1 GCA_021797515.1 Bacillota bacterium | reverse complement strand
GTTGATACTTCTTTCGAATCACGGCTTCCTGCCCATCCGTGTTGGCCATCGTGTACCCGTCCAGGTTCGCGATAGGTCATGCATTTACCTTTGCAGATTTAGCAATAATTTTTCAGGAAGTCCTTAGCCCGCTAAATCGTCAGATTTGGGCGGTTGTCCGTTATCTCCACGAATTGACCAATCAAGGGCCTCAATGCCTCTTTCCTAGTCTAGAGGGCCCCCCCTTTTTTCCATCTTATGGAGCCATCATGCTTGAGAGCTGGTATGGCTTCCACACTGTTGCCAACATCGCAAATCCATCGTATTATGATGATATTGACGCGGTCGTAGTGTAACTCAGGAGCACGCGAACCTTCCCGGTTTGAAGTGGCGGTGCAATGCCGACCCGACCGCTCCAATCCTATCTTTTCGCATCGTCCGCGTATTGAACCACACAGAAGGCGCAAGACGAAGTGACCACTCATAGCAGATACTTTTGGATAGACGCATTCAGCGCAGTTTTGCGGCACAGTGCGTGCACGTACAGCAGATACATAACCATGGAACTTATAGTATATAGTATGATGTGAGAAAACGTGCTTATCTACGACCTTGAGCTAGGCTCGGAAACCAGACCCCAGTAAGCGAAATCCCCATGAGTCGATCAATTTTCCGGGTGACTCGTGGCTACGACCAATATTCGGAATATTCAACACCAATAGCCAAACTCCTTTGAGTGATGACATCGGCGCCAAAATATATTCTTGACTGAAGGCGCCATGCTCTGATAGGTAGCGGTGAAAACAATTGGCACTCACATCGTCGAAAAATATGGGTAATGATTAGCATTGAAATAGTGGGGTAACATGCAAGAAACTACTGAAAATATCCAGTTCCTGACGATGCAGCTGGGGACTCGGCATCAACCTAAATGCAAGTTATTTTTTGCCGAATATATAATTGATGCTACCGACTCTTATACCGATATGAAGAGTAGGCGCTATAGTATGGGATATCGACATCTAACCTACGAGGAGCTTGGTACCATGGATCTTTTGTTGCAATGGAATTGTGACATTAAACTGGCAACTGGCGGCGGATTGACAATTATTGCCGCCAACCATGGCATACTTGCAACCGCTAATTTAGGGAGACGATATGGCCGATAACCGTCACGCCAAGCACCATGTGGGCCCTCGCAAGCAATATCGGTCTGCGTTTCGGTGCGTGATATGCTGTAATCCCGTCAGATTATGGCCCGGAAAAGGTCCTTGTACCTTGGTTTCTGACGCCGTAGTGGTGCGATGGGAAGGGAGCCCTTATGAAGTTGCGGTGCATCAAGATTCATGTTTGACGGAGTGGCTCCATACAGTGCCAACCGATGCCAATGTGTCCATTCGTACCCACGTCCTGCCTAATCAATAGGGATGCCGCTAGTGGGGTTACGAGCAAATCGATGTGCTACGGACATGTCGCACACGCCCGTAGCAACGGCCTTAGCCGCCCATCGCTGCGCCGTGCCATTAGGCATCGTACATCTTATGCTGGATCTCCCCCGGGCGTCGATTCGGACCGTTCCGGCCCTATGGCCTTCCATGTCTAGCCCTATGGGTTCGCCCGCGCATTCCCCTTTCCGCTCTCGCCCGGGAAGGGGAATGCGCGGGCATTATGTTCAACGGGGTGTACCGGAACGACGGCGCGATCCTCCGTGAAAGCGTACCAAGCCCGCGGGATCCGAGCGTTGCAAGTCTTTCACATGGACGGGCGGTACCAGTGATTTGGGCATTATGGACTCGTGTTTTATAGAACCACTTTCCGTGAGTCAAGAGACAGATCTCTGATCAATACTAGGAATGGGGAAGTTTTAATCCGCCGTCCTAACGGAAAAATCATTGGATATTACCATGCGATTGCGGGATTTGACAATACATCAACGACTATAGTAGACTTATCTTGTCTAGACAGGAGTGTTCATGTGAAAGTCGGGGACTTTGGACTGCAAAACAATGGAATCCTTCTACACCAGCAGGTGGCGCATTGGATTTTGCGAAAAATCGAAGATGGCACCTGGCCTCCCCATTCGCAAATTGCCTCCGAGCCGGATCTGGCGAAGGAATTAAGGGTATCGCGCGGAACTCTGCAAAAAGCCATTAATACCTTGGTGGAAGAACGGCGATTATATCGCATTCGGGGCAAAGGGACCTATGTATCTGCGAAGATTTTGGAAGAACCCTTAGCCCAGAATCTTTTGTCGTTGTCAGAAGCTCTTGACCTTCAGGGACTCCAGGTAGCGACGGAAGTCATTAGCCGTCAGATTGTACTCGAATTTCCGCCATGGGTTAAGAAGAGTCTATCTCTAGAATCGAATGAACCATTATTGTTTCTGCAACGCATCAAAAGAGTTCCAGACGGGCCAATGGCCGTCCTAGATAATTACGTGAGAAGTGATATGGCGCCTGGAATCCAAAACCTGGATTTTTCTAAGCGGCGGCTGTTTGACATCATTGAACGGGACTACGGTTTTCTCATTCTGTGGGGTAGTCGCGTTTTTGATGTCGCAATGGCGACACCAGAGTTGGCCAAAAAACTAGTGGTAGCGAAACATTCACCATTACTGTATCTGGAACAGGTTTCATACATCACGGGCAATGTTCCAATGGAATGTTCTCGCGTGTGGATTCGGCCCGACCGGATGCGGCTGAAGTCCGTTATTACCCGAGAGCACACGAGATAACCGGTAGAGCTGTGGTGCGACACGTGGAAATTCTTAAGCAGTGATTGGATCCGCGGCCAGGTCTGATCATGGGGACTGATGTCCTGTCTGGCTGCCGCCGGTGAAGAGAACACCGATTATGCACCCAACAAATATTTACTAAGGAGCGATTGCATGATCCGCTCGGAAATTGCGCAAAAGATTCAACAGACTCTGGTCCGCCCAGATGCGACAAGCGATGAAATCCTTCAGTTATGCAACGACTGCCTCGCGTACCAATTCAACGGTGCGATGGTCCCTCCGATTTGGCTTCCCTTAGTTGGTGAACGGTTGAAAGGAAGCGGGGTAACCATATGCACCGCGCTTGGTTACCCCATGGGAGGCATGACTGCCTTGGCCAAGGCCTTTGAAGCACGGGATGTCATTGCACGTGGCGCACAACAAATTGATTTCATGCCCGCCATCGGTTTTCTGAAATCGGGGCAATATGATGCATTTAAGCAGGACATCCATATGGTGGTGGATGCGGCCGAAGGCATTCCCATCAAAGTAATGCTGGAATTCGGCATGTTGACTGCCGAAGAAAAAACGCGGGCAGCGGAATTGGCGATTGAGGCCGGAGTCACTTATCTGAAAAATTCCAGTGGTTGGGGTCAGGGAGGCCAGGCAACGATAGAAGATATCCGTTTGCTCTCGCGGATCGCTCAAGGGCGTGCACTGGTGAAAGCTTCGGGGGGGATTCGGACCTGGGCTCAGGCACAGGCACTTGTGGAGGCGGGAGCAGTACTGCTTGGCACGAGTGCAGGTGTCCGAATTATGACAGACGCCGCAGGCGCTACCGAAGATCAGTATTAGCGGGATGGGGTGAAACCAGTTGGGAACGGTGACAGTACTAGGCAGCTATAATCTCGGGGTAACCTTTGCGGTCGAGGCGTTACCCGTGTGGGGACAAACGCTGTTAAGCCGCCACAGTTTTTTTAGCCATGGGGGAAAAGGTTCTAACCAGGCGGTGACTGCTGCGAGATTTGGGGCTGCGGTCCGGTTTGTCGGTGCCGTAGGACAAGACGCTGCCGGGATCAGCGCCCGAGAGATGTTGCTGCATGAGGGTATTGATGTATCCCAACTAGTCATGGTGCCTGATGAGCCCACTGGCATCGGTACTATTTTTCTCGATGACAACGGCCATAATGCGATTGTGGTCCATCCGGGGGCAAATGCACGGTTGCGGGTCGACACAATATTGCAGTATCAAAGGGACTGGCCGACAGATACTGTTTTGTTGGCGCAATTGGAAATACCATTCGACACAGTGAGGACAGGATTTGCCCAGCATTCCGGAATACGTATCTTAAACCCGGCGCCAGCTGATGCAAGTTATGCCCAGGAATCATGGGATTGGGTCGATATTCTCACACCCAATGAAACCGAAGCTCGGATACTGTGCGGATTGACGCCCGATGACCCCGTGACATCCTCTGACTTGCTCCAGTTGATGGCTGGCCGAACTCACGGCAAAACTATCGTGCTTACCTTAGGCGCTGAGGGGGCTCTAATCTGGCACCAAGGACAGAATATTCGCATTCCTGCTGTATCAGTTAAGGCGGTAGACACCACCGGAGCGGGTGACATATTTAACGGGGTGTTCGCGGCAGAACTCGCGCACGGAGAATCATTGCCGCAAGCTGCCTACAAAGCGTGTGTGGGAGCTTCCTTAAGTGTGCGTTGGCCTGGTGTCATCCCGGCAATTCCGTCGGTGGATGAGGTGGAGCGTACATTACAGGGGGGGCACCAAAATTGAGCAAATACGTGGGGGGGTCCCCTCTGCCTTTGTTCACAGGGAGTGATATGAGTGAATTTGGTAGTCGATACCGACACAGCGGGCGATGATGCGATTTCTCTTTTAATCGCCTTGCGCACGGCGTGGGTCGATGTGCATGGTATCACGATTAATGTCGGAAACGTAAAGTTCGACCAACAGGTGGAAAACGCTCTAAAGACCGTCGAAGTAGCTGAGAGAGCAGGACAAGTGCCCGTTTATCCGGGGGCTTCGATTCCGTTGTTGCGGGAATGGGTGAGTGCCGAATACGTCCATGGTTCTGATGGTATGGGCGAAGCTTATTTCCCCCCTGTACGTCAACGCCCGGAGGTCACCAACGCGGTCCAATTCCTCCTGGAAGCTTCGCATCGATGGAACGGGTCTTTGGTCATTGTTGCTCAAGCTCCTCTTACCAATTTGGCCCTGGCTGTGCGCCAGGATCCAACCTTTTCCTCTCGTGTCGCTCAATTGTGGGTGATGGGGGGGAGCGGCAATGGCATCGGTAATATCGAGCCGTTGTCGGAATACAATTTTTATGTTGATCCTGAAGCGGCCGCCGTTGTATTTTCTGCCGGTTTTAACCTCTATATGGTCGGTTGGGATGTAGCGCTTGAGGCCAGTATACTGGGCCCCTCGGATCTCAATCGAATTCGCCTGATGAATACACCCTGGAGCCGGTTCTTTTTGCAAACGCAAAAAACCACATTAGAGTTTAACCAACGTGATGGAGGAATTGATGGGACCAGTCACCCGGATTCACTAACGATGGCGATGGCCTTGGATAATAGGATATGGCAAGAGGGCGCAGACTATTACGTGGCCATTGAGACGCGAGGTGAATTTACGCGGGGCACCTCGGTCGTCGATCGACTCAACGTGTGGAAGAAGCCTGCCAATGCCCACATCTGCATAAAGGCCGATGCTAATCGTTTTAAACAAATGTTGCTGACTCTATTGGAAACAGGCAAGACCGGAATCCAGCCAACCTAACCCATGTGCCCCAAAGTCGGCCTGAGAAATTTATCATCTCCCGTCTATCACTAACAAGAACGGCAGCTTTTCGGAATATCTACTAACAGCTTCATAAAGAGTACCTAGAATTGATTTTTTCAAACGAAGGAGGTCGACTATGGCAGGATCATCAAAACTGGTACCCGAGGTGTCAACGGCGGGTATTCTCGGGGAAGTGGAGACCGTCGGGATTTTACCGGTCCCTGATAAGCAGCGCACCATGTCGCCCGGTAAAATGACCATTGTGTGGTTAATGGCCTCGGCTTCGGCGACCACACCACTTATCGGGGCATTGCTGTTTCATTTTGGTGTGACCGATATGATTTTAGCAATTGTGTTGAGCTGGGTTATCGGTCTGGTGCCCGCGGGACTCTTTTCTGAAATGGGGCGGGAAGTCCCGTTAACGGCACTCATTGTTGCTCGCAAAAGCTACGGGACTGCGGGAGCTTTTTTATTTTCGGTACTTTTTACCTTTGTTAACATGGGATGGTTCGGTCTGAATACGGCGGTGGCGGGAGAGACGTTGAGCGCCATCACGCACATGTCCGGCAATCTTTGGTTTTGGATTATCGGCGTGATTCAAGTGATCTTGGTACTGTTTGGTATGAAGTGGTTGGAATATTTTTATCGTTATACTTCTATCGTTCTGCTAGTGTGTTATGGTGTCTTGGCCTATTATTTGCTCTCTCACTATCATGTGAATATGCCGGGGCCAACCGCACCTATGGCTTGGGGTACAGCAATTACCACAGTCGTCACCTTTTCCATTCTGGCTTGGACCTATAAAGTGTCCACCGTGTCCCGATTTGCTACCCCGGCCTCCAATCCTCGTGGCAAAACCGCATTCTTTTTGGCCCCCTCGGTAGGAATTATGGTATCGGTGCTGGTAATGGGTCTCATGGGTATGTACTCGCAACAAGGAACCGGAAATTGGAACCTGGCATTGTTAGGTGCTCATGCACCGGTTTGGGGTGTCATCGCTGCGGTCGGGGTCGCCCTGGCCATTATGCATACCAATGCGATGAACCTCTATCCATCAACGGTCGACTTGCTGGTGGCCATTAACACATTTCGCCGCCAGACGAAGTGGGAGCAGCCTATTGCCACAATTATCTTAGGAGTCCTGGGCACCGTTTTGGCCATTTTAGGCATTCTTAATCACGTGATGGGCTTTTTGGATGTCATTGGTGACGTTATCATTCCCTTTACGTTTCTCATGTTAGTCGACTGGGTGTGGGTACAACGGAAAAAGACACCCGCCGCGGCCTTTTTTGAACATCCCCGCACTCCTCGCGACTGGTGGCGGTGGTCGGCTATCATTGCTTTCGGTGTCGGGTTGGTTATCAGCATCTGGGGCGCTGATTGGCTCCCGGGTCTCTTCACCACGGTATTGCCGTTGCCAGTGGTGGGCGGCTTGGTTTCAGGTTTGATTTACGCAGGTTGGGAGATCCCGCGGGCTATAGCTAAAGCATAAATGGTCAGGTAATCCTGGCTAAAAAAACCGGGGATTTTAGAACCCCCGGTTTTGATCTGCTCGCCTCGAGGACCGACTATCCAGGGATGCGGTTGCTCCCAGACTAAATCTATTCCATAATTCAACAATAGCCATGGGGCGAGTAGCGTCCAGTTGACGCATGACCGCTGCGACTTGGGTGAAATAGGGGCGGGCGCCTGACTCATAGGTGGCGGCCTCATTGGCTAAGCTCCACATGACGACACAGGGATGATTCTTGTCCCGTTGAACCAACTCCCTGCAGTTGATGGATATGTGTTTCGAGTAAGGTCTCACTAATACGATCCAGAACGAACACAGTCTGGTTCCGATCCCACATCTTTAATCCTACAGCGGGGACCTCGTCGATGACGACTACACGCAGTTGATCCGCTAGGTCCATGATCTCCTCCGCATACGGATAGTGCGATGTGCGAAAAGAATTTGCGCCAATCCACCGCAGTAAATTGAAGTCCTTGATGGTTAATACCGCATCCAGCCCCTTGCCGCGAATGTCGGCATCCTCATGCTTGACGAATCCACGGAACTAGAACGACTTATTATTAATATAAAAGCCCTGCTCACTGACACGCACCGTGCGAATTCCAACCGGTAAAGGGTACTCGTCGTCGATTCTGTTTCTTGGACCGACTGATTGAGTGACGAGCGAATAGAGGTAAGGAGCACCAGGTTCCCAAAAGTAGGCATCCGGTACGAGTATGGTACCAGATGCCCCCTGGCCAAGACCAACTTCCATACCGTTGCCATCTAAAAGGTGCACTTGCAGGGTAACGGGCAGCTGTTCTGTACTGTGGCGTCGGCCTATTTCTTGGATCATTGCTACATGGATGTCGTAGTGGGCGAGCCCCGTCGTACCATCAATGTCGGTATGTGTCGTAATGTCGTCGATATATCTCCGGGGTGTCCTATATGGGGTACGGCAACGATTCCTTGAATTTCGGGCCATAAGCAAGAACATTCTCGTGTGGGTTACAGTGTATTGATTTTCTCCAGAATTTTTTCCTGCTGGGATTCGTGTACATCAGTGTCGTGTGAATGTTACTGTGTTCGGCGATGGCTGCTACCTCATGGACATTGAATCCTTTCTCCAGTGCGTTTGAGCAAAAGAAATGTCGTAAATCATGGGGAGAAATCGGGGGGTGAATACCAGCCGCGGCGCTGTACTTAGAGAAGTCATAGTCGCCCGCAGACATCGTCCGGGACCACCTCCACAGAATCTTGCCGTGAATGGAAAAGAACAGACCTTGCGCCTACTCCATAGGGGGGGCAAACCTTTTCCTTCGATGGGCTCAACTTAACGGGTCACCATGTGCCACCAGTGAACCCGACCAAGGAGGGGATGACGTCACCCCGGGTAGATCGAAACTACGGGCTGCCGGACTACCTGGAAGGCCACTCGTCAAGAAAACTCTTGATCACCTGAAAAAATCCCGCTGGGTCATCCGTATGGACGCTGTGACCGCAGTCGTTAAACACGGCGAGCTGCGTCTGGGGTCGTCTCGCGACCATCCGTGCTGCTTGGCTTAAGTCCAATACGAAGCTTTGTCTTCCGTGAATCAGCAACATGGGACACGTCGAGGAGAGCCAGTCGTCCCACCACACCCCCGTGACCTGTTGGGCAGAAATTTTCATGCCCTTTAAGTCCGCCCGAAAACCCCAGCCGTTTTCATCGTGCACCACGCTTTCGGAAAAATAACCGATGGCGTGCAACCCGGCACGCCTGAGGGCGTCCCGCAGGTCTTGGAGTGACGCGACGCGTTCGGGCAGTTGCTCGGCAAACGACATATCGACCGTAATTTCCACCCCGATATCTTCCACAATCACGGCTTGCACCAGGTCCGGGTAGCGTGCCGCACATTGATAGGCGTTGATCCCGCCCAACGAATGGCCCAGTATCGTCACGGGCCGTCCGCGGAGTTCGTCGCGAATCAAATTCGCGACGTCCTCCACATAGCTATCCCGGGAGTAGTCCTGGTCGGGCGCATGGTCGCTCCACCCATGTCCGCGTTGGTCTAAACTAATGATGCGCCACCCTTCGAGCGGAGCAAACAGTCCCTCATAGGTTCTGGCGTCATTCATGGTGCCGTGCAACAGCAGCAAGATGGGGCGACAGTCGCCCCCATAGTCCAGGTAGGACAGCGTCAGAGAGCCGGATTGAAGGTATTTTCGTTGGGCTCCCAGTTCTTCGTGCGACGTCATCATGGGTTCCTCCTGTTATTCTGAAATGTATAGCGCAGATGAGTGAGGCCCCCCAGCCCCTTACGGAACGGCGGCACCTTCTGCTGTCTCGGCAACTGCCCACTCAACAGCACAATCACGATGCCGACACCCGCGAGAATGGCTCCCAGTAACCGGAGTCCCGCCGTCGTCACCATTGCCCCAAACACTAGGTCTAGGACCATCGACGCCGCCAGCGTCCCCACAAACCGCGCGGTCATAAACAATCCCGATGCCGTGCCGATGATGGCTTTCGGGGTCACGACGAACAACGCCGTCTGCATCCCGACATTGTTCAACCCGTTGGCAATGCCGAGAACGGCCAGTGCGACGCCTACACTGAGGAGCGGAGTGGCTCCATGGAAGGTGATAATCCAAAGCGATCCCGCGGTCATGAGGAGGCCGGCCACCATCAGGACTGGGCGAACCCCGGATCGATGGACCCACCAACCGGCCATCGGCGCGACCACGACAGAGCACATCGCCAAAGACAACATAATGAAGCCGGGTGCCTGCGACCCCCACATGACGCACCGTCTGCAAATACGTCGGAATGCCGAGAAAAACCGCATAAAAAAGGAGTTGTGAGCGGATTCTTTCGGGAATCGGAAGGGGAGTCACTTCTGCAGACGGGCTTGCGCGTACGAAGAAGCCGCGAGAGTCTTGCGTCGCAAGAACACCCGAGAGGGTCGGAGCGGTTCGTCTGCACCCGGGACAGTAAGCACTCGATGCCGAAGAATGTTGTGTGAGGCCCAGGATGGTGTAGGGGCGACCCGAGAGCCTGGGAGAGCCAACAGGAGACCGGACCCCCCGAATTTATCCGTGGGGAGACTCAGTATAGAGCTTTCCTGACCGCTAAACCAACAAATTTTAAATGAGAGAGAGAATCCGGCCAATGGCCGGATTCTTGAGGAATAACAGATAACACCGATTTCAGGTCCCGAATGTTAGATCCTGCAGCGTTTGTCCTTATCGCCCAGCTTTCGTATAAGCATGGCTGAACTCTGTTGCATACGCTAATGCTTGATCCAAAATGTCCAGGCCTCGCTGCAATTCGTCAGTACCAATCACAATGGGCATCAACGTACGAATCACATGGCTTTCCATGCCAGCCCGCATCAAGATAAGGCCGTGCTCAACCGCATATTGGGCCACGAGTGACGCTGCTTTCATCGAGGGGGTTCGCGACTCCGAAGACTCTACTAGTTCTAATGCGGCCATCGGACCTAATCCGCGGGCATCGCCGACAATGTCATATTTTTGTCGAAAGATGCGAAAGCGTTCGTGTATAGTTTCCCCGACTTCTACCGCATGGGCTAAAATTTCCGGATCTTGCTCAAAGGCTTTGACTACTGCTAGCGCAGCCGCCAGTGCTACGGGGTTTCCGCCATACGTTCCTCCGAGACCGCCCACTTGGGGCGCGTCCATTACCTCAGCACGGCCAATGACGGCCGACAAAGGCATGCCTGCCGCTAATGACTTGGCGATCGTCATCAGATCCGGTACGACGCCGGTGTGTTCAGAGGCAAAAAGTTTACCGGTACGCCCAAAACCCGTTTGGATCTCATCAGCGATCAATAAAATGCCGTGTTCCGCGGTAATGTCTCTCAGCCGTGGCAAGAAATCCGGAGGTGGGACAATAAAACCTCCTTCTCCCGTTATCGGTTCCACAACCACTGCCGCTACCTGGTCTGCAGGAATTTCTGTACGAAAGAGTTCTAACAAACGATCGGCGGAGACCCGACCATAGTCAGGACGATTGCCTTCAGGGTCTCGATAAGGGTATGGGTAGGGCAGATGATAAATTTCCGGAGCCATGGGTCCGAATCCTGCTCGATACGGTTTAGCCTTGCCTGTCAGTGTCATGGTCAGCAAGGTACGTCCATGAAATCCGTAAGTGAACGCGACAATGGCCTGTCTTTTGGTATAAGCGCGCGCAATTTTCACGGCATTTTCCACGGCCTCGGCACCAGAATTAATAAACAATACTTTTTTGTCAAATGTGCCGGGGGTCAATGCCACCAAGTGTTCGGCAAGTTCGACATAAGGTTCATATGCCATAACGTTGACTGAGGTATGCAAGTACTTATTTAACTGCTGTTGGATAGCATCGATTACAAACCCGGGACGATGGCCAAGATTTTGTACCCCGATTCCACCAGCGAAGTCAATATAACTGTTTCCGTCTACATCCCATACGGTGGATCCTTCGGCCCTATCCACAAAAATTGGAGTGGCGTGGCTTAGCCCTTTAGGGATTACAGCATTACGGCGCGACATCAACGCATTGGACCGTGGCCCTGGTATAGACATCGAAATCCTCCTTTTGTGGCACTCTTTTCACATTTAATAACCTTCTCCCGCTGAGAACAAGTGACAGGACGAACAATATGAGCCATGGGAATTGTTCATTTTGACCAAAGACACTCATGGGGTTCATCACGCCGAGAAACAGCCGGTCTGGCAGTTTTTAATCGGCATCCCAAGCAGTTGCATTTTTGGTAGCTGGCACAATAGGGAACGCGTTACCAGAGACCCTATCGTTATCATGGAGAATGGCCAGTCAAGGTAGGAGAAATTCCGTGACCGATGAACCCGATTGGGGATTGCGTCCCTAAGAGGCTTGGAATGGCAATGTGTTGGGATGAGCTCAGTCATCTTATGATGCACTCAGATGCGGGTGGTTGACAGTTGACCCAGAATCTTTGAAGGGGAGTTATCAAGGTAACGGCAAAGTATCGAGTTGAATATTGCGACTATGTGCCGCAGGCGCACTTGATGATGAAGGGGCCGGGAGGGCGGTCCGTGGTCGGGCGGCTTCGTGCGATCTTGGACACGGCGATAAT
>JAJZZP010000065.1 GCA_021797515.1 Bacillota bacterium | reverse complement strand
TGGACGGCACCTAATTATACCAAAAAACCCAGTGTTCATGCGGGTTTCGGCGTTTTTGCGAGGTAAAAATTTGTTGTGAATTCGCGGTGCGAAACTCAAGTAAGCTCATGGACCAATAGGACCAAATATTCCTCTGGGGGCACTTCCCAATTCGCAAATCCGGTATAGTCTATCGTATCACCAAATTTCCTCGTATGCGGCTCTGCTCTGAAAAACCCGATCCCCATATGTGGTATCCACGGGCCGGATAGATACAAGATATCGACGAGTTAAGCGGGGAGGCAAATTTACTCAAAGGTCGCAAGAATTGCTGCCTTTTGGGTCGGCTAGAGCGACCGTAGGATGCACACTAATGCCATACTGGGGTGGATGTGAACCGTCCGATAATGGAGGTATAGGCTGGCTTCACCTTGCGGATCACCACGCCTTGTCGGGGGGCCTGCCGCTCCACGGCAGTCAGCAACGCCCGATAATTCAATGGATGCGTCACCCGGTTAAACCTGGGCGCTCACATCCCGGTCATGGATGAACTGCAACTCTTCCACCCCCCGTCCCGCTCCACGAGTCTTATCCCAATGAAGGGTCTCGACCGCGAGATATCCCACCAACGCGTCGCGGTAGATAACCGTCAGGTTGCACGTGGCAGAGAGCCAAAATGGGTGCCGTTGGTATTCACATCGACCCAGCCATGACGCGGATGGATCCGAATGGGCGCAAGGACTTCTTCGATGATAATGCGGACCGGATAGCGTCCTTGTCGTCGGAGAATTTCCACCTGATACGGATCGGCGGTGCAAGCCTTCATAATCGCGTCCATTTACTTGGCAGGTTTTCTTGGAAGCCTTGCGGGTAATGTCGAGAGGAATCCCCAGTTTTTCATACTGAGGGAGTTTGGCGTGAGATTTTTGAGGCCATCGAGCGCGATTTCTCAGACCCAATGGTCAGGCCCTTCGCTTACTCGCAGGAGCGGATTGCCTGTTTTCGTGCGATCCCGGCGTGCAGAAGGCCGACCATTGTGGCTCTCCCCCCACGCTGCCTTCCAGTCCTGTCGCATCCACGACTTTGAACTGGTCGAACCGGGTTTTGGTGCCAAAGGTGATCGGAGGAAAGGTGTGCACATCGACGTGCTGATGATGGAATGCTTGATGGGCTTGTTGAGACGCGAGCTTCCACTCGTGCCCGGTGATGCGCCGGGCACGGAGGTGTGGCGCGGTCTGAAGGGTTTGCAATCGCCCGTAGGTTTTTTCACCCGTTGCGTCCACGGCGTCAACCCGTCTTGCATGGCTTGATGGTGGGCCCGGATCAGATCCTGAGCCTCTTGCACCGCGCCTTTCGCGTAACACAGCGGCAACTCCGTGTCACTCGACAGATGGCACTCCAAGGCTACGATGTTGGACAGACCGCCGAGTAAGCGATTGAACGCAACACGCAGCATAAAGCCATATTTGCCCATGAAGCGGCAAAGCACCGTGTCCTGCTCTGGCGTGACATCAAGCAAAATTCCAAAAATCGTGGTTTCATTCCGAAACTCCTTCCTGAGCTAAGGTGGCCATCGCTTGACGCACGGTCGCCTCCATCTTTTTTCCTCCGCGTTTGCCGTAAATGCGGGCCGAGAATGACGTGGTGATGGCCATCAAGTCATCCACGAGTTCCTCCTGATCCTCTTTCACCGGACTCTCCATCACGACTACATGCACACCGAAGGCGTGCAGAAAGGTTTCGAGATATCCCAAGCCGAACCGTGCTAATCGGTCACGAGATTCGACAACCACCAGGCTTGCCTGGTGGTCTCGGGCGAGGTCAAGCAGTTGATGCAAGCCCCGGCGCTTTTCGTTCAAACCGCTGGCGACATCGGTCAGCGCGGCGACGACCGTCCAGTGTTGCGCCGCCGCGAATACCGTCAGTCGGCCCAATTGGCGATCTAAATGTCCCGCCTCTTGTTGTTTTTTTGTGGGGACCCGCGCATAGAGAATACAACGTGTGTTCAGCGCGGGGTTCTGCCCATCCTCGTGCATCAGGGCGCGTAAGTCCGCTACCCGATAGCGGCGATGATTCGTCACCGTGCGTACGGGAATCAACCGTCCCTCGCGTTCCCATTTCCGAAGCCCTTCGATACTCATCCCGAGCATCTTCGCGGCTTTACCAATACTGACAAACTGTTCGTCCATTTTGCTATCACCTAAACTTAATTTATCATACTATGCGACATAATTCAAGATTTACCGCAAGCAGTTGCGACTTCGTCAAATCCATGCGAGACAGCCACGAGTTCAGAAGAGGGTTCGTGTGTAACGGAACGAAAAATGCAGTAGGCGGAAGTGTGCTCGTCGCACCGATGCTGACCAACATTGCGCGCCAACAACCAGCCCATCGTTAATGCGCTAACGGTCCGGATAGTCCCTGATTCGCGTTAAGCAACTCGCCTTGAACTTCTAGACGTAAGAACATTTTCCTGAATGTGGTACCGTTGGACTGGTTGCCAGGAATGGAGCAAAAAATTCCCTGCAGAGCAGGTCTATTCAATCTGAATGGAGGGAAAGATGGGGCTGAACGGTGCCGTTCAGCCCTCTTCCTAGCGCCCTATTCCGGGCGCTCGGTCTGGCGTGATAAACGATACAATGTCGCGCGACTCACCTGCGTCATGGCACAAATATCATTGACCGTCAGATGATTGCGATCCCGGGCGGCCAAGAGTTCCAGCGCATGGGCGAGGCCTTTGTGATGTGCCGTGTAGGTCCGGGGACGTCCGTTGTAAACCCCACGGGCTTTGGCCGCGGCAACGCCTTCGAGCTGACGTTCCTTGATCACGTCGGCCTCAAATTCGGCAATCCCGGTCAACACCGTGATGAGGAGCTTGCCAATCGCGGTGGACGTGACGACCACATCCCCGCCCATATTCAAGACGACGAGCGACACCCCCCACTCGGTCAAGGTCGCCATGGTATTGAACGCATCTTGCGTACTGCGGGTAAAGCGGTCCAGTTTCGTGACCACGACCGTGTCACCCATCGTGAGGCGTTCAAGGAGCGCCGAAAATTGGGTACGATGTTTTAGGGATCGCTCGGACAACTTTTCTTGGAAAATTTTCTGGCAGCCGTATGCGGTTAATTGCGCGACTTGTGTGCCCAGGTTTTGGGTGGTGGAACTCACCCGGGCGTATCCGCAAATCATGGGGTTTTCGCTCCGATTAATGAGACAAGCATACGATACGTCCGAAACGGCGACAACCCGTGCCTTGTAAGATGTCTCAACTGGGTCTTCCCATGCGAAACTCTTTCCGCGGCCGATATTCCTGAATTAATCGTCTGTGGTGGCAAATGGAATGCGCCTTTAAACGCATCACAAGCCTCCTGCATTTCGACCAGTTACGAGCGTTCGATCCGGACATCGCGCAGATGTACTTGCTAGCAATAATCCTCGGGGCGCTGTTGGCCGACTCGGTTCGGAATCCCGAAACCGGTTTTTTCCCCCTACGGATATCCCCTCCGACCGGATCGTTCCCGCTATCCGGCGCTATACTCAAATAGCCTGGAGTGACCTCTGTCAAATCATCAAAGGTTGGGTGGATCTCCGGAACTGGAAGGGCCCTCAAAGGTGGAGACGGCATCTGCATGAACAGCCTCGAAAACAGCGGTATCAGTGCGATTTAACGTGGTAAGTCAGCGCGTATGGGACACAGCCTTATGGGCTGGAACTCCTGATTATAAGCCAATCCTATGACAAAAGGAATTAGCCAAAACACCAATCTAAACCTCATCGAACGTCTCGGAAAATTCGTCGAAGCGGGGTGCCTCCACTCCCGCTATTATGCGAAGTTCCCCGCGTTTTACGATGCGATCTCCACATGTTTGTCCAACACGTCCACAGAGTATCAATCACGGCTCGGTACCTTGCTGACCCTCCAGTTTCAACGGTTTAAGTCCATCGCCTAAAACGTTAAATTCCACACGCAGTATACCGATACTTCGAAAACTCTGGGGTCCTACATGCTTCCCACATCAAAAAGTCTGGTTTAGGCCGGTAAGACGGGTCAAGCTCCAAAGATGTTGACGCGTCAATCGTATAACGCGGAGTGTGAACTCCCGTTGTTCTATGCAGTCCCGATCGTGCCGTGTGAGTCGCCAGCCCACGAAGCAAATTCTCGAATTCTGCACCAGTACCACCGCCCTATCTTAAATCCGTGGGTGCGGGAAGAAATACAAGAAAAGGGCTCGCGGAGTGTGTTCGCACCTATTCCTTTCGCATGACGATGTAATGAGCCAGTGGACCTACCTAAATCTATCCCGTCGCAGAAAACCCATTATCTAATTCTCGGCGCGACCGAAAGCCGAGTACGCCGCCGAGTCCCGGGGTAAAGAACATGGAAAACAGAATCCACACCGGCAACGGCCGCACAAAACTCAGCCAGCCAAAATGATATCCCGCGAGTGTAAGCAACAACCACTGAAATGGCACCACCGCTACTTGACTCAGACCAGCCACCAGTCCAGGGACAAACACTTGATCACTAACAATTTTGGACTGGATATACCCGACGCACCATCCCAACAACGCAAACGTCACGGCGTTCAAACCGATCACGCGACCCGCCCACAGGTCTTGCATCAGTCCTCCCATGAGGCCAGCCACCATGCCGCGCGACGGCGACTCATACAAGGCAATTAGAACTGTAACCGACACCACCACATTGGGCACATATCCGATGGGGAAAATTTGCGGCAACAGCGCGGATTGAATCAAAATCCCCAACAAATACAGCAAAAACCAGGTAATTGGACGATATTGCCACATTAACTGTTGCCGCCTCCATAAATCGGGGGTGCACTAGTCCCCGCAGGATGTGATAACACGACCATAACCGATTGCAGGCGATTAAAGTCCACAGATGGCGCTACCGTAGCCACTTCTGTCAGCCCAAACTGAACCCGGGACACCGAGATCACCTGCCCCAGCAGCAAACCCTTGGGATAATATTGGCTAAACCCTGAGGTAACCACCGCATCCCCTGGCAAAATATCCGGGCGGTGAGAGAATAATTGAAATTTCAGCAGTCCTGTCGTCGGATCTTGACCCAACAGCACCCCCGCCGCCTGTGATCTGGTATCCATGGCACCCACGCCGCTATTTGGATCCAAAATCAACATAACCGTGGCAGATGATGCGGATACCGCAACAATGCGCCCTACCACTCCTTGGGGCACGATAACCGACATTCCGGTCTTTATCCCGTTCGATGATCCCCGATCAATCATCAGCGTACTAAACCAATTATCCGGATTGCGGGCGATAATACTGGCCGGCAGCAGCTTCCAAGTATTGAGGGTATGCTGCAATCCCAATAATCCCCTCAGCCGACTGTTTGCTGCCAGCACTTCGGACAACTCCAATTTCATACTATTGTACAAAAGCAGCTTTTGTTTCAATTCACGATTTTGTGCTTGCAACGTAAACAACTGACCGATTGTACCAACACCCACACCTGCCTGGTGCCCAATAAAGGCTAAACTGGAAGATGCGGG
This sequence comes from Bacillota bacterium, assembly GCA_021797515.1. Lineage (GTDB taxonomy): Bacteria > Bacillota > Sulfobacillia > Sulfobacillales > Sulfobacillaceae > Sulfobacillus_C. Next base: position 48,047 of record JAJZZP010000065.1, on the reverse strand, counting down.
CGAGACAATGGTTCCCACCAGATTGCTCAGTTCAACGATCCGGCCGCGAACATGGGCTGTATAGCTCAAAGAAACCGCCAACACCATTACGGCCAAAATGGTGATGAGCGGGCGGCGCCACTTGTAAAAAAAACCGCCCATGATCCGTCCCTCCCAAAAATTCGTGGCTTAACGATGATTACGTCGTCGCAGGGCCTCTAAATGATGATGATCCTCCAGCACCATTCCAGTTCCTCTTACCACGGTCAGTAGTGGATCCTCGGCTTGATGAACCGGCATCCCGGTTTCCGAACTGACCAGCCGGTCGAAATTGCGTAGCAGTGATCCGCCGCCCGTCATTACGATCCCGCGGTCCATAATATCGGCCGCCAGTTCCGGCGGAGATTTTTCTAGAGTCGCTTTAATCGCTTCAACGATGGTATTCACAGTTTCGGACAAAGCGCGTTGAATTTCGGTAGAATTGACCTTGAGAGTTTTCGGCAATCCCGTGACCAAGTCACGGCCCCTGACATCCTTGGTTTCCTCGTGATCGGGAGGGTATGCGGAACCTATGGTAATCTTGACCTCTTCTGCAGTGCGTTCTCCAATCATCATGTTGTAAGTGCGTTTAATGTGATTGACGATGGCCTCGTCCATTTCATCCCCGGCCACGCGGATCGACTTGGACGTGACGATACCATCAAGTGAAATGATAGCCACCTCGCACGTTCCACCACCAACATCAACTATCATATTGCCGGTAGGTTCGTTCACCGGCAATCCGGCTCCAATTGCGGCTGCCATCGGCTCCTCAACCACCAAACATTCCCGAGCACCGGCCTGTTGGGCAGCGTCTTTTACTGCGCGCTCTTCTACACCAGTCACACCCGAAGGCACCCCAATGACCACTAACGGATGAAATAAGCGGTTGTTGTTGCTGGCTTTTTTAATGAAGTACTTGAGCATGGCTTGCGTCGTGTCAAAGTCAGCAATGACCCCATCTTTCAACGGACGCACAGCACGAATGTTTCCCGGGGTCCGGCCCACCATTTGCTTCGCCTCTTGCCCCACAGCAATCATTTCTCCGGTCATTTGATCAATGGCCACCACCGAGGGTTCTTGCAGAACAATCCCTTTCCCTTTGACGAACACCACCGTATTGGCGGTTCCCAAATCAATTCCCATATCCTTTGAAAACCCCGCGAACATGCTTCTCATGGGTCAATGAATCCCCCTTAACTCAATTTAGTCGTCTGCCCTTGGTGCAGGCTGACATGCTGTGAATTTCCTATTACAATATGGTCCAACACGGTAATACCCATGATCGTTCCTGCGTCTTCCAGTCTTCGCGTCAGTTTACGATCCTCCGGGCTTGGGGTTGGGTCCCCGCTGGGATGATTATGCGCCACGATGATGGAAGCTGCTGAATGTGCCACCGCCCGTTTAAAAATCTCGCGCGGGAACACCTCGACACTGTCCAGTCCCCCACGAAACACGGTATTAATGGCGAGCACTCGTCCTTTGGTATTCAATAAAATCACCCGAAATTCTTCTTGATCCAAGCTTGTCATATCTGACAGCAACAGGACCGCGTCTTCCGGTCCCTCAATGACACCGCCCACTTCCTGTTTCGCCAGCCGAGAACCGATTTCCAGCGCCGCCAGCAGCAAAGCTACTTTGGCCTTTCCCAAACCACGCACCTTCAACAATTCCTCCGCAGTTCGGTTCCTTAATCCTTTCCAGCCATCCGCCAGCAACACCTGACTCACTTGGAGGACAGATTGCCCCGTGGTTCCGGTTCCTAATAAAACTGCCATGATTTCAGCATCACTTAAACTTCCCGGGCCCCTCGACAACAGCCTTTCTCGCGGTCGTTGATCGGACGGTAGATCTTGTACCCGGTACGTCACAATGTGACCCCGTCGGATCCGATCCGTTCGATCAGACGATTAACCCTGTCGGTAGGCAAACCGATGACGGTTTCCAAATTCCCCTCAAACCCAGTCACCCATTTGCCAGCCTCTCCCTGAATAGCATAGCCTCCAGCCTTGTCCATAGGTTCCCCGCTTTGAACATAGTCCGCGATTTCTAACGCCGTTAGGGGCCGAAAGGTCACATGCGCCACCACCACATCAACATATCCGCGACCGCTATGGGCACAATACACTGCGACTGCAGTATACACTTGGTGTCGTTTGCCGCTAAGCAGTCGCAACACATCACGCGCGTGAGCCTCGTCGCCCGGTTTCCCGAAAATCTGACATCCCTGCGCCACCACGGTATCCGAACCGATGATCACAGTGTCAGGAAAACTTCCGCTCACCGTTATCGCTTTCGTTGCCGCTAATCGCCGCACCAAGGCCTCTGGACGTTCATTGGGTCTTGCCGTTTCATCAACATTGGCCGGCACCGCAGTAAAGGTTAATCCCAGTTGCGTCAATAGCTGAATTCGCCGTGGTGACGCTGACGCCAATACATATTGAACACTCAACCGGGAACCTCCTACCCTCTTCGTTGATACCAAAAAAGTCCGCCAATCAAGCCTATAATGCCCCCCAAATTAAGGGTTAACCAAACTCCTAGTTGAAGTCCCACAACACCCAAGTTTAATGTCCATGGCGTTTTTGGAGAACTGCCAAATTGAAAATAGTTATGGCCGATTGGGCTCCACACGGGGGATAGCATTCGTCCGATCACAGAGCCAATGATGGCGCCGACCACAGCATAAAGCACAGCCATGAGAAATCCCTGATGGCGATGGCGCATAAAAACCTCCCGATTAGGCACAGCTGGAATCACTGAAGTCCGCCATGAAATTTTGGGTCTTGTTCAGCATAACATCCGACATGTCTCGAGGGCAATTGTTGAAAAGCTTCCACTCTTGGTCAAATTCACCGCGTCGTCTCCTATTGTTCGACAACATTGGCAGACTGCGGCAAAAACGCCCGATGTTGGTTAAGATAGCTTAAAAGCGCCAACGACCCGCACACCAGCACCGCATCCTGAGATCCGGCATCCACGGTCCTGGCATATCTTACCGCATCGAGGGGATCGTCAATAACCACCATCGGAACCTCAGATGCATAGCGTTGGAATAGCGGTAGCGGGTTGATACCCCGGTCCCCGGGCACTTGAGTTAATGTGACACGGACTGCAAACGGCAACAACGCCTCCAACATCGCTTCACCCGGCTTGTCCTTCAATACCGCAAAAATCAAATGCCATCGGTAACGATTCCACGGATCTCGCAACAAGGTATTAACCAGCCCCATAACCCCGTGAATGTTATGGGCACCATCAATCACCCATAACGGATTGTGACTGACAACTTGGAATCGCCCTGGCCATTTGACGTTGGCCCACGATTCCCTTAAGGCTTCCCAGTCCGAAATCCATCCCAACTGCTGTAACACGGTTACGGCCGCTCGTGCCGTCGCCACATTTTCTGTCTGATAGGCGCCTAAAAGCGGTACACGCATATCTCCGGCTTCTGAGTCGTTCCACCAGACACCAGAACTGTCACATTCAGGACTAAGTTCCGCTTCAAAGACGCCTACCCCCATTTGCTTCGATTTCTCCAATAAGACATCCCTAGCCGCAGCATACGGCTGACGCGCGATCACCACGCGGCTCCCGGTTTTGATCACCCCCGCCTTCTCGCTGGCAATTTGTTCTATGGTATTGCCTAGCCGATCCATATGGTCAAAGGCAATAGGAGTAATCACCGTTAGCAGAGGAGGGGGAATCACATTGGTCGCATCCAAGCGACCTCCGAGTCCTACCTCTACCACGGCTACATCTACAGACTGCTCTGAAAAGGCCAAAAACGCGAGTGCGGTAACCGCCTCGAAAAATGTCGGAATGTCCGTCATTTGACTCCCGGCAGCCTCCACTTGATCACCAAGACGATTCCAGGTGCCTGGATCCAACGGTTCTTGATTAATCATCACCCGTTCGTTGATCTGGCCCAAATCGGGGGAAGTGGTAAGCCCTACACGATATCCTTGCGATATCAATGCGGCAGTGAGCAGCGTTGCGGTAGAGCCTTTGCCGTTGGTGCCTGCCACATGAATAATTGGATACCGCAATTGGGGATTGCCCAAGCGCCGCAGCAGATCAGACGTACGTTCCATCCCAGGCCGCATTCCTATTTTGGTTAATCCTTGCCACCAATTTTCCTTCACGCCAGATCCTCCACACGTTCTTGCAGACGTGTCAACCGGATTTCTAAATCCTTTTCCGCTGTACGCGCTTTGTCTACCACAACCTCGGGGGCCCGTTCACAAAAATTCGGGTCAGCTAGTTGCCGCCGAACACGGTCCAACTCACCACGAGTCGTCTCTATGAGTTTGGAGAGACGGTGGTTTTCCTTGTCAATGTCAACCAATCCATCAAGGAGCACATATATGGTGGCCCCCGCGGCCACTTGCGAGATGGCGTGCGCTGGCTTGCTAATCCCTCCGTCGGTTCTCGCTAAAATTGTCATGTGTGATATTCTTCCGAGCTCGCAAATCTCCTCTTGAACCGTTTGCAGTTGTGCCACACTTGAGTGGTCATCAACCCAGATCGTTACATCTGCCCGTTTGCTCGGCGGCAACCTAAGTTCGGCGCGAAGATTACGTATGCCGCGGATCAAATCCTGCAACGCCTGAAATTGTTTTTGGTCGTCACCGCTAAATTCGATGGATTGTTCATGAGGCCACGGCGTCACCATAATACTGTCGCCCCGATGAGGCAACGCATGCCACAGTTCCTCGGTGACGAAGGGCATAAATGGGTGCAGCAGCTTTAAGGCATCGCTGGCGACGTCGACTAAGGTACGTAATACGATTGTGCGCTCCGATTCCGACGACGATTTCAACCGCACCTTTGCCAGTTCGATATACCAATCGCAGTAATCATCCCAAAGAAAATCATAAATCACTCGAGCGGCCTGCCCGAATTCAAAATTCTCAAGATAGGAGGTGATATCCCTGGTTGCCATATTCAAGCGATACCGAATCCATCGATCGGCAAGATGATTGGACGGGGTGTCTTTGGAGGCTATCGCCCCGTGGCCGAGGTTCATCAAGACAAATCGCGTCGCATTGTAAATCTTATTGGCAAAGTGGCTACCCGCCTCGACCCGCTCCGCGCTGTACCGCAGATCATTGCCTGGTGCTGACGATAATACCAGCGCAAGGCGCAAGGCGTCCGCCCCATATCTATCAATCACATCCATGGGGTCAACGCCATTTCCTAGCGACTTACTCATCTTTCGCCCCTGTTCATCTCGAACCAACCCATGCATAAGCACGGTACTGAACGGAGCCTTGCCGGTAAAGTGAATGCCCTGCATAATCATGCGAGACACCCAAAAGAAAATAATGTCATAGGCGGTGGAGAGTACCGACGTTGGATAGAAGGTGATCAGATCCTCGGTCTGGCGCGGCCACCCCAACGTAGAAAATGGCCATAAAGCAGAAGAAAACCACGTGTCTAACACATCTTCGTCCTGGTGCATCGTGCCCCCACAACCAGGGCAGTCCTCAGGCGGGACTCGAGAAACCACCACATTATCACAGACGTCGCAGTAATATGCCGGTATCCGATGACCCCACCAAATCTGACGCGACACACACCAGTCTCGGATGTTGTTCATCCAATTCATATAAATTTTTTCAAACCGTGGCGGAACAAATTGAATGGCGCCCGAGTGCACGGCTTCAATGGCCGGCTCTGCCAAGGGACCTATGCGGACAAACCATTGTAGAGACAACAACGGTTCAATGGCTGTGCCACACTTCTCGCAATGTCCGACCGAATGCGTAATGTGCTCCACTTTATCAACTAGACCCAGCGCATTTAGATCCTCGACCACTTGCTTACGTGCTTGATGACGGTCTAGCCCCTGATAGGTTCCAGCCGCCTCTGTCATCCGGCCGTCATCGCCAATGACCTTAAGTCGTTCGAGATGATGACGGTCGCCTATCGCGAAATCGTTAGGATCATGTGCGGGTGTAACCTTAACAGCTCCAGTGCCATACCCCGGGTCCACATATTCATCCGCAATCACGGGAATCAACCGGTCCATCAAGGGCAATCGAACCTTTTTCCCCACATAGGCTTTCCAGCGTTCGTCGTCGGGATGGACAGCTACCGCCGTATCACCGAGCATGGTTTCAGGACGGGTCGTGGCCACGATGATACCGCTTTCGCCATCCTCCAGAGGATACCTGATATACGTCAGCGTTCCGGATTCATCAACATGATCTACTTCGATATCAGACAAAGCGGTTAAACAAGAGACACACCAATTGGTGATGTAGTAGCCGCGATATAATAGGCCCTCCTCGTACAATCGAACAAAGACCTCAGTCACCGCTTCGGATAAGCCTGGATCCATGGTAAAGCGAAGACGGCTCCAATCTACCGAAGCTCCCAGGCGTTCGATTTGTCGAAGAATTTCTCCGCCATATTTGTCTTTCCACTGCCACACTTGTTGCACGAACTGTTCACGACCCATCTCCCGTCGTTCATGTCCTTGGCTGTGCAACATTTCGTCGACTTTCATTTGCGTGTGAATTCCGGCATGGTCAGTGCCTGGCAACCACAGTGTGTTATCCCCAAGCATGCGGTGAAATCTAATTAAAATATCCTGCCACGTGGTATTGAGCGCATGTCCCACATGGAGCACTCCCGTCACATTGGGCGGAGGCATCACAATCGTGAAGGATTTTTCGCCTCCGGCCTGCCTCGGCTCGAAATACCGGCCTTGTCGCCAATGTTGGTACCATTTGTGTTCCACGGCATGCGGGTCGTACCGTGAACTCAGTTCTGTCATGGGTTGCCTCCTTGGGCTGGGTTCGGGCGCAAAAGCAACTCCCTTCGCTTAAGGGCGAAGGGAGTTGCTTCGCGGTACCACCTTAATTTGCGCAATCGTGCGCCTCAATGTCGCGATAACGGGCGGTCCCCGTTTTGGTTCGTGACGAGCACTACCAAAATACCTCAGGGGCCACCCCCAAGGCAGCCTAGATGAAGTTTCACCGAATCCTTCACTCTCTATGCCAGACTACTCTTGGTTTTTCCCGTCATCAGCCGGTTATTGTTCCTAGTATACTGCTCTGCCTAGTCAGCAACAACAGCAAGAATGTCATCCGACGATAAAATCAGATGCTCTTCATTGCCAATTTTGATTTCTGTTCCGGCAAACTTAGCAAACAGCACCTTTTGACCGTTGGATACCTTGATGTCTTCGCTGTCGCCTACGGCGACCACGAGACCGGTCTGCGGCTTGTCCTTAGCGGTGTCCGGTATGTAAATCCCGCTTTGTGTCCGTTCTTGCTCACTCACCAATTTTATTAATACACGATCTCCCAACGGTTGCACCTGCATTGCAACGTTCCTCCTTGGTTCTTCTGAAAATGGGACTGCAAAGGTCAATGGGCCAACATTTAGGTGGCAAGTAACATTATAGCGAACCGCTGGTGACTGTCAATTTTGGTTTTTCCGCATCTACTATGTCTGAATGTTCATAGACCGCCATATGGTGTCTAGAGGACGTCCCATTACGCCCTCAGGGGGAGAAGCTCGTGATTTCTAAGCGACTGCAAGGTACTAGCCTCATGTTAACGATGGCGCTGATGATGAGCGGTTGCGGACGGTCCACCGCCCCGCCGCCCCCTTCCTATCCCTCAATCAAAGTGTATGTACAAGAACCCTTTAGTTTACCGTCACTGCCCCTCACCGTGGCACAAAAGCTAGGACTATACGCCAACCAGCATATTATCGTCAAGTGGGTGTCCCATCCCCTAAATGCCTCTCTATGGGTCGAAACCGCAGGTAGCCGATACCCAATTCTGGGCGTGGTGGCACAGAAGCCTGATGCGGTATTAGTTGCTCCACGCTCAGACCCGCATTTCCGGTTGCACTCCCTGAACCATATGCCGATAGCCTATAGTTCCGCCGCCCTGCCGTGGCTTGCGGTAATTTCTTCAATTTTCAAAGCGCATCACGTCGTGCCTTCAAACCTGGATGCCATCCCTATAAACCACCTGACTGCGGTGTGGCGCAGCTACGAATTACCGTGGGCTGTCGTTACCCTATCGGAGTGGCAGATACTGCAAAAAGAGGATCCTAAGACCAGTGTATTGGCATGGATGGGAGGTTCTACCGGCCCCATTCCCGCTATAGTAATCGTGGGCAAGTCTCCTTTAGCTTTACCATTTCTAAGCGCCGTGAATCTTGCGCTATGGTATATCAACACATCGTCTCCCCGTGCTGTCGCGTCTCTAGTACAAAACACAAACATCCCCAGCACCCGCGAAATTAAGCTGATTCGGCTTGGCCAAAGATACCAGATGTGGCCGGCCACGATCGTGCTGTCACGCTCTCTCTATCAACGCCAGGTCAGTCTGCTGGAAGTGCAATCCACATGGCCATCTTACGACATTGCAGTGAACCGCGCTGTTGCTAGCGAAGCTCTCAACCGTTTGCCAAGGTAGCGGAATCGCGGATCACTTCCATTAGTACCAAATCGGTATTGCCAGACAATCGACCGTTGGCCACCAATCGGGCAATCTTTTTGAATCCCGCTTTAGCGTAAGAACGTATAGCCCGCTCGTTGTCTTCCTGAACCCTCAGATAAATCCGTTCCAGACTCATGCCGTCAAATGCCACGTGCAACACTTCCAAAACCGCCTGGGTTCCGAACCCACGGCCCCAATATGTTTTGTCGCCAATAGCAATTCGCAGCTCAGCTTCTTTAATTCGCCAAGAAATATGCTCAAGTTCCACATCGCCAATAAGGCGACCTTCATCATCCATTATGGCAAATCCAATCCGTGACCGATCCCGTACTATGGCTTGCCACCAATCTTCTACCCGCGTTTCGTGAAATTTACGTCCGGTCAGTCGATTGATTTCCACATCACTATCCCAACCCGCTAACATATTTAAATCCTCATACTTCAACCGTCGTATTCGCCGGTAATGGCCAATCGGGGCCAACACCATTCACTTGTCACCTCACCACGTCGCCATGCTTCTCAAGATTATTCGACACGAACCGTGCGGTTCCTGTCGCAATACTTAGAGTTTATATTGGCAGATTTGGTACCGTTGCCCAATATGAGCGACTAAGGCATAACATCCTTAGTCTATGTTAAGCATCCCGTCTACTCGAAGTGCACGATAAATTATAGGGACTATATCACCGAGGAAATGAAACCGATGCTGGCGCGCCGCCCGAGTTTAATTTGCGTCACCGCAATTTGGGGATCCGCGTTTCTTATCGTCAAACAAGCCATTACCGTGATACCGCCATTCTGGTTTAACCCTGATTATTGTGCCATGGGCACTACGAAATGAGAAACCGTTACCATGGAAAAATCCATGTTTGCCGGCATTTGGCTCTTTGTCGCCTTTGGATTGCAAACTTTGGGCACGCGCGTTTTTAACATCCCTGAATATTCTTTCATCCCGATTCTGAAATCCGTGTCGTACCGACAACCCATCCCGCGTTTCCCTTGAGGGATTATCACCTTGACCGAAGCCGTCTCCTTCCTTAAGATGGGTCGCATTGTAGGGCGGTTAGCAACGCCCTCACGACGGCGGGTTTGCCTCCGTCGAACCTGTCACCCGGTACTCGATTCCCGACGGTGCAGGTTCATGGGACAATCGGATCGTCATTCGACCGACCACGGCATTGTTGACAGTCAAATCGGTGTCGCCGCCTATCACGATTCCCTCGCGCGACGTGTCCGCACTTCGACCATGTTTGCGAGGTAAAGCAGGGATCCACGGCCACCGTACACCCGTGCTGCAGGGCGGCTTAACATTCGACCATCTGCCGCAGTTGATAAAAAGCCCACGACACGGACGTGGATCGGTCGCACCACGAATACCCGTCAGGTCCTTCAGAACGAATAGGGTCTCTGCACCGTGCCGGATAACGAGTGCCTTCCTGACCTGATGGTTGACATCAGTCATCCAACGGTTTTCTCGTGGGGTCCAAGCGTTTCAGGCGCCGTCGGGCGAAGGGGGCACTTGAAGGGCGCGCGCCACGCTTTGACTGCGCGGCCCGGAAAAAAGGTCGTTTGTTCCGGGGAATCGTACGCCGTCACCACGAAGTTGATCCCAAAATCGAGCTCGACGACCTGACGGATTTCCTCCCCATTGGTCACGTCTTTCGTCCTCGGCACATGGAAGAACCACCGGTCATGCCGGTGGACGAGATGCACCGTGCCAAACGGCCCGGTGCCATCGAAAAACTTCTCCATCCCGTGCCTGGCGAACGACACCGGCACGCGCCCCGCGAGCGTATTGACGAAGATCTGTCCGACCTTTAAAGAATAAACGCGGTTCCAGACAAGATCGAGGGCGGGCGTGGCGAACTCCACTTGAGTCCACGGATGACCGTGAGCCAACACACTCTTATAGCGAGAAATCACGGTCTTAATCACCGATTGGGCCATTGGGAATCGCAGCCCAACTGGATTCGCAAGGGTCGATAGGAGGGCTTGTTGGAAACAGTGCGTGGCATCGACGTGGGCGGACACCGAATTACACCCTTGGCGATAGGCTTCCCGCGTCTCGACGAGCAACACACTTTTGCTCCCGGGGTCGTTGCTGTCAAGGTAAGTTCCAAAGCAGACGCCTCCTGACGCCCTCTAATTCTATCATGTCACAATGTTAGTGAGGACACAACGTAGGAAGAGGGTTTCTCTCGCGCGGCTCCTCCCCGGCCTGAAGGCCGACGTCTTTCCTCTTTTGAGACAGACCTAATATTTACCTTGGAGCCCTTATTTGCAGTAATCATTGGGGTCACTATTGGCCACCGTTCATTAGCTCCTGTCGGCGGTTTCAGTGCCGCACTAATGATTTCCGGTCTTATTGGCACGAACTAGTTCCGTCATCCCACAGAACAAAAAAATTGGATTAGTGGTCCATACCTAATAGGCAGGATTTTCCCCGATCCATGGCGAAAGTCTCAATACCCTTGCCCCTGAGTTGTGAAATGAGTCATTGCATAAGCTTTTTAAGCCACATAAGAGGTGGAACCCGTGGGCGATTCTTTGACCATATCCCAAGCGTCATCGACAAAAGAAATTTTGCCATTGTTATCGATGTTAAATTCTGTCTACCGACCCACGGCGGCTCCCTATGAAGGCATGGCGTTAGAGTTTCCGCACCTATTTGCTCTAGATAACGCCCAGAACCTGTATTATGCCTCCATAGGCAATCAAGTGGTTAGTATGGTCGGAGTTTATCCTCAAGTCTTGGCAATCGAAGGCATCGAATTACCGGTGGCCTCTATAGGTTGCATTGCGACGTTGCTCATCTTCGAAAAGCGGGGAATTGCCACTAAAATTTTAAACCAGGTATTTGATGATTTGACTCAACAAGACTATCCCTTGGCCTTGATCTCTGGAGAACGCGGCCTTTATCGACGTCTTGATGCGGTTCCTGTGGGATCGATGTACGAAGTCACGCTCACTACAGATGAGTTAGGCCCCGTAATTCAATGACCTTAAAGGATTAGTGATAAACGACATTGAGGAAATTTCGGCACCCGAGCGTCCCCAATGGCGTCGACGCTGGCCCCGATATACTGGCGCCAACCCAACCGATTTCGCCGAACCGTGCCACATATGGCAACATTGTTGGAATCGCTATGGTTTGTGCGACCTGGGTATGATCAACGGCTATTTGCCATCTCTGATCGCAATCAGGTCACTGGCTATGTGGTCGCGTACCGTTCCCTTCGCACTGCTTCCCCAGTCACAATAATGGAATGGGGGGGAAACTCTCTCAGTGTGTTAGCCAGCATGCCGCATGTTCTTGGTGCTTTTGGCAGCAATTCCATCGTTGTTAATTTTCATAGTCAAGATCAGATATTAGCCTCATTAATAACCTCTCATGGTGTTAAGATGGTTACAACTCCGTTGCAAGGCACAGTACGGGTTCTCAGTCTTAAAAGCCTCCTGGCCCGAATCCGCCCCTTAATTCAAGAACGCTATGGAAGAGCTTTGAATCTCTCTCCCAGGACCAAACCCAAATTTTGATGGGCGTCAAAGCGCTCAGTAATCCAATATCCTTTTCACGATCTGATATTCCTGGGTATTTGTTTGATGCTTCCCCGGATGGTTTGGGCCTCCCTTTTCCTTGGACCCACGACTTGAATTATATATAATGCAAATTGGTTAAGTGGTCCATACCGAATGAGAAGGAATTTGGACGAGCGGCAGCGAATACTCCCCTTGGTAAACAATATTCTTGAGGAGGTTTTACTCGATGAAAAAATGGGCAGCGCCGATACTGGCTGCTGGCCTTCTGTCAGCGGGGTTGGCTGGATGTGGTTCGACACCCTCTAGCGCTGTCAGCAGTCCTCCGCTAATCGAAGCGATTAACCAAAATCCTGACAACTTGACCCCCGCGCTGGGAGCGTTAGCGGTGGATAACGTCCCTACGACGCTGATGGATCTGGGCCTCATTTATCTATCGTATAAGGATACTTGGGCGCCCGGAATTGCCACGTCGTGGTCCGAATCCAAGAACGGCCTGGATTACACGTTTAATCTCAATCCGAAAGCCGAGTGGTCTGACGGTACACCACTCACCTCGGCAGACGTGGTGTATACATGGCACTACATGACTAATCCCAAAATTCATATTACGTACGATACCGGATGGAACTACGTCAACAAAGTGGTCGCGGAGGGACCGCACAAAGTGGTGTTCCAATTAACCCAACCCTATGCACCCTTTTACTCTACGGTGGGATCCGGAACTATTGTGCCCAAGCATATTTTTGACAAGTGGACGCCGACCCAAATCAATCATGGGATTTATGACAAAGGAACCCCCGTGGTGGCTGGCCCTTACATGTTAACCAAGTGGGTGACGGACGAACAGTTGACGTTTGCCCCGAATCCCCATTGGTTCGGGCCCCCGGTTCACATTCAAAAGATCATTGTGCAAATAGTGCCCAACTCGGACACCCAATTTAATATGCTCGCCACAGGAAAATTAACCATGGGAGCGATCCCGGCGGCAGATATTTCCGAGATTAACACCCTGCACGGCTACAATATCGTCAAAACCCTGGAACCGACATACAACTTGATTCAACTGGATGAAGACAATTTCCTGAAAGACGTCAATGTCCGCCGGGCGTTAGATTGGGCCACACCCAAGCAGCAAATCGTCACCGACATCATGCATGGCATGGCGGTCGTCGCCCATGGCGACCAAGTGCCCGGTGGCTACTTCTATGACCCCAATGTGCCCCACCGCTCATTCGACTTGCAAAAAGCGTCACAAATTCTCGCGGCCGATGGTTTCACCAAAGGCGCTGGCGGCTGGCTGTATAAAAATGGCAAAGAACTGACCGTACCCATTTGGACCGGGTCCACCTCGCAAAGCGATATGAACATCGCCCAGGTTGTGTCCCAAGATTGGGAAAAAATCGGAGTATATGCCCCCGTGCATACAGCAGGTTGGTCCATCGTATTTGGAAATGGCACGCCGTCTAACCCAGGACCCCAAGTGAACGGCAAAGACGAAGCGTTAATCTTTTCATGGGGACAAGGCGTATTCCCCGATGACACCATCGACTTCAACTCCAAGTATGTGCCGAAGAGTCCGTTTCAACCATCGCCGGCAGAAAACAGTGAGCGGTACATTAATCCCACTATGGACAAGCTTCAAGCGGAAGGGGTAACACTCAGCAGCCGCCCCGCCCGCAGACAGGTGTATGACCAAATCCAGTTGCTCGAACAAAAGACCCTGCCCCTCATTTTCCTATTTTGGTACAACAATGACACAGCAATTTCGACGCACTTGCACGGATATATTCAAACCACATTTGGCAACACCCCTCCATGGGACTGGTCTTTGCAGTAACATCGGGTTGAGCAAGGCGATGGGTGCCGTAAGGGACGACCGACGTCGTCCCTTACCCACCTGAGAGGAGTAGATTTATGACAAAATACGCACTGCAGCGAATGATTCAGGCAATTCCTTTACTCTTCCTGGTGACCATTGTCACGTATTTCATTATGAACTTAGCCCCTGGAGGCCCCTTATCCATGTATTTGCACAATCCCCACGTGACGCAATCGCAAATCGCCGTGCTGGCCAAGCAACTCGGTCTCAATCAACCGTGGTACGTCCGGTATTTCAAATGGTTGTGGGCATTATTGCATGGAAACTGGGGTTATAGTTATTTTAGCGGGCAACCCGTGATCCAGCTGATTGGCGAGCGACTGCCGAACACCCTCATTTTAATGGTTGCGGCGTTCCTGGTATCCCTGTGTTTCGGCATCCCGTTGGGCATCTATTCGGCTACCCACCAATATTCCCTCTTCGATTATACGTTTTCGTTCTTATCATTTTTTGCTTGGGCGATGCCCAGCTTTTTCTTCGGTTTGTTGCTGCAAATGATTTTTGCCGTAAAACTGGGATGGCTTCCGGTTGCCGGCATGTATTCCGAATTCTATCCTCCCTCATTGTGGGAACTACTGCGTCATCTCATCTTACCCACCACGGTTCTGGGCCTGGGGAGTCTGGCGGGCTGGAGCCGTTTTATGCGGTCGGGACTCTTAGAAGTGATTCGCCAGGATTATATTCGCACCGCTAAGGCGAAAGGTCTCAAAGAGCGCAGCGTGGTATTAAAACATGCGCTAAAAAATGCACTGTTGCCCATCGTCACCATTATCGGCATGGATCTTCCCGGATTCTTTGGCGGCGCGGTAATTACGGAGGAAATTTTTGCTTGGCCCGGGATGGGCCGACTGTTTTTAAGCGCCCTGAATGATCGCGATTATCCGGTACAAATGGCCGCCTTGCTCATCAGTGCCGCTCTCTTAATTTTAGGCAATCTTTTAGCTGACCTCGCATACGGCTTGCTGGATCCCCGCATCCAGTATAATTGACTGAAAGGAGGCCGTATCGACATGGCTACGGCGAATTTACCCCCATTGGACACCGCCCTCGAAACTGATCCCATGCAGGATAGCGGGGTGTCTAGCTTCCGTAAATTTTGGCGCCGATTTTCTCGTCATCGCCTTGCCTTGGTAGGCCTGGGGATTTTGGTATTCCTCATTTTAGTTTCGATTTTTGCACCGCTTCTCACCCCTTATAGCCCCACCGCCCCAAACTTAGCCCATGTGCTCCTGCCCCCGAGTGCTGCGCATCCCTTAGGCACCGATGCGTTAGGACGCGATGTGTTGGCACGATTGATGTACGGAGGCCGCGTGTCCTTTATGGTCGGATTCTTTTCCATGATCATCGCCACCTCAATTGGAGTCGTCTGGGGAGCGACATCTGGGTATCTCGGCGGAATCTGGGACACGTTAATGATGCGCTTTGTGGACCTGGTCATGTCCTTCCCCGCCATCTTCTTATTGTTGGTCGTCTTAAATTTGACGGGAGCTAATGCGTCGGTCGGATTAATGATTTTATACTTGGGTTTGTTCGGCTGGACTGGGCTATCCCGGATCGTTCGATCCCAGGTCCTTTCTCTCCGAAGCCAAGAATATGTGGAGGCTGCCCGGGCCCAGGGGGCCAGCAATGCCCGCATTTTATTCAAACATGTCTTGCCCGGGGCGATGGCGCCGGTTTGGGTCTCCGCGGCCTTTGGCGTGGCTGGATCCATGCTGGCCGAAGCCTCTCTCGATTTCTTAGGCTTTGGGTTGCAGCCGCAAATTCCCTCGTGGGGCAATATGTTGGACTCTGCGGAAAGTTACATCGTAACCCACCCGCTCCTCATATTGGCGCCCGGTTTAGTCATCACCATCGCCGTAGTTGCCATCAATTTCGTTGGAGACGCCTTGCGCGATGCGCTTGACCCGCGATCGACCGCTGGAATGCAACGCATTGGCTAATTGAAAACGTGTAGAGGATTGCTCTACATTGTTAGCGTTATACTGCGCGGTTCAAATTTAACGTTTTTAACTCGTCTCAATAACGAACGACTGTTCTGACTGGACATCGTTAGCCCTGTGCGATACGGTGAGGTGACGCAATCGCTTTTAATACCGAATCCACGGGGATTCCCATGATTCGCCTGATCTGTACCGCAAACGAAATCCCGCCGGGACACGATGAACGATTTCACCACCCGCATCCTCGGGTCCAGATGAAGATGGAGGCAGTGTATTTAACGGCGAGCGTTCCGACGTCGCCAAGGCGACGGGGTGCACCGACACGAGGGTGCGATCCTACGTGAAAGCGTACCAAGCCCACGGGACCAAAGCCCTGCAAACCTTTCAGGTGGGCGGCAGTACCAGCGATTGGGACACCCATGCGATGCGAACTCCACCTGCTTGGCCACCCACGTCAACAGAACATCAATCACGTCTAGATACCTTGCTGATTCTCAAGTTGCAACCGTTCAAGTCAGTCGCCTAAAACGTTCAATTTGATCCGCGCGCAGTATAAAAAGGGGGGGTTGTTGTTGTCTTCGAAAGGTACGGACAGGTAATGCCAGCCATTGACGATGCTAACTTTGCCTTTAACTGAACCGTCCAGTACGCATGATATCAGATGACATGGATATGGTTTTTACGTGTCATTTGTGGGTGCAAGAAAAAGAGTCTTTGCCTTCAGTGTTGACCGTTCCGTAGTCTGGTTTCCGTTGCACGGGTCCGATACTTTCCCTCAGTGCCTGAACACTGCATAATAACAGGGGATGGTTTCATATTTTATTCCCTGTGATACGAAAAGCTGGGGGGTCAGAAGTTTTATGTCTATTCATGAAATTTCCCACGTCGCAGTAGTGGGTGCGGGTCAAATGGGCCGACAAATCGCAATGTTGTCCGCACTAGGCGGATTGAACACGATGCTAATGGATACCAACCCATCGGTGCTCGTGACAGCCCGTGACGAATTGGAAGACCGAATGAACCACTGGGTAATAAAGGAAAAACTGACTCCCATAGCGAGAGTAAAGGCTCTGGCCCGTCTCACGGCGACTACCTCTCTGGAATCGGCGGTGGCACAAGCCGACGTTGTCATTGAAGCGGTGGTCGAAAAGCTCGCACTGAAACGTAAAATCTTTGCTCAATTAGACAGTCTGGCTCCTCGGACTGCTATTTTGGCAACCAATAGTTCGACAATTGCCAGTTCCCAACTAGGTTCCCAGACCACACGTCCCGAAAAAGTGCTGAATATGCACTTCTTTTTTCCACCGTTGCAGATGACATGTGTCGAAATTGTCCGGGGTCCCAAAACCTCCGATGAAACCGTGGAGATGGCGCTCGCGCTGTGCCAGCGCATCGGGCAAACAGGCATTCTCGTACAAAAGGAAATACCCGGGTTTGTAGCCAACCGTATCTTAGGCGCTATCGAAAGAGAAGCTTTAGCACTATATGAAGCAGGCATTGCCGATTTCAAAGATATTGATCTCATCTGCCGCCAGGCATTGCATCATCCAATTGGTCCATTCGAAATCATGGATCTATCTGGTAACGATGTAACCTATCTGGCAATGCAGCAAATTTATGAGGAAACCGGCGATCCCTACTGGAAACCCCCCGCTACTTTGGTGAGAAAACTTGAAGAGGGGCTCTTAGGGAGAAAAACGGGAACGGGGTGGTATCTCTATTCTGAGGACACGGCTCCCCGTTAAAATGCCGCCCAAGTCAATTTCTGGAACGCTGGAAATTGCCGCTGTGATAATGTAATGATATCCTCTGGGCAATATCCCGATACAGACGCGATTTATTTCAAAATACGTCACACGGTTATGGAGGGATACTATGGACAGGCTCACCACCTCATATTGGCCCGCTGACACCTCTTACGACATCTTGCCCCTTACCGTAGGAGAAGTGTTGAAGCGCGCATATCAGTCTGACCCAAATCACATCGCATTAATTGAAGGGATTGCTAAGCCATCAGAACGACGTATATGGACCTATGAAAACCTCTGGAACGAAGCCGAATGCTGTGCACAAGCCCTATTGAAACATTTTCAACCGCGTGATCGCATTGCCGTATGGGCGAACAACATCCCCGAGTGGGTTATCCTGGAATTCGGATCCGCCCTCGCCAATATTACCCTGGTTACTGTTAATCCTGCGTACCAAGCGAAGGAACTTCAATTTGTGCTTGAACAATCTCAGGTATCCGGTCTTTTCATGGTGGAGGAATTCCACGGCAACAACCTGCGGACAGCCCTTAAGTCCATCCAGTCCACTTTACCGAATTTGCGCTTGGTAATGTCATTTTCCGATTGGCCAGAGTTCTGCCAGTCACGCGTTGAGTCGACACTGTTGCCCGAAGTCCATCCCCATGATATTGCCCAAATTCAATACACGTCAGGCACTACCGGAGTTCCAAAGGGGGCGATGCTACACCATCTGGGGCTGATCAACAATGCACGCTTTGTGGCAATGAGGGGAGGCGCCAGAGACCACAATACATGGCTATCCGCCATCCCGCTCTTCCACTCGTCTGGTAGTGGGTTAGGCGTTTTAGGAGCCGTACAAACATTGGGCACCCAAGTATTGGTCCCCCAATTTATTCCCAACACCGTCTTGGAGTTACTAGAAACTTATCATGTCGATATTGCCCCCATGGTACCTACAATGATTAGCGCGATATTTTCCCATCCTGATTTATCGGGGCGCAACCTTGGTGATCTACGAAAAGTTTGGTCAGGGGGCACTAATGTCCCGCCTGATTTAGTACGTCAAGTAGAAGAGACCACCCACGCTCACTTTAGCACCGTATTTGGACAAACAGAAGCTTCTCCCATCATTACCCAAACGCGCCCCGAGGATTCGATAGAAGATAAAACACTCACGGTCGGCAAACCTTTGCCACAAATCGAGGTGAAAATAATCGATCCAAACACAAATACCATCTTGCCAATCAATGAAGCGGGAGAACTGTGCACTCGCGGTTACTTGCTAATGGATGGCTATTTCAATTTGCCGGATGCCACCAATCAGGCCATCGATCAGGATGGCTGGCTTCATACCGGTGATCTGTGCGCAATGGATGATCGAGGATATGTCCGTGTGGAAGGCCGAATAAAAGATCTCGTTATTCGCGGCGGAGAAAATATCTATCCTAAAGAGGTAGAAGATGTATTGCTTACCCATCCTGACGTCGTAGAAGCCGCTCTGGTCGGAATCCCTGACTCCTACTGGGGAGAACAATCGGCCGCCTTCGTTCAGCTTGTGCCAGGCTCTACTATCACCTTAGACGAATTACAGACCTTTGTCAAAGCGCTCCTTGCCAGCTATAAAGTGCCACGCTATTGGCGAATAATCGACCAGTTTCCCCGCACCCCTTTAGGCAAAATCCAAAAATTCCTCCTGCGTGAGCAATTTATGGAACCGCCTCAAAACTAATCATCACACCACCGAATTCTCACATAAGAGGAGGACACCATTACAATGCCCACATCACTGACAACCCAATTGGATTCAGGAGTATATACCATTGTTCTTAATAGGCCGAAAGAATACAACGCGATTACACCGAATCTACGTGATGAATTGGCTGCTGCGATTGAAGCAGCGAATGCCGATGACAATGCTCATGTTATCCTACTTCGTGCCGAGGGCCCTGCGTTTTGCGGAGGATATGACTTAGGTTGGTCTACCGAATATCAAACTCACGAAGAAAGCCCGAGCCGTCTTTGGGATTCTGTTGCAGATTACACAATGATGTCGCGCTTTGTTGATACCTACATGAAACTATGGTATTCCCATAAACCAACCATAGCGGCGGTTCAGGGGTGGTGCATTGGAGGCGGAACAGACATGGTCCTATGCGCAGACATCATTGTGGCCGCGGATAATGCGGTATTTGGTTACCCTCCCTCTCGTGTATGGGGGACACCGACAACCGCGATGTGGGTATATCGCATGGGACTGGAACGTGCCAAACGCTATTTATTAACCGGAGATGAAATTCCCGCTGCGGTGGCGGCTGAAATCGGCCTCATTTTAGAGGTGGTGCCCGAAAAGCAACTCCTTGAGCAGTCTCTTGCTCTGGCTCAGAGGATGGCAAAAGTGCCCATCAATCAACTGATTATGCTCAAACTTCTGTGCAATCAAACTGTAGAGAACATGGGAATGGCCAGTTCGAGAACTTTGGGCACCCTATTTGATGGCATCGCACGCCACACCCAAGAAGGACGCGACTTCGTTGAGAAGACACAATCGCTCGGATGGCGTAATGCTATCCGAGAACGGGATAATCCCTTTGGGGACTATGGGTCACGCCCAAAGAACCACAACGACTAGATTCTGGATCAGATGCATTTTTTGGGGCGTGAATGCCATCAGTTTACGTCCCTCGAGTGCTCACCCGGCGATAAAATGGGGCAGTCCCACCAACCCATCAGCGATTTAAGCCTGCCGCAGCTCCATCGGCCTCGGATTCTGATCAACGTCCTGGAAAACCAGTGCTGACTGTCCAATTAGTTACGAATCTCAGGCTATTAGCAGAGAAAATGACTTCCCGAGGAATTTCTGTTGATTCGTTGATGGCTGCCAAAACTCTCTGTAAAACCAATATAGGGAGTCTTAAACCGAATCCAACAAATCCTACTGTTAAATCATCATCTCCATCAGCTCGCATCCCATAACCCCTCGTGTTATGGTGACCAATGTATAATGGGGCCAAAAATTGTTTGCCGCTGATACAATCTTGGATGTAGGCAATCAAACCGCCGCCATAAGAAGACATGGTGGTCTGAAGAACGACGCTAACTGGTTTGACCAATATGTGTAAACATGTCATAATATTGGTATGGCACACATCTATTCTCCGAAACAGTTTGGGGCCTTGATTGGGAAGTCGGTGGCCACGTTGCAGCGATGGGACCGTGAGGGGATTTTGACGGCCTATCGCTCTCCGACGAATCGGCGGTATTACACGCATGATCAGTACCTTGCATACATCGGCGTGGTTGCAAAGCCCGAAGGACGTGTCGTTCTGTATGCGCGGGTCTCGACCCGCAATCAGCGTCCCGATTTACTCCACCAAGTTGCCGCGTTAGAGCAATATTGTCAGCAACATGGGATTATCCCGAGCGATACGATTCAGGACATTGGGAGCGGCTTGAACTATCACCGAAAGGGTTTCAATCAACTGTTTGAAGATATCGAAGTGGGCAAAGTCCGGCAAGTCATCGTGGCGCATAAAGACCGGCTCGTGCGGTTCGGATTCGAGTGGTTTGCCGAGTTTTGTGCCCGACATGGGACCAAACTTATTGTGATGGGCGAAGAAACGCTGTCTCCTGATCGAGAAATGGCCAACGATTTGCTGTCAATTGTCCACATCTTTAGTGTCCGACTGTATGGCCTACGATCCTATCGAAAGGAGTTGAAACATGCTCTTAGCGAAAAAGATTCGCATTAACGGGTCCGCAGGGGATGCTGAGGTGTTAGAGTTCATGGTGGGCCCGTGTCGGGCGCTCTACAATTGGCATTTAAGTCAACTGAAAGGGGGAGCCACGTGGTCAATGTGACATTGCACCAAAGCCGAGTCCTGGATCCCGAGATTAGACTGAACGAGCTAGCGTGGTGGGCAATCGCTCCCCACAACAGATGGTGCGAACGTCGCGGAAAACCACCAAACGAACCAAAGGGCTGCAGCGGAGTGTGCAAAATGAGTGGGTCTTTACCAGTTCATCGGGATGATCCAGTACAAAGCCAACGTAACGGCAAGGTATTTGGTGTCGTGAGTGAGCATTATACGTCAAATGACTGCTCACGGTGTGGGTATCGCCAAGCCATACCACCATGGAAACGGACGTACCAATGTCCCCAGTGTGGCTGCGTCATGGATCGCGATGGGAACTCGCCCCGCAACATTCTCGCCCAGTTCCGCGCCCGACTGGGGCCATCTCCCGAAAGGGGCGATATGCTGAGCGCAAACTGGGAATTTGAACATGTCTAGAAAGGTAGGATGATGCACTTGGCTAAACTTCTCATATTGATTATTTCCGGACCTGACCAACCTTCTAAAGTGAAGGCAGGATTAGGATTTTCTATCGTAGCCAAACAAAGTCCAGATTTGGAAGCGGTGAAACTTTGCTTCTTTGCTGATGGGGTCGAGGTGCTAACGGAAACCAATCGGGCACGCTTTGCTAAATTGGTTGATAAGGCACAGGAACTTGATATTGCCACCATTGCTTGTCAACTCCACGCCGAACAAAAGGGCATTGCTGAAGAAATACGCCGGGTAGATCCACAAATTGACCTTCATTATGTGGGCGAAGACTTGGTCAAAGCCTTGACGGAAGGTTACGAAATGGTTACTTTTTAAACTATGGCCACGGTACAAACTTTTTGGGTTATGCGGCACGGTCGTCCCGACTTACCCCGTAACCCACTTTTTATGACTCGCAGTGAATTTAACCAGTACCTAGTCGCTTACGACGAAGCCGCTCTAAGTGTCCACGAACAGGATCGTTTACAGCGTTTGTATGCGGCATATCCCAAGGTCGACCTGGTCGTTGCCTCAGATTTGCCGCGTGCACTGGAAACCGCCAAATTATTCGCCCGCCATGACAACATTATTGTCGACCCCTTGTTCCGGGAAATTCCGGTATGGCTACCCAACGATTCTACGCTGTTTCTCAACCAACGCTGGCCAGGAGAATTTTGGTGGAGTTACCTCAGGTTTCATTGGTTTTGGGATCAAAAGCCCGAAGGCCGTGCCCGTTCCACAAAACGGGCACGAGAAGCTATTTGGCGTCTAGAACAGTACCAAAAACAAGGACCACGGCTCGCCGTGGTCTCTCATGCAGGATTCTTGTTGCTACTCATTAATCTGTTGCAACAAGAACACCGGGTTTCTGGTCGTCGCTTGCCACATATTGGTTTCGGATCGCCCACCCTGTATCGCTGGCGCTAAATTGCGAGACCCAATCCTAAAATAGCGCCCTTAACCTCTGAGATGCCTTCGCCAGTCCGATTGGAAACGAAATAGACTCCCGCCCCATAAACAGCTTCCAGTCGCTTGCGCCGTTCGATCCGTTCCGACTGATTAAGCTTGTCCACTTTACTCGCCACAACTGCTAAATACAGATTACGGTCATACGCCCACTTCATTACCATTAATTCCTCTTCTTCGGGTTCGCGGCGTACATCTTGAATTAAAATTCCCCCGATTAAAGGCTGGCGGGTGGTTAAGTAGGTTTCCACGGCTTGGCCAAATATTTCTCGCTGCGCTTTAGACACTTTGGCATACCCAAACCCCGGCAAATCGACGATGTACCACCCCTTCATGGCAAAGAAATTGAGCCGTTGGGTACGCCCCGGAGTTCCACTAGTGTGCGCAATCTTGGTACCCACCAAACGATTAATTAACGATGATTTCCCAGCATTAGACCGTCCCATGAATGCCAACTCGATTTTGTCATCGGTAGGCATTTCTTTAGGATACAGGGCGGAGGTGACAAACTGTTTGACATTAGCCATGATCGCGGTCCTCCAAGGCTATCGCCAATACCTGATCCAGATGGTTCACCAAATGAATCGTTAACGCCCGTCGAATATTGGACGGTAATTCCTCCAAGTCCGGTTTGTTTTCCTCCGGTAATATAATGGTGCGAATGCCGACCCGGTGAGCTGCTAGCGTCTTTTCCTTGATTCCGCCTACCGGAAGCACACGACCGCGTAAAGTAATTTCCCCGGTCATAGCCAAGTCCGCCTTCACTGGCACTTTGGCCAGTGCCGAAACCATAGCAGTGGCCATCGCAATTCCCGCTGAAGGCCCGTCTTTAGGTATCGCTCCTTCGGGCACATGAACGTGCAAATCCCATTTCTCATGAAAATCCGGGGCAACTCCCAATGTCTCCACTTTAGCCCGGATATAGCTATACGCTGCGCGAGCGGATTCCTGCATCACATCGCCTAACTGTCCCGTCAATGTGAGTTGACCTTTACCGGGCATGGTAGTCACCTCGATCAACATCACGTCGCCTCCGGTTTCGGTCACTGCCAGTCCGGTCACCAGCCCCACTTGACTCATCGCCTCGGCATTGCGATGATGAACCCGATGCATCCCAAGATATTTGGTCAGACTAGTCGCGGTTACCCGCACTCGGCTGGTTTGTCCGCCCACAATTTCTCGGGCCACTTTACGGCACACGGTTCCTAATTCTCTTTCTAGTTGCCGCACTCCAGCTTCCCGGGTGTAGTGGCGGATAATTTGCTTTAGGGCTTCGGTGCTAATCTGCACCGGTTTGTCGGTCAGCCCGTGGGCAGCCATCTGTTTTGGCCACAAGTATTGCTGTGCAATACGTAATTTCTCTTCTTCCGTATAGCCAGGAATGACAATGGTTTCCATTCGATCCAGCAACGGGCGCGGAATAGTATGTAGAACGTTAGCCGTGGTGATAAACATCACCCGACTGAGGTCAAAAGGGATTTCGATATAATGATCCGAAAAGTGGTTATTTTGTTCTGGGTCGAGCACCTCAAGCAGTGCAGCTGACGGATCCCCACGGAAATCCATCGCCATTTTATCTACCTCATCAAGCAAAAACAGTGGGTTTTTGGTCCCTGCCTGTTTCATGCCTTGGATAATTCGTCCTGGCATGGCCCCTACGTACGTGCGGCGATGGCCGCGAATTTCTGCCTCATCACGCACCCCACCCAACGAGACGCGCACGAAATTACGACCGGTAGCCCTGGCAATGGAACGTGCCAACGATGTCTTGCCCACGCCTGGCGGTCCTACTAGGCAAAGGATGGGGCCTTTCAAATCCGGGGCTAATTGACGCACCGCAAGGTATTCCAAAATCCGGTCTTTAACCTTTTTTAATCCATAGTGATCGGTGTTGAGGACGGCTTCGGCCTCTTCCACCTCAATATGTTCGTCAGTTTCGTGTCCCCAAGGCAAATTGAGTAGCCAATCGACATATGTTCGTACCACAACGGCCTCTGCCGCCATACTCGACATCTTAGCTAAACGATCGATTTCCCGCTCGATTTTTTCAAAAACCTCTGAGTCAAGTCCAGGAGTCGCTTTTAGCCGTTCTCGAAGTTCTTCAATCTCGCTAGTCTGTTCGTCGCGATCTCCTAATTCGCGCTGGATGGCCTTCAATTGTTCGCGCAAATAGTATTCTTTTTGGGTCCGCTCCATCTGCTTACGCACCCGAAAATTGATCCGCTTCTCAATTTCCAACAGCTCCATTTGCCGCGCCAAAATGTCAGATACTTTACTCAACCGAGCATGAACCGGAAACGTTTCCAGCACGTCTTCCTTCTCTTGCGTGCGAATATCCAGATAGCTAATGATGGTATCCGCCAATCGGCCAGGATCGTCAACGTTCATGCTTAACGAAGCTTCCCCAGGCATTTTCTTCGAGTTCTTTATGTAAATTTCGAACTGTTCGACTACAGCGTGCATCAAAGCCTCAGTTTCATCGGTAATTTCCGGTTCTTCAGGCACCGGTTCTACTTCGGCCAGGAAATATTCGCCTACATCTTCTACATGTCGAAGAGTTGCTCGAGTTCTGCCCTCGACTACAACCTTAGAACCGCCGCTGGGCATTTTTAGCAGTTGTTTCACTTCACCGATCACTCCGACCTGATAAAGGTCATCAACCCCTGGGTCATCTAACCGAGTATCTTTTTGCGCCACAAATATCAATTCTTGCCTATCCAACATTGCCTGCTCCAGCGCCTTTAGGCTCCGATCTCTACCTACTTCCAGCGGCACCACCATATACGGAAACACTAACACTCCCCGAAGTGGCAATAGTGGCATTTCATTGCGGTCCATAACGTCCCCCCCAACCCCAACTCAGTTAGTTTCTCATTCTAACATCTATCGAAAAAGGGTTCCACTGACAACCCAGGCGGTCTCTTTGAGAGACCGCCTGGCCACGCATTCTTATAACCTTTATTGTGCCGTTGAAGGGCTCGCAGTGAGCAAGTCAGTTTGAGGCACGGGCAAAGACGTTGCAACCGGCTCGGCAATCACCATCGCCAAGTCGATGACTTCTTGTAAGGTGTCGACCGCAATAACCTCCACATCTGTATGACGAAATATTTCCTGCCAATTGTCTCGGGGAATCAGGATCCGTTTGCACCCCGCCTGACGGGCAGCCTCCACTTTAGCCACAACGCCGCCTACCGGCTTTACCAAACCCCGAATCGATAATTCTCCGGTCATCGCGATTCGGTTGTCGCAAGGTTTTTTGGTGATTGCTGAATATACTGCCGTAGCGATGGCAACACCAGCCGACGGACCGTCAAGGGGAACACCCCCAGGAAAGTTTACATGCAGGTCATAATCAGTGGTTTCCAGTCCCATGATGTTGCGCAGCACAGTGAGCACATTTTCGACGGAACTCCGGGCCATCGACTTGCGCCGCACCGTACGCCCCTGTCCGCCCATTTCCTCCTCATCGACAACGCCAGTAACCCAGAGTTTTCCCTGCCCTGTCACGATGGGGTGAGCTACGGCTTCCACTTCAAGCATCGTTCCCATATTAGGCCCGTACACTGCCAGTCCATTGACCATGCCAACCAACGGTTCGGTGGCCACTTGCTTTTCCGGGCGTGGGTTGTAGTGCCCTGACTGAACGACCCATTCCACATCCGCAAGTGTAATCACTTTGCGGTTTTCGGTCAGACCCACACCCGCGACTATTTGCACCATATTGACTGCTTCGCGACCATTGGTAGCGTATCGCTTGATCACCTCTAATGCTTCGCGTTCGACTTCCACTCCTATGCGCTTTACTGCGTTGGAAGCTACCGCATAGACTTCATCGGGAAGCAGGCCCCGAAAGTATATCTCTACGCAACGCGAGCGAATCGCAGGTGGTATTTCGTGGGGCTGCCGCGTTGTGGCGCCCACTAACCGAAAGTCGGCGGGTAATCCATTCTCAAAAATGTCCTGGATGTGTACAGGAATGTTGGTGTCTTCGGCATTATAATAGGCAGACTCCAAAAAAACCTTCCGGTCCTCCAGAACTTTTAATAGTTTGTTCAGTTGTATCGGGTGAAGTTCCCCTATTTCATCTATGAATAGGATTCCGCCATGGGCCTTGGTTACCGCACCTGGTTTAGGCTGCGGAATACCAGCCATACCCAGCGGCCCGGCCCCCTGATAAATGGGGTCATGTACCGAACCGATCAACGGGTCGGCAATGCCGCGTTCATCAAATCGGGCGGTGTTGGCATCTAGTTCCATAAATTTTGCTTCAGGCAAAAAAGGGGTCCAACTGTTTTTCTTTGCCTCTTCCAGAACCAAACGTGCGGCCGCGGTTTTGCCGACTCCCGGCGGTCCATAGACGATGACATGTTGAGGATTAGGGCCACATAAGGCTGCCTTAAGGGCGCGGATGCCGTCCTCTTGTCCGATGATTTCCTCAAACCTCGAAGGCCGCGTTCGTTCCGACAACGGCTCGCTAAGATGGATCGCGCGCAATCGCCGGAGCTTTTCGATTTCTTTCCTCGAATCACGTTCGACAGCTGCCTTGTTCCCTTGTTGGGATTTGAGAAGGTTCCAAAAGTAAAGGCCAATCACTATCGCAAAAAAGAATTGTATGAAGGTGGCGATGTTAGCTAAGTTCATCGCGTCCCTCCTTTCCGCGAACCGTGATTTTGAATTGCATCGGAATTGTTTGAGGCTCGCATTCGTAGTCTCCCCAAATTTGCACACCTCACTTAAGCCAAATCATGGTCCAAAAGTCTAATGATATGCTTCAGTATGCCCAGGAACCATGGAGTTTAGGCTAAAATGCCCCTTGTGTCAATGAAAAACCCCCACCCATGGATAGGGTAGGGGCTGATGAAGGTAAGACTTGGAACGTTACGCGGTTTCTTCTTTTTGTTTCTTATTGCGTGTTTTAGCACGATCTTGGGTGGTAACCAACAACGGTGCGTCGTGATTCTCCACCACTTCTCGTGTCACCACACACTTCGCAATATCATTACGACTCGGCATATCGTACATGACATCGAGCATAATGTCTTCGATGATAGCCCGCAAGGCACGGGCGCCGGTATTGCGTCGCATTGCTTCGCGAGCTACCGCTCGAATCGCGTCGTCTTTGAACTCCAGCTCCACGCTATCTAAAGACAGCATCTTTTGATACTGCTTGACGAGTGCGTTGCGGGGTTCAGTCAGAATTTGCACTAAGGCCGATTCATCCAATGCATCCAACGTCACAGTCACCGGAAGTCGACCGACAAATTCTGGTATCAGACCAAATTTGAGCAAATCCTCTGGCATGATCTTCGCCAAAATATCTCCTATATTCCCATCGTTACGAGACTGGATTTCGGCATTGAATCCGAGCCCTTTTCGGCCAATCCGCCGCTTAATCAATTTTTCGATGCCGTCAAAGGCACCGCCGACAATGAAGAGAATGTTCGTCGTGTCAATTTGGATGAACTCTTGGTGCGGATGCTTGCGACCGCCTTGGGGCGGCACAGAAGCCACCGTGCCCTCAAGAATCTTTAGCAACGCTTGCTGCACACCTTCGCCGGAAACATCCCGAGTAATCGACGGATTCTCGGACTTCCGCGCGATTTTATCCACTTCGTCAATGTATACAATGCCCTTCTCGGCTTTTTCCACATCGTAATCTGCTGCTTGGATGAGCTTGAGCAGGATATTTTCCACATCCTCACCCACGTATCCTGCCTCGGTTAACGAAGTAGCGTCCGCAATCGCAAAGGGCACATTGAGAATTTTGGCCAAGGTCTGTGCCAACAACGTTTTTCCGGACCCGGTTGGTCCCAGCATTAAAATATTTGACTTTTGCAGTTCCACATCGTCAACCTTGTTACCCATGTTGATGCGCTTGTAGTGGTTATACACTGCAACCGACAAGGTTTTTTTAGCCCGATCTTGTCCTATTACGTACTGATCCAATATGGCCCGGATTTCTTGGGGCTTAGGGATGTCCTTGAGTTCAAATTCTACATCGTCACTCAACTCTTCCTCAATGATCTCAGAGCAGAGCTCAACGCACTCATCACAAATATAGACGCCGCCCGGACCTGCGATTAGGCGTTTGACTTGGTCCTGGTATTTGCCACAGAACGAGCATTTTAGTTGCCCTTTTTCATCAGTGAACTTGAACATGTAAGCCCCCCCCTTATCCGGCGACCAAACGGCACATCAAGATTTCCCATGCGTACCTCACGAAGGATTATCCTTAGCCGGATTGTCCTTTTCGCCTACCACATTAGCCCGTGGTGCCACGACCTCGTCAATCAAATGATATCCGCGAGCTTCTTCGGCAGTCATCCAGTAATCGCGTTGGGTCTCTTCCAAAATTTGCTCCAGAGAGTGATTGGTATGATTGGCCAAAATCTTGGCCAATGCCTCACGACTCCTTAACAATTCCTTCATTTGGATCTCTACATCGGTGGTTTTCCCTCCCAGGTTATTGATCCATGGTTCGTGAATCATCACCCGAGAATTAGGCAAAGCAAAGCGTTTTCCTGCCGCACCACCCGACAGTAGCAGTGCCCCCATGCTCGCAGCCATTCCGACACAGATGGTTGAGACCGCAGGTTTGATATATTGCATGGTGTCGTAAATACCCAGTCCTGCGCTCACTGAACCGCCTGGGGAGTTGATATATACGTGAATATCCCTCTCGGGATCGTCACTTTCCAAAAATAACAATTGGGCAATCACAAGATTTGCCACATCGTCATCAATGGCGCTGCCTAAAAAGATAATGCGTTCCTTAAGAAGCCGAGAGTAGATATCATAGGAACGTTCTCCTCGGTTGGTCTGCTCCACCACCATCGGCACTAAATAACTCATGTGTCTCCTCCCCGCCCAACTCATGCCGGCTCAGCTTCTTCAGATTCCGCTGTGGCCAAGTACTCGCTGGCTTTGGACAATAACATATTCTCGCGCAGTGACTCAAATTCTCCACGCTGTTTAAATAGTTTAACTAGCGCTGTTAATGGTTGCTTATACATTTCCGCTATGGGCCGAATAGAATCCAACACCTCATCTTCGCTTACCGTGAGTTTCTGGTCTTTAGCCACTGCTTCCAAAAGCAATTGTTCCTTCACCCACTCTTCTGCATGAGGGCGGAATTCCAACTCCAACGCTTCCCGCGTAATTTGGCGGCGTTCGAGATACTCCTCCAACGTTGCTCCCACACGAGCCAGGTTATTTAGCATTTCATGGAGCTGTTGATGCACCGCTTCAGCCACAAGAGCCGATGGCATGTCAATATCTACGCGCTCCTTCAGTTTACCCAAGATCTCCGCCAAGCGATCACTTTTTGCCTGAGCCTCAACACGGCTCTTAACCGTATTCGCCACGCGTTCCTGCAATTCCTGCAAAGACTCTAACCCTACTGCTGTGGCAAGTTGCTCATCCACTGCGGGAATTTCCTGCCGTTTGTTTTCCGTCACTTCGATTTCGAATCGTACGTCCTTGCCTGCCAAACCCACATCGGGATGCGATTCGGGGTAAGTCAGGCGCACCGTTTGCGGTTCTCCCACTCTGAATCCGATGAGCTGGGTTTCCAACCCTTCTACCACGGTTCCACTGCCCATTTCAATAGCGTAAGCCTCATCCTCGACAAAAGGTTCTTCGGATTCATCCCCTTCAAGGAACCCCTTCAATTTCACAATAATATGGTTTCCCATCGATACGGGTTCGTCATCGGCTGGGATCAGTTGCGCCTGACTCCGAGCCACGGATTGCAATTCCTGTTCAATATCTTCATCAGTTACCTCACGAACGGTTAAGGGTATCGTCAACAAGTCGTGATAGTCTCCCAGTTCGATAATCGGCTTGGTCTCCACTTCAATGTCAAATTGAAAGGGGGACCCATCCTCTAATGTCACAACCTTAATGCTCGGTTCCGCCACGGGCTCGATTGCGGCCTGCAGCACGGCTTCCGTATAACGAGTCTTCACCAACTTGTCGGCAGCCTCCCGCAACAACACTTCTCGTCCCACATAACGTTCAAAAATAGGACGAGGAACCTTCCCGCGACGAAAGCCCGGAATGTTATATTTAGACACCACGGACCGAAACGCCTTATCCATCGCCACCGACATCTCGGCCGGATCAATGGTCACCGAAACTTTAGCGACAGAATTCGGTAGTCGCTCTAATGCCACTTGCATACCTTGACAATCCTCCCCTTAACCCGTTGCAATTCAACCTATTATAGCATGCGAAATTCTTTATGCAACAAAACCAGAGGCGCATACATCGCCTCGGTAATGGAGCGGAGCACAGGACTTGAGCCGTCGCCTGGGCAAGGCTCTGCCACTGAGTTACTTCCGCAATGGATGGTGCGAGGGAAGGGACTTGAACCCTTACGCCTTGCGGCACGAGATCCTAAGTCTCGCATGTCTGCCATTCCATCACCCTCGCAAATGGTGCGCCCGGTAGGATTTGAACCTACGACCTGCGGATTCGAAGTCCGTCACTCTATCCCCTGAGCTACGGGCGCGATAAAAAACCCGGATTCCCGGGAACAATCTTGGGGTGAATGAGGGGACTTGAACCCCCGACCCCCAGGGCCACAACCTGGTGCTCTAACCAGCTGAGCTACATCCACCACGTTCAAATTCGGCATCCATGGCATTTACTTAGCCTGCGACGCGCTTTCAGCAGAATTTCTAGCGTTAACACATGACAACATACCATACGATGCCTCAAAATGCAAGATGCCTGATTAAGTGTCTATGACGTCTACTATTATGTGGTGGGATGCTTTATCCATAAAGACATCCCACTATGCGATAGAAATTAGTTAGACGCTACACGATATAGTCCCAAAGCACGCATAACCGGCTCATCTGTGTAAGAAAATAGAATAGCATCTTGGGACATCGACAGATTTGTATGTTCGTAACGCGCCCACCCGGGCACACAAAAGGTATCATGCTCTGCCCAAGTCAACCGGTCCCCGTCTACGATGGATTCGCCTTGGCCGCGAACGACATGGTAAATGGTACTGGCGGTATGCTGGTGAGCGAACCCCCGAAATCCCGGGCGGAGACGACTAATACGACAACTCATGGTCGGCATCACGGATCCTCCGGTCCAAGGATTGGTATATTCTAAAATGATGCCCTCCGTGTGACTGCCTTCAGCGTCGTCGGCTATACCGGAAAACGCCTGTTCGGTTTCTTTCCAGGGATAATTCCCAATGGGGGAATGAGCGCCCCCGGGAGCGTCCCAACGGGGCGATAGCCGCCCATGAATAAACTTGCGAGAGGAAAAATTATCAGGAACCGTGGAGCCTTGCATACGCTGGCCTAAAAGTTCAAAAAACCCCGCCTCCAGTTTATTGACCAAAGGATAGTCCAGGCCATCTAGCCACATCATGGGACCAGCACCGTCGTGGGAATGGTCATGCCAATGCCACCCTGGAGTTAGCAGCAAATCCCCTGGATGCATATCTACTCTTTCTCCGTTGACCGTGGTATACGCTCCTTGACCCTCAATAATAAAGCGAAATGCGGATGCAGTGTGGCGGTGGGCCTGCGCCGTCTCTCCCGGTAAAATGATCTGGATACCGGCGTAAAGCGAATTAACCGTCGCTGGCGGTTCCTGCAGCCCAGGATTGACCAACATCAAAACACGGCGTTCTGCTTCCTGAAGCGAAAGCACCTCGGCAAAATGCAGCATGTATGGGCGCAAGTCTTGGTATCGCCAGACATAGGGCACTGCTGCGCTCTGTGGTTCGACCGGAAATAGGTTCCCGTAATATTGCCACAGTGGCGCGGCACCCAACTCTTTAATCGCTTGATAAGGATCTGTCGTCATGTTTGTCCTCCTAATCATTTTCCGTGACACGTGACCGCATTATCGACTAGATCTGTTCTACCGCTGAAACGGCCTCTTTTAGGCCCGCTCTGGCAATTTTTCCTGTAGGTGTTGTCGGCAAAACCTCTAACACTACAAGTTCCTCCGGCCATTTATACTTGGCCAACCCCTTATCCGCCAAATGGCGGCATACTTCATCCAATGTAATCGATCGACCAGGAGCGAACGCCACCACTAAACAAGCTCTTTCTCCCAACCGCTGATCGAAACGTGGCATAATGGCATGCTGGGCTATTTCAGCCATATCCGAAAGCAGAGACTCCACCTCCAACGCACTAAACTTGAGCCCTCCGCGATTGATCATCTCCGTGCGGCGTCCGCGATACTGGATGGTACCGTCATGGTTCCAACTGGCCAAATCGCCCGTATGCAGCCAGGTTTCAGAGTCTACCGATTCGTTCGTCATTCGCCACTCACCATAATATCCATGAAACATGTAGGGGCTACGGTAGTACAGCTCTCCGCTTTCGCCGTTTGGGGTCGGCTGTCCATCACTTAGAATGCGAACTTCTGCTCCTAGAACCGGCATCCCCACACTACAACTGGCCACTTCGTCGGAGTCAGCAGGTCGGGTAAATATTCCTGAGCCTACTTCGGACATCCCCCACTGAATTACCATCCTTGCGTTGAGCTTTTCTCTCACTCCCGTCACCAGCTCTTTGGGTACAGCAGCGCCACCGGTTCGTATCTCCCGCACACCCAAGCGGTATTGGCTTTTCCTATCTAAAATGCCCAATAGGTCGCGGACCTGAGTGGGTACTGCAAATAAAATGGTGCTTTGGGTATCTTGAGCGCGTTTCAAACAATCATCCGCATTCCATTGAGGCAAAAGACTCTGGCCGCCACCCATTAGCAGACTGATATGAATCGAAAGCATTCCGAAAAGGTGCGTAAATGGACTACCACTTAGAATAACGTCGTCAGAACTGGCAAGTCCATCCATTGCGGTAGCCCAGGCATTGGACAGCAGTCCGTCGTGACTGTGCAGGCAAATTTTCGGACGTGAGGAGGTAGTGCCGGACGAGGCTACAAGAACAAACGGATCCTCGGGTTTAATGGGCACCGATGTCCATGGACGCCCTCTGCCTTGCTGCAGCAAGGCGTCAAAGTGTATGGTATCTGGAAGCGATTGTGGATTATCGCCCACCACCAACAATTTTTCTAAGGACGCCACCTTGTCCACTAAATGTTGAGTTAGAGTGTACTGCTCATGACCGCGATATTTTGTTGGGACAATCAAAAAGCGTGCTGCAGTGCGTTCGAGCAGAGCAGAAATCTCCCTCTCGGCATGGGCCATATGCAGTGGAAGCATCACCGCACCTTGCATAGCAACAGCCACGTGAGCCACCAAAAACTCCCAAGAATTTGGCAGATGCACCCCCACCACATCGCCGCGACGTACTCCTAGATCACCCAGTGCCGAAGCCAGCGCCCGCGCATCGTCTTGCCATTGTTTCCAGGTATAGAAAGACTCGCCCGCAAACACCGCCGGATGATCTCCTCTTTGAGCCACCACCGCATCAAACACGGCGGGCATTGTATATCCTTTCAAATATGAGCGTAGTTCACCGGGAATTTCGAAGAAATAGTCGCTTGAGGTGACCATTGACGCACCTGGTTGGAAAACACTACCCTAGTGATAGTTTTTCAATGTCTAGTAAAAGACCCATGGCCGACAATCACCGATTCAGCCATGCAACCGGGTTCCCTCCCTTCTGTGACGTCTTATGATTGCTAACGGAATTTCTGGAGGATATATATTTTCGATTTATGATTTTCGCCCGACCCACACCATCTAAAGGGATTAAGTAGGGTTCCCAAATTTGCCTAACATTGAAATTTTAACATTATATATAATGTATAATCCATTCTAATGGAACCAAGGATGATTCACAAGAGCGCTTCATGAACTTCGTGTTGACGGCGGACATCTTTTTCTTCCCAGGTCAGGATGTTATATAATATGGATGCGTGATCAGTCTTTTGGCAGTTACTCCTTAAAAAGTTGGTGGCAATCAAATAATATGAAGCCTAAGCAGTACGAAACCAAAAAGGATTACATCCTCGAGAGTTTAAAAGACCGTATTTTGTCAGGCACCTTCGGTCCAGGATTTCACCTTAAGACGCGGCAAATTGCCGAAGAGTATGGCACCAGTGAAATTCCCGTCCGAGAAGCATTAAGTCAGTTGGCTTCCATGGGATTGGTGCGCATCATCCCTCACGTGGGAGCCATTACCAGCACGCTCTCTTCTCATGATCTTAAAGAGATTTTTCAAATCCGGGAAACGTTGGAATCCTTGGCGGTGCGTCTCGCGGTTCCCCAGTTAACAGACGATGACATCAACCAAATCACCGACATCGCCCAAGCTTTAGAAAAGGCGGTAACAGAAGGCGCCGCACCCGATCGCCTTAACTACCTAAACCGTCAATTTCACACGCAAATCTACCAACATTGCGATAACCAACGCTTAATCCATATCATCGATGACCTATGGAACCACGCCACCCGATATCCTGGACCCCTCACCGGCAACAATCCAGAAACCCTGCAGTCTCTACAAGACCATCAGGACATTGTGACCGCGCTAAAAGAACGCGACGCCGAAACCGCGGAATTGGTGACCCTCACTCATAAACGACGGGCTATGCGCCGAATTATCCAAAAAACCGAGCAAGAAGAACTTCGCTCCCGTGCTGAAACGGAAGGCTCGTTGCTGCATTAGAACCGTTCCAATCTCAAAAAGGGACGACAGTGAATCCCCCTGCTTAGAGTTTTTCTGTAAATTCCAAAACACAGCAAACCCCACAATTAATCGAATTTTTCGTATTGCATCGGCGAGATTCATATAATATATTATATATCTATTGAGGTGTTGTTTTTGTTGGCAACCATACAGCGAAAAATCTATGGCAAATACTAAAGAAGTCGAGGTGAATTGCGTGAAGCCAGAAATGACCTCAACGCCCGGTGATGTCCTCTCGCGACTGGAGCGTTTGTCTGTGTGGTCATTGCCCTATCTATTTGTCGGGGTAATCGGCGTCGGATTTCTATTTACGTTTTACGACATCTTCGATATTAATGTCTCTTTTATCCAGACTTGCACACAACTCGTCCATGGCTGCACTCCGCAAACCTCGTCCACATGGCTAGGCCTTCCTGTACTCTTGAACCTGGTCGGATATGTCGTGGGAACCTTGATTCTGAGCCCATTAGCTGACCGTCTGGGCCGTCGCGATATGTTGCTGGTTACGATGATTATTACGGGTATTGGGTCCATATGGAGCGCATTTTCTCCCAGTTATGACCAATTCATTTTTTCCCGCATCCTGACCGGAATAGGGGTGGGAGCGGACCTGGCCATCGTTAATACCTACATCAACGAAGTGGCGCCACGACAGGGACGCGCCAAGTATACCTCCTTGATTTTTATCATGTCGTCACTAGGAGCATTCGTGGGCATCTGGCTCGGATTGCTCCTCACCACAGGACCTACCCCATTTCCTTTAGGTTTGCCTTTTGCTGTGGCCGGGCCTCATTATACTGACGGATGGCGGACCATGTATCTTGTCGGAGGATTGCTTGCAATAATGGGAATTTTAGTCAGGATACGGCTTCCCGAATCACCACGGTGGTTGATTGCGCAAAAACGCACCCAGGAAGCCAGTACCGTCGTTTCGTTAATGGAAGACATGGCTCTTTTGCGGAGCCCATTGCCGCCAATCAATAACAAAGTACAACCGCCCGCGGTCGGGGAGCCACCCATCCCCTATTCCGCAATCTTCTCCAATCGGGTCTACTTAAAGCGCACTTTGCTCCTGGTGTCAGTGTGGTTCGTCAGTTATGTAACGGTCTATACTTACGGAGCCGGTATGACGAGCATCCTGGTGAGCTTGCATTACGCCCCGCCAGAAGCTGGCTTGATAGCAGCATTCGGAACCTTGGGATTCATTCTATGTACAATCGTGGCGTACTACACCGCAGAACGGCTTGAGCGAAAATACTGGCTTCCCATATCTGCCGCCATCTGCGTCCTGGGTGGTGTGTTCGTAGCCTTGGGAGGTGCGAACTTCATTTGGTCCGTATTAGGATCTGCCATGATCTTCTTTGGATTTAACCTGTGGGTTCCTATGACCTATAGTTGGTCCACAGAAAATTATCCAACACGGGCCCGCACAACAGGGTTTGCCTTGGTCGACGGCATCGGACACGTAGGCGGTGGTTTGGGCCTGGTGATTATCGCCCCGCTCGCACTGCACATGAACGTGATGACTGCGTTCCTGATGATTAGCGGATTTTTAGTGATCGGTGCCATCATTGCCCAATTTGGGATCAAGACTCGTGGTCGTCAACTCGAAGAAATTTCACCGTAATCCCCGCTTCAGTCGGTAAGCCATAACAATGAGCCGATTACATTCCTTTTCGGCTCATTGTTATTTCACAAATATTAATGGACCACAGCACGGGATACCGTGAACTTCTCAAACCATTCTCCCATTGACACCGAAGATTTTGCCGCGTCTTTCGACACTCTCACGGTTAAATCGCCAATCCCGTCCACTTGCAAGTGCAGAACGTCGCCAGGCCTTACCTCCCCTACGCCCTGCGGGGTACCCGAGGCAATAATATCGCCAGGAAAGAGCGTCGTTTGATAAGAAGCCAACGCCACTAATCGCCGCATCGAGTAAATCATGTCTTTTGTGCAGCCCTCTTGCCGCAATCCACCATTAACCCACAGCCGGAAGGTCATGGAGTCCATATCGGGGATTTCGTCCTGAGTGACAATCCAGGGGCCAATGGGGCAAAATCCATCAAAGCCTTTCCGATAAGGGCGGTCTTCCGGCCCTCGCACCGACAGATCTAGCAAACCGGTAAATCCAAAAATCACTTGGTCCGCCTCATGTTCTGTAATGTTTCGGACCTGACGCCCAATAATAATGCCTATTTCCGCTTCATGATCGGTGCGGCGTTCAGCAAACGGCAATGTGATGACATCATCAGATCCAGCAATCGACGAAGAGGGTTTTAGAAACAGCCCATAATCCTCAATGGTTTTAATTTGGGTTCCCGCATAGACACCTTGGGCGCCACCCATTTCTTGTTGATGCAGTAAGTAATTCACCGGAGCCGCTATAATTTTGGATGGCATAGGGATTGGCGCCCTAATCCTTACGTCCGCTATCGATTTCCTAGGACCCGTCCTCAAAGCCTGTTGCCACTGCACACGGTGTTCAGAAAAACTCGCAATGAAAGGAAGCATCCAGGCGTACGGCCAGGTAGGCGCCCAATTGGGCACCACGTCGGTAATATCCACCACAGTCTCCCCTTCAAGCAAGCCCACTCTCCAATCGTCAAATACCACCAACTTCATAAAGGTTTCCTCCCGCCTAGGATGGACTATCTTTTTTTCGTTGAATTGGTGCCGAATCGCATCAGAAATGGGCATTGCCACAGGCCCAGAATCGCGGAGCGTGACCCAGGCACGCTTTTCTCTGCCTCGAGCAATTAAGTGTTCCCGACTTATAATGTTATGCGACAGCTCCATCGACTTATGGCCCACATGTTCAACTACGGTGGAGACCATAATCGGATCTCCAAAATGCAACGGTACAAAAAATTGTATGGATGCCTCCAGCAGCGGCAATCCCATTCTTTCGGAGGAGAAAACTCGAGCACTAGACTTGCCGAAACTGCCAACAAAGTGATGAGTGGCCTCATCAAACCATGCAAAGTAGTTAGGATAAAATACAAACCCCGCCGCATCGGTGTGGCCCCATTTGACTTCGGTCTCCCAGATAAATTCCATTCCCATGCTCTAGATCTTTGTCTTCCCCCACCATCATCTCTCCTATTTGACATGCCTAATTGCTCCATAACCTCATTATCGTTATGATGCTGATCATTGAGTTTTACTCTATATATTATATATTAAAATTGCAAGTAGTCTACAACGATCTTGTTCTGCCGACCGCATTCTATTACCGGATTGTCCCCTGACTAAATTCGTAGTTTAATATATAATATATATTCAGGACTCTCGGGTTGGTTCTGTGATGATCAAAGCTAAAAAAAGAACCATAGCGGTAATATAGCAAGGGAACATTTATGTTAATTGCCATTAATCCAATAAAGGAGGTCTCTCAGTGAGTCCCCATCAAACCAAAGAGCTCGAGCGACCAGTTTTAGTGGTGGGTGCCGGTCCTGTGGGCATGACCGTAGCCCTAGCCTTGCGACACGAAGGCATTCCTGTAACGATTTTGGAGGCTGAGGCCGAAAGTCGCCAGCGCCCTGGAAGTCGGGCCATTTTTCTTCACAAAACTACCCTGAAGTGGTTAGAGAAAATTTCGCCCACACTGGGTTTTACCATGGCTTCCCACGGTGTGGTGTGGCCGATCAAACGAACTTTGTTTCAAGGCCAAGAAGTCTACGTCAAAACGTATCCCACCCCCGATCCCAACGTCTTGCCGCCATTCACCAGCCTTCCCCAGGTGGAAATCGAAAAGTATCTGTACCAGGCCTGCCTTGATCGAGGAGTAGAGTTTGTGTGGTCAACACGGGTCCATTCGTTGTCCATTTCTTCACGGGAGGCAGAAGTCACTACTGACCATGGACAAAGTTTTTCTGCGCTTTATGTTGTCGGCGCCGACGGTGCTCATTCTGCGGTGAGGCATGCGGCACATATTGAGATGGAAGGCACACGATCAGCCAATACTTTTATTGTGGTCGATGTGGTTGAAGACCAAGAAAACCCGTTGCCCCTAGAACGCGTTTTTCACTATGAACATCCGAATGTTGGCGGGCGCAATGTGCTCTTTGTACCGTTTGCCGGAGGGTGGCGTATTGATCTCCAGTTGCGAGAAGCCGATGCTGTGGAGGATTATATGGGAATGGACGGTGTGCGGCATTGGTTGCCTTTGGTCATGGATAAAAAATATGCTGACCGAATCACCTGGGTCTCTACTTATCAATTTCTTCAAGTGGTCGCCAAGTCCTTTACGGATGGTGATCATCGGATCTTATTGGTGGGAGAGGCAGCACATCTGTTTGCCCCATTTGGTGCTCGCGGATTTAATTCCGGAGTTCCCGATGCAGTAATCGCAGCGCAGGCTATTCGTCGTGCTCTTGACGCGAGTTCTAAAGCCGACGCGGATCACGCTATTGAAGACTTCGCTGAACAAAGGCGCTATGCCGCCAACTACAATCGGAATGCAGCGGGAATTGCTCTTGAGCATATACAAGGAGCCTCAGCCGGAATGCGAGCAAAACGTTACATTGGGGCAGCTTTAGCCTCGACTTGGCATGAATTGGGACGATGGCTAGATGAAGGTCCCTATGGGCCTCGTTCTGGCCCCTCGGCCACCACAAAATATTGAACGGGAGGTCCTTGCAGCATGAAGTGGCCTGAATTTAGCGAGTTTTATGCCCAACTGAGCTCGGAGCGATTAGGATCCATTTATGAGAGCGTCATCCGTTCGGCAACCACTGGCCTCGCATCCATATCGGGCTCGGCACCTCAGGAATGGGTCGCCGAATGGACGGCAAAGCTACCCGCGATCATTCTCGACACGTCCTCCGTCATGAGCACCCATCTCTTGCACGAATATCATAATTGGCTGAAACAATATTGCGAATCCAAGGACCCCGTAAAAGACGAGCAACAATCCTAACTATATGCAATCGCCAGTGGCGACGGGGTACGATTTACCACGCCCGCCGCTGGCGACGTTAATCACCAAGGGAGGCCTGGGTCCCAACAACCCCGATTCCGGTACCGGAAGTCCCCAATCAGGGTCGGTGTCAAATTTTCGCACAACGCCACGTTTCCCAATGGGATGCCAGTCTCCGTCAAAAACCTCAATAGTCAACGGCCCCGGCCTGAAGGCCGGAGCTTGCGACTTCCCGAAGCGGACGAGGGCCGACGCCGTCTCCTTCCTTAAGGTGGGGTCACATCATAGGGCGATTGACAACGCCCTCACGACGGCGGGCTTGCCCCGTGGTACTCAATTTCCCGACGGTGCAGCCTATGGACAAAAAAATTAGCCAAAACACGACTCCGCTAGAAGGCCACCAAGACGGCCTCGTTCGCACCGGGCCAGCATCTGCAAGTCGCTTGGCACGGATCCAGAGTGCATCGATTCACTCCCTAAGCCTTAACTAGCGTGACGCTGGGCATGTCGGGTCCATGTGATTATCATCTTGCCAACAATTTTGGGATTCGCGTACAATCAATGTGAAAAATGGAAAGGAATGATATATTTTGTCAAATAGCAATGGGCGGATTCTTTGGCCTTATGCGTTGTTCGCGTTAACATTGGGATGGGGTTGGTTCGTATTGGCACCCTTGGTTCCGTATTTGATCGGCACACTACACGTGTCGTTAGCCCTGATCTTACTTCTTATTTCACTATATGGGTACGCCATGATCGTGGGAGCGCTTCCTGCGGGGTATTGGGTGGCGAAGTCGGGGCCACGGGCGGCGCTTTACGTGAGTGTCCTCCTCACAGTCGTTGGGCTGGCAATCCGCGCTCTGGCTTCAAGTTTTACTGCAGCTTTGATTGGACAAATTGTTGCCGCTCTTGCATATCCCTTGCTTATTGCTCCCATTGGTTCAGTTTTACGCTTGGGAGGCGTTCGCCAACTCAAATTGGGCACTGGTCTAGTGATTGGGATGCTCTTTTTGGGAATGGCTGCAGGGTCCTTTCTCGGACCAGACATGAGTCCTGTCATGGATCTCTGGATGGCCGTTGCTCTTAATGTGGTAGTAGGCCTGTGGTTGGTGAGCCAGTTACGGGATGTTAGCGACCAATCCTCGTCGTCTTTGGGCAAGACCCGTCTCGTCATGTCGTGGTGGTGGGTTATTGGTTTTGTTGTGGCATCTATTAGTGTTATGTTTGGCTCGGTTAGTACGAGCGCGTTGCTTCATTTGAATGTAGCCAATGCAGCCGGTCTTGGAGGTCTTCTCTCAGGCTTAACCTTCTTAGGGTCGGCCTTAGGGGCAATGCTGTTCGGTTTGCTGGGCGAAAATCCTTCGAGCGTTCGTCCACTGCCACGTCTGTTGGGTGTGTTGACGGTGGTGTTTTTGTTGCTGTCGGGCTTGCTGTTAACGGGTGGCCTCTCCGCTTCTACGGCAGGGCTCGATTCTGCCTTTTTCCTCTTCGGTCTTTTTAGCAATGGTTGGTACACGTTAGCCCTTGAGGCATCGGCGGAGCAGGCCCGAACCCGACAGAATGCCGGAATTGCGACGGCCGGCTTTAGTATGGCTTCTAATATTGGGGTGGCAATCATTCCGGTGGTTGTAGGGCCCTTAGTCATTACGGCTTCTGGTTTATGGATAGCCATTATTGTGGTTATGGGACTTTTCGCGGCCACTGTCCCATTTTTGGTTACTGCTCATAGCGGGAATAGGGGTCAGCCACAATCGTCTTAACGTATGACGCGTAGTACCTTTTTGTGCGACTGCACGCAATAGACTCACAAGAGAACGTCTTTTGTTGGTTTAGTGGGCCAGTGGGGCGGATTGCCCCACTGGATTTCCGCGTCGAATAGGAATGTCCAGAAGCGATCCCGGAACGCGACCCGCTGCGGGATACCTCTATATCCGCTGAATCTTAGTCAGACTCGAAAAAAGTACTATATTCGGCCATAAAGAATCACGAGTATCCGTATTTCGAACCACAAAACTTCCCGGAGTAACCATGAGTGCATTTATATTGTTCGGGAGTCTAGACGTCAAGGGCACATGCCGAATTGAGGACCTCGGGATCCGGGTTCATGTCTATGATGGGCGTTTACGATTTGGTGCAATACGGCCATCTACTCACGGGGTGCCGATCGATCTATTGCGCCGGTCCGCAGGGACATAGGGATTAAAGA
Source organism: Bacillota bacterium (assembly GCA_021797515.1). GTDB lineage: Bacteria > Bacillota > Sulfobacillia > Sulfobacillales > Sulfobacillaceae > Sulfobacillus_C. Next base: position 5,401 of record JAJZZP010000065.1, on the reverse strand, counting down.
GGTTATTCGCTGTACCTACCCTCGTTTCCAACAAGATGACGCAAACATTGTAGTTTGTGTTGTAATTGTAACTTAGACCAATCCAACTGCGAGTCCCGGGCATTCCGACCCATACACTTTGATCACTACTAAAATATCGTTGGCATCCAACAATTGGTGAATCTGCCAACGAAACATCGGTGTCGGTCTCCCACACCATGGTGTCGCCCTGAGGTGCAGGCCATCTGAAGAAAATTAGCAATGCGCCGACTGTACTCAGTGATAGTCGGCGCTCCTGCCATTTACTCTTCTACCGGTGTGTGGTGCGGAACGATAGTTTCTTCAGGGAATGCTTCGCGATGGTTGGCCCAAAACACACATTTTGCCAGCCGTCACCGATGCGGAATCCTTCGTCCTCGGATCCGCCATCGATTTGGTGGCGCCTCCGCAAATGATTGCGGCCGAACAACTGGTAGGCGATTCCCCTGTATTTTTGGAAATCGTGCAAAGTGGCTATATCGATGGGTCAACGCGCGCTGAACGCGCGTTTCGCGTTGGACTCGCAGCGCTTATCACCGGTCTCCGTGACTACCTCGCATCTCTTACACCAGAAAACGAGGTTCCTGGATAACGGGCGGCTCCATCCCACTTAATCCCATGCCAAACTGCCCTTTGACCGTTCCTTACGCTCAAAATACCAATGCAATCGATACTCGGCTATTTCCCGCGTCCATTCATAAAGCGTGGTTAGCGCACCTTCGTCTCCAGCACTTAACTGCACTTGAAATCCTTCGGCATCCAAAGTCACCCACCCGGCAGTGCTCGACCTCCATTGGCTCATGGGCATTCGCCTAATCAGGCTGGCCATTTTGGATTCATGGTAATCCCATAGCTCCCTCGTGGTTTTGTCAGAGAAGTCTATCCGTTTGCGATGTTCCATGCTGGTAAAATATCGGTGAAAATATGGAGCAGCCTCTTTCGGGGTGATCAATGTCCACCAATCCTTTGGCCCTCGGGCGAGCATTGCTTGAAGCAACACCATTTTGTAGCTCTTTACCATCGGGGTTTTTTCCACTTCCCAAATCCATTCGCGATATCGGCTCCATACCTCTTGGTCATGAGGGGAGAGATCGTCAGCTGCTTCTAAAACCCCAACAAATGATCCAAATTCTTGGCGAACTAACCGGGAATCGATACCGCCATGCAAATGAAGCTCCAAATAGGTGGGACGTCTTCCCCATTCTGTTTTCAATTGGCGATACGCATTAAGAACCCAGGTCTTTCTGGGAGTGCGTTGGCGGATCATGCGGGTTAAGACGTCAATCACTTCGAGCTCTAAATCCATTCGGCATGCTTGGGGCAAATTTGCTCTCATTTCAGTTAATGCATTAGCCGCTGCCACCGAAGGGTTAGAAACTCCAAGCCATTCCAACTTGGCGTCAGCGTTGCGGTAGTTTCCGATCAGATCGATGACGACGCAATGAGTTTTTTCTGCAGACAAGCGAAGTCCGCGTCCGAGTTGCTGAACAAATATGATCGAAGATTGGGTAGGACGCACCAACAAAATAGTATCGGCCATCGGAATATCGATGCCCTCATTAAATAGATCGACACTAAAAACAATATCTAGTTCTCCTTGCTCCAAATCCCGAATGATCTGACGACGTCTCGCCATACCAGACTCTCCGTCTACCCAGGCACTTCTGATACCCTTTTGTCGAAATATCTCCGACAAAAATGCCGCATGTCGCACGGAACTGCAAAATCCCAAAGTCCGGCTCAAATGATGCGACTGCCAAGCTCGATAAACCACTTCAGCATGACTGGATTGTGTCTGCATTCGAAGCAGTTCTTCTTCATCATAGTGGGTTTGCCGCCAACGTACTGCTGTATAGTCAATGGGGTCATAAACTCCGTAGTACCAAAATGGAGCCAGCCATTGATGATTGATAGCTTCGGGCAGGGTCAGCCGATATGCCAAATTGCCCTCACATAAGCCAAAAATGTCTCGCCCATCAGTACGATCAGGCGTAGCCGTCAATCCCAAAAGAAATTTTGCATGGAAATGTTGCAAGATTTTTTGGTATGAACTGGCGGCAGCATGATGAAATTCATCGATAATCACAAGGTCAAAATCTGAGGGGTTAAAGCGATTTCGATGAGCTGCACCAGCCAACGTGTAAACAGAGGCAAAAAGTCCGTCCGTATGAAGGTCTTCCGGCTTTCCCTTATACCTTGCTATTCGACGCTGGGGCAGTACCTGTTGAAAGCTTCGCAGAGCTTGGTTCAATATTTCCTCACGATGGGCCACAAACAAAATGCGTGGGAATTGTTTTGCAAAGAATGCCGCAAGGTAAGTTTTCCCCAACCCGGTCGGCAGTACCACCAAGGCTTTTTGATACCCTTCGTCTTGAGTTGCTTGAAGGGCCCTCAACGCTTCCACCTGCACCGGCCGGGGTGTTGGTAGCTTCGTCTCGTTAGCGGTGAGGGGCCCGTCGTCTGGGAGCAGATCATCCCACTGACCCTCGATCATTACACGAGTGGATTCTGCTCGTGTCCATTCCCTGATCAAATCCGGGGAACTTGCTCGGAAATGCTGACGTTCCTCCTGATATTGAGCTAGCGTCACCCTATTAAGCGGAACCGTGCGATCAGCATAGAACATGTGCATGAATCGATTGATACTGTCCAGGTCGCTGCCTTGTACCATGAGATTCCATTCCACACCCCCAGTTAGTGCCGATCTCGACCAGTTGGAGGAACCTACGATACTGGTATGATCGCCCACCTGATGTTCGAATAGGTATGACTTGGCATGGAATGATTGACCTTGGCTCATCCACATACGAATTTCAGCCTTGGGCAGTTCTTCTAATAACAAAGCCATGGCTTCAGGTTCGGTAACATAAAGATAGTCACCGGTTAAAATTTTCACATCGGTGCCGTGTTCCATAGCCGTCTTCAGGTGAGGCAATAATAGCTCCACTCCCGAAGCCATGGTAAATGCCACCAGGCAATACACTGCCCGGGACTGGGCCAACTGCGCTTGCAACACCTGAACTAAGTTATGGGTCACTAATTTCGGATCAGTCATCGACATCAATAAGAAAGAGTCCATCGGCAAAGCCACCACGGGCATCGCGTTTTTCTTGCTGCAGGGCCAGAAGTTGCTCAGGTCCCACTCCATGCACAGTGCCTAACGCAAAAATGACTTCCAATATATCAGCCAATTCTTCAGCGGCCTCTGCATCAGTTACTGCCCCTAAATATTCGGTAAGCTCTTCTTGCAGCTTGGTTCGCAGCATGGGCCCAATTTCATCTGGACTCAGGGAACGAACCCGACACGCCTTTCCGCTTTGGGCAATAATTTCCGGGATCTGATCACGCACCAGCTTATTATAGATTGGCATTTTTGATTCCTTTCGACATCACACCATCTTTTTTATTAGAGAATTCGCGACAAAGCACCCATTTCCTGCAAACCAACGTCAAAAGGAATTACTGTTCATCGATTTACCCAGACCACGTCATCGCTGGTGATGTCCCCATGGCAATCCCACTCAAGCAGGCCTTCCGGCCAGGCGACATCAGATACCACTACAGAGCCGTTATGAGGCATGCGCATTATCCGGTCCATTAACAGAACACGTGCCTCGGTGTCCAGGCCATTCCACGGATCCTCCAGTATCCACACCTCGGGGTCCATCAGAGAGCTGGCCGCCAGCAGCAGCCTTTGCTGTTCACCCAATGACAAAGTGCCTAGGCACCGATCGGCTATTAGACCCAGCCCCCAATCTGCCATGGCATTCTTGGCCGCGATCGCTGGGTCATCGAGCTTCCACAATGCCGCCCAATACGCTAGCGCGCGGTTCACACGAATGTGTTCGGGCAATGTATCAACTCGCGGCTTGAATCCGATTTTTCGTTTGTAATGCGCTTGGTGCCGGAGTGTAAGGTCTTGCCATTTTTGGCCGTTCACGGATAATGTGCCGTGTGCAGGAACCCTGGATAGGGACCACCATTGCAGCATTGTGGCCAATCCCATGGCATTAGATCCAGAGAGCCAGGTGACTCCCGGATTCAAACGACAAGACACCGGACGCGCAAGGCCTAACCCTCGCGCTTTAACCAGCGCGATTTCCATAGGTCCTCTTCGACAGTCCCACAATTACCACGGCTAAGACAGCCGCACCCCATTGTGCTTGACGGACTATGCCGGGTCCAATAACCGTAGCGTACCAGAATGCCCCCTGCCAACCGTGAGGTGCTGTCCCCATCAGTCCATAAATTCCCCATATCAATTGCAATCCCCACACCGCGCCACTTATTGCCAGTCCCCACCCAACTCCCCAGCGCAGGGAGATTCGGATCATTAAGGCTGACGCCAGCAGGTAGGGCCCTATCCAGATAGCCATCATCGCTGCCTTGCCTACCCCATGAGCGGGGAAAATCCACATCATTACGGTGGCCATCACTAAAACCACGCTCGACAACATGCCCCACTCGGCCAAAACACGGCGATGGACATCCATGGGTGCCACCGCCTCTATCCGACGCCATGCCATACTGCTCCATTCCATCATCACAAAACTGGACGCCATTCCGATCCAAGGTGCCAACAGGCCCACCAGCGCCACGTGGGCTCGGGACAACTCGGTGATCACCACCGAATCATTAAGGACAAAAGCCATAATCATCGCAAAACCTATGGTGACTAGTGCTTTCCATGGATATAGGGCATAGGAGTAGCGAAGAACATTCCAGTCTCGCACCCACCATGGCGGACCTGTAATTTCCCGTCGCATCCGCATTAATGTCTGGGCACTTAACAAAGTGGCATCATCACGGCCGGCATTGAGTACTTGCCAAAGCCTGGGATCCGCATCCTGATCCTCAACAGACCACTCATTATGCCTGTTTTCATATTCCTTGCCTCTGTCGGACATGATAACCCTCCCCTTCTTCCCATGATGCTAAAGTACTTTGCATTAAACGATACGCTCGGGCCAGCCGCGATTTCACCGTACCTAGAGGTATGTCCATCACCTCACTGATGTCCGCCAAAGAGAGATCTTGATAGAAATGCAATACCACAATGTGCCGTAGTTCTTCAGGTAACCGGGCCAACAATTGCTCCAGAAGAATCCGATCCTCGATGTTATTGTCAACCGCTCCCAGCTGGTTCAATGAGTCCTCTAGCGGCTCGCTCTGGCGACTTTGGGGTTTGCGCCAATAATCCGTCAAATTGTTCAGCGCTATCTGCCGAATCCAGGTTCTAAACCGCCGAGGTTGTTGACCGCGCTCGAGTGCCTTCCATGCTTTGAGACTCCCATGGCATGGCGGCCGCAATAGAGGATGAAACAAGGGGCGTGGAGAATTCTCTTGTGCTCCGAGACGTTGAGGCCGTACCTTTTCTCTGGTG
>JAJZZP010000176.1 GCA_021797515.1 Bacillota bacterium | reverse complement strand
CGGCTTCCTGCGCCTCCGTGTTGGCCATCGTGTACCCGTCCTTTCGTCTCCCGACACAGACAGGTTCGCGATGGATCATGCATTTTCCTTTGCAGATTCGCAAACTATTTTTCAGAGGGCCCTAAGTCGCACCGGGAGTCTTGTACATGGCGAAGCCCGAGGCTGGTTATATTCGGTCTGACCCATCACTGATTGTGGTAACTCAACGTCGGCAAGTGTACATTGAGGTTTTGACCTGGGTGGGGCGGATGCTATTGGGCGAGCCCACAAAAATGAGCAACCGACTGCTTTTTGGGTGATCTGTGCGCCTGCACCGAAGACGGACGATGAAAAGGTATCACCATTACCAACGGACAATGGACCAAAACCGGACCATAATAGCGGCCATGGTATGTGAACATTTTAGAACTTACGTAAAATGGGTATCGTGTCGGCTACGACTAACCAAGTCGTCATCCGATGCGAACTCCTCCACATTCTCCCGCTTCTTCAAGGGGTTTTAACAGTTTCTTAAAACTTTACCTATGGTTATTCATCGTTGTATCATTATGGTATGAATCGAAAACTTGTGGGCATTAGGGAAGCAGCCAAGTTTTTGGGGGTCACCCCGTCGACATTGCGACGCTGGAACACGAAGGAACGTTGATGCCCGATGAACGGACACCGGGTGGCTATTGGTGTTATGACTGAGCGGGGATACGACCCGAACAGTTTCATCGTCACGCTGCCTTGCGCAAAACCATCGCCTATGCGCGCGTATCGAGTCATGACCAGAAAGACGATCTCGAACGGCAAAAGCAGGTGCTGGAACTCTACGGTGCCCGCCAAGGCTGGGCGTTTGAGGTGGTGGCCGACCTCGGGTCGGGGATGAATGATCACAAAAAGGGCCTCAAACGACTGCTCCACGATATCCTGGCCGACCGCATCGGGCGGCTCGTCATCACGCACACAGATCGACTCCTGCGCTTTGGCGCGGCACTGGTGTTCGCCATTTGTGAAGCGAAGCACATCGAGGTCGTGATCCTCAACCAAGGCGAAGACACGACCTTTGAGGAAGAGTTGGCGCAGGATGTCCTGGAGATCATCACGGTCTTTTCGGTGCGGCTCTATGGGAGTCGCGCGCGGAAGAACCAACAATTGTTAGACGGCGTGAAACACGCCGTGGAGGAGGCATCGTCCTGATTCTCGCTCATAAAATTGCGCTCGATCCCAACAACGCGCAGGAGACGTATTTTCGCAAGGCAGCGGGGATCGCACGGTTTGCCTACCACTGGGCATTGAACGCATGGCAGCAGCAGTATGAGGCCTGGAAGGTTGATCCCACCTTGCCGAAGCCCTTTGACATGTTAGACGTGACCAAAAACGCGCCACAGATGGCCATTATGCACTGGGGCCAAGCGTTTAAGAATTTCTTTGCCGGGGTGGATGAGTATCCCACCTTCAAGAAGAAGGGCCGTCACGACAGCTTTACCCTCACCAATGATCAATTGGCTATCAAAGGTCGGAAGGTGCATATCCCGAAGCTTGGGTGGGTGCACATGCACGAGGCGCTGCGGTTTATCGGGAGAGTCGTCGAAGGCACCATCTCCCGCACGGCGGATCGCTGGTTTCTGAGTGTCACCGTCGAGATGCCCGATCCGCCCCGTATCCATCGCGAAAGCCAAGCGATGGGCGGGGTCGATTGGGGCGTTGCCGCGTTGGCCACACTCTCGACCGGCGAGAAGATCGTGGGACCGCAAGCCTATGCAGCCGCCTTGGCCCGGCTTCGTCGGTTATCGAAACAATTCAGTCGCCAGAGGGAAGCCGCCAAAGTGCGCGCCGGGCTTCAGCCCGGCGAACCCATTCCCAAAGGAATGCACATCCCTTGGTCGAAGAACATGCAGGAAACCCAACGGCGCATCGCCCGGCTGCATGCCCAGATTGCGAATATCCGCCGCGAATGCCTTGCACCAGTTGACCACGATGCTCGTGGAGCGGTTTGACATCATTGCCATCGAGGATCTCCACGTGGCGGGGATGCTCAAAAACCATCCGCTGGCCCGGGCGAATTCCGACGTCAGCTGAAATACAAAGCGGCTCAACGGGGGAGGACGGTGGTGGTTGTGAACCGCTGGTATCCCAGCAGCAAAACGTGTTCGTCGTGCGGATACAAAGTGCCGAAAATGCCGCTCTCGGTGCGGGAGTGGACGTGCCCTGACTGTGGTGCGCAGCATGACCGCGATGTCAATGCGGCGATCCATTTACGGAAAGTGGCCGAGAGTTCGATGGACGGCTGTCCATCCCCGTCTGCCTAAAGGCAGACCGGCTCGGTGACAAGCCTGTGGAGCGCCCTCTGGTGGACGACCGGTCCTGGAGACCCTAAGAAGCCATGACGCCATGAAGCAGGAAGGTGGCGAAAATTTTGATCATTTACTAAACGATGATCAGTCTTGGATAAGTCCATCAGAACGGTGTGCTTATAATCGCGAGATTCCGAACTAGTCAAGCAAAGGATGATCTGTAAGATGGGGCCTCAATGGGTATTAGGTGTCGACATAGGTTCTACGCACATCAAAGGGTTAGGGATCGATAGGATGGGAGAAATCGTCTATCGAGACCAACGGGCTCCGCGTCTGCTTACCACCGATGATGGAGGATTTGAACAAGATCCAAGAGAGATTTTACAAATCGTACTGGAATTGATTGCGCAATGCGGACGAAAGGCCACGATAGAGGCGGTGGCCTTTAGTGCCGCGATGCATACGTGCCTGGTAATTGATGAAGCAGGAAGCCCTCTGAGCAACGTCTGGATTTGGATGGACCGCCGTGCGGCTAGTTATGCTGAAGAATTACGCACTCGGGGGATGGGCCGTTTATGGTATGCCACTACAGGATGTCCGGTTCATCCAATGTCTCCGGCGGTAAAATGGTTGAAACTTCGAGAGCTATACCCGAATGGATTACCGGTATCTCTAAAGGATTGGCTATTTTTGCAGCTAACAGGACAACTCATTACCGATTATTCGACAGCTGCCGCGAGTGGCATGATGAATTTGCGTGGTCACTGGGATCCAGATATTCTACAGTGGTTGGGGTTGTCGTCGGAGTCGCTGCCACCACTGCAGGACATGACTTTTTCCTTGGGAAAATTTGTCTTAGGAGGAAGTGATGGCGCGATGGCGCATCATGGATTGGGAATTATTGCTGACACATTGCAAGCAGCGTTGACCTGGGGTACGTCCGCATCGGTACGCGTCACTCAGTCCGACTCAAGCCCTGCGCACTTTATTGCCAATGGTGGTTTTTCATATTTTATGGGACATGCCCGGGGATATCTTGTCGGTCAAGCGCTGTCTAATGCGGGAAATGTTCTGACTTGGGCCGCCAATCTGTTCGGATTGACTCCTTCTGAGGTCATTCGGATAGGGATTGAGGTAGCAAATACCGAGGCTAGCTTGCCCCATTTTGTCCCTTATTTATATGGTGAGCGGTCACCCGTGTGGGATGAGGCGCTGACCGGTGGATTTGTTGATGTTCGACCCTATCATGAAAGAACTCACTTCGTGGCCGCCGTCGTAGTTTCTTTGTTGGCTTTACTCAAGAGTTCGGTTGATCGTTTGGAAGCGGGGGTGGGATTCTTAAACAAAATTACGGTAGGAGCCAATCTTGGTCACAATACTCTGTGGGGTCGGGCGGTTTCGACTGTGTTAAACCGCCCGCTGGAGCAATCGGCCTCAGAAGATGCCTCAGTGTTCGGTGCGGCCCTTTTGGCCAGTCAGGTGGTGCAATGGGATATTCCCCGACAAATTCTTGTACCCCAGATCCTAGCGCCAGATATGACATGGCGGCAGGTACAAGACCGAGCGACACAACAGGCGAAGTGGCTTAATTCTCGGATTCCATATTCAGTGTCTTAGACTTCATGGTCAATGAGTGTCCGCTCTCCGTAAAGCGTCATATGCTGGTAAGAATACAGCAACGGGAGGACGGTCCATGAAATCTCGAAGACGCTTGCATCAAACTACTGTGCGCCCTTTTTATTTGTATCGACGGGAAGATGTCAGCGGAGTTAGCGGTACAGGGATTGTGGCCGTCGGAGTGATTCTTCCCTCGGGGCACGCAGTTATGGAATGGTGTTCCCGTTGGCCCACCGTAACCATTTTTCAGTCGATTGAACAAGTAGAACGGATTCATGGTCATAGTGGCCGCACCAGCATCGGGTGGGGTATTCCTCCCCGGACAATAGTTAATTTTCCCCAAACCGGCTTGCTGCATTGGTGGTGTGAACGCAAGGAAATGATGCACTGGACCCGTTTGGAGAAAATGGCAACGGAGATGCTGAAGGTTCCAGGATCCATGTTCCGTCCTTGGTGGTTACCTGGCCCTAAAGACGACAAAACAAATATGGGGCAATCCGTGGATTTAACCGAATATCTAGTACCTTTCCGTTCTTGGATCAAAGAGAAACTCGAGGCAGCGCACAGTCGTCCTAAAGCCTAAGAATCATGGGTTGGGTGACCTACCACGTGGTTTAAACGTCAATCTTAGACGACGGCGACATCAATCGACGGCACCAATGCCGCAAAGGCCAACCTGTTGCCGTCGTGCCCTCCTAGAAACATCAATTTGTTTCTCCAGTCATATATATGGGCTAGGACGAAGCACAAGCTTCGAGGGAGGGGAACTCGGTGGATTGGAAAGTACTACTATCAACTTTTGGACTTATATTTTTTGCGGAACTCGGAGATAAGACACAACTAACAACAATGATGTTGGCTGCACAAAGCGATAGCGCAACATCGGTCTTTGTTGGTGCTGCAGTGGCACTAACTCTTTCAGCTCTTTTAGGGGTGGTCTTCGGCGAGGCGATCACCAAAATGGTGCCAACTCAGTATATTCATTTAGGGGCTGGTATTGCATTTGTCGGATTGGGCATTCTGTTGATCGTCGGCAAATTGTAACGGAAGAACCTTTGGCTTGGTAATTTTTTGTGAAATGAGTGAATACATAGCGGGACCATGGCAAGATTTTTGACAAGCAAATGACAAGCTCAGCTCTGAAGCACGAAGATTGAAACCGTGACACCATAGGAGATCCCACTATCCTGGCAAAAAATTTATCGCAAAAGGGACTGGATATTCACGAGGCAGTGTGCCATCATGAATTCGTCACGATCTCAACGATCGGCGGCGGGTTCCGAGCGCTGGTGCGACCTGCACGAGCACCTGCCGAGGGGTGTTGCCCGTTCGATTCAAGGCTTGCATGACTTCCAGCCATTCACGGCGATAGCGAAAGGGGATAGTGAGTTGCGGGTGCCAGAAACGATAAGTGGCCTGGCGTTCTCGATGGGTAGAATCTAGGGGTGTGGCCTCCTGGCGTGGGGGGGATGTTTGGGCTAATTCATTTTGTCATCGGTTTAACTCCCTGTCGCGGTCATCATTCAGGGGAGAGTGTTCTGACCCCCAGGAATCTACCGCGTCCTCCGTGGATTCCCCTCATCATTCATGGTAGCCTTAGGCCATGGGGGTTTTAGGCCGTGAGGCCCGCGTGAATCCCAGCCGCTAGGCGGTGTCCAACGCCACCGATTGAATCGCCCCATCTTATGACATCCGAGTTAGCCGAAGTGATGACAAAATGAGTGGGTGCCAACAGTCTCAGCCCGCCCCTTGTCGAAGGGCACCATCGTGACCCGGTGCCACCGCATGGCGCGGCATCGGTGGGGCATTGAGGAACCGATTCTCGGGGAAAAGAACTGGGGTGACCATTAACCCCCATCTGTACTCGCGGGATTGGCAGGGGATGCCAGGGTTCCCTGCGCTCATGCACCTCGCGCATTTATTGCTAGTGTTGACCTTACATCAGACCACCCTATGGTCTACGGTCCTCACGAAAACGATTCACGGCACCATCCATTGGATCTGTACCACCATTGCCAGTCCTTCCTTGGATCGCGAACGACTGGCCGCCCTGCGCACGCGGTCCCATCGACCGCGTCTGGTCTGGTAGGTTGCCGGCCTGGACTGCTCCTTCACTTCAGCAGTGTGGGACGAGACAGCGGGGTCAACCGCCCTCACGAATTTGCCCTGCCTGCGATCCGATCGATCACGCCCTCGGCACCTGTGCGAAACCGCTATCTCCACGAATTGACGAGCAAGGGCCTTGATGTCTCTCTCATGGCGGGCAGCAACTCCCTCTATTTCCCTCTTACTTATGGCACCATCATGCTTCAGAGCTGTGACAAGTTTTTGAAGGTTGATGCAGGAGTACAATCATGTTAAGATAATTGATGTTGTGCGCCCGTGGTGAAGTGGATATCACGCAGGCCTCCGGAGCCTGAAGCAGGGGTTCGAGTCCCTTCGGGCGCACCAAAGTTTAAAAACTTGCATCTGTACATGGGATTGCGGGTTTTTTGTTTTTCGCTAGGATGAGTCCGTCACCCGGCCCAATGGAATTCCGATCTGGATGGACGTGAATTACTGTGTGGAATCGTCATGTCTTGGCATCCCTGACCGATGCGCTAACAGCCGGCCCTGACACCGAATGGGGCTAATGGGAATCCGAAACAGGCGTTAAGTTCCCGATTAGGCTCTTGGCCATCGAGAACACTCGCCCCGTTTGGCGAATTACCGGCGCCGAAATGAGGCAATAAGGGGTCCCATGGAACTACTCATATCAATCTGCGAGAGTGGAAAGACCCTTGCAGTGGTATTCCGAGATATCCTTTTCGCTCGATATGGATGTGAAAGTGTTCAACTTTTGGGATTGCGATAAGCAGGGGTCTGCACAGAAAAATACTCAGAGTTCAGTCCGTATCACGTGGTCGTTAACCGACTATGTGTACAACCGGGGAAGTCTAAGGTATTTATGATAAAAAAAACACTCCTTGCAATTCTGCCACCTGCTCCGGGGCAGCCCATTGCGTCAAGAAGTACCCATTAGCCGTTATCCAACCTTTTAGAGATTGAGCGTCACTACTATACAACGCCAGAGTATTCCACAAATAGTCATAAAGTGGCGGATACGAGACTTCAAAAAGGTACCCTCCGTATTCCCGCCCAGCACGCGACACGGCTAAAAAGTGGGAAAACGCCATTAAGCGGTCGGTGGGGGTTGAAAGCCTTGCATCAAGGGATAGGTTGTGAACATCTGATGCATGTTGGGAGCGAGTCCGATGAAGTGGACTAGAGTTCGGCTGTGAAAATGCGTGATCGTGTAAAAGATTCACCAACGCGTCATAGTTGGTCAAATGGGTCTTCCATTGCTCATCAAACAAACTCCGGAGAGACTCGTCCCGAACCGACGTTCTGAATGACGATAAATTTTCCAATTCTTTGATCAGTCCGAACAGTGATTGGTTGATAACCGTGAGGTCCGGCAAACTTAATTGCATGTGAATTGCGCCTCCTGTTGTTTACTCCTAACATGCCTTAGTTATCCGAACACTATTCCACCAAATTGTGCGGCCGATTATAGATGCGGGTCCTCTTAACCGAATAGTTTAGTATGGACGAAAGGCAAATACCCCCACAGTTCTCGACAGCGGCGATTCTCCGTGCGTTTACTGAAACCCACCATTCTCACAGCGAATTTGAGAGCAGCATCAGCATAGTTTTTGGGGATCTAAAATACGCCACAACGCCTTCATTCGACCACCAACCGTTTGGCTATCGAAATTTTGCACACAGGATATGGTTTGATGACATTGCTTCAACACCCTCTCAGATCGGGTGCATGAGGGTGGATGAAGGAAACTTCTCCATAGACAAAGTTCACGGGTACAGTCGAGGTTTCAATAGGCATACTGCTTCGAAAACGTATGGCTTCATGTCTCGCGCCGGGGGAGACCCGAGCATGAGATTGTTCGACAATGCGGCAGAAGTAATAGCCACAATACCCCCTCGATGGCTTCGTGGTGAGGAGTACCATGCTTGATCCCTACGGCTGCTTGCGAGATTTTTGTTAACGGGATCGTTCCGTTCCTCGCTCGGCCCGGACTATGCCTATCTATTGGACCAAGTGCCTCGAACGGTCTCGTTCACGCGACAGGTCTGGGTTCCCATACCTCAGACAGAAAATCCCGACATCACGATACCATGGGCCACACGAGGCCTGATCAAGGAGCAAAACGCTCCTACTTGGTCCTCCAATGACAAAGCCCACCTCGCAAGGAGACGGGCTATAATGATTGTGAGGGTATGCCCCTATGGCAACCTCCTAGAAGGGAGGCGAGGGTCTATGCACCTGACGATTACGGTGTCCATCTCTTTACCCGGAATGGCACTGTACCTCTGGTGGCGTAACTACACGGCGCAAGCGTCGGTAGACCCTCACTCCACCTTCCCTGTCTCAGCAGGGGAGATTCTTGCTTACAAAATACGCTATCGGTCGGTTTTATGCAAATCACCTCTGACACAGCGTTCCGCCCCCAAGCGCCTGCTGTAAATGACTCTGTGCTTGACTCAGCGTCTGCGCCCCGGGTGGAGCCACCACCACCTTGCCCCGATCGTTGAGAAATGCCAGGGTGGGATAGCTTTGCACATTCCATGCCGTTTGAACCGATTGTGGGGCCACATAGAGATGGATATTGGGGGCATTCAGCGTCCCAAACGTCTTTTGGTATTGCTGCATCGTCGTTTCCATGCCCGCGACGGTAAGAGGACCCCCTGACCCATCACGTCCGGAAAATGCCGGACTTTGGGGACCGGGATCCGCAATGCCTCCTTGGGGAGACACGTCGACGATATCCACCACCACTCCTGGCCAATCCCGGTCGATCACCAAGCGTTTGAGTTGGGCATTTTCTTTCGCCAGCGATAAACCCTCGGTACTTTTCCCGGTGTCTTGGCTCACTTCCCGGCTCCACCGTCGCACCATACTCGGACTGAGTGGATGGCGGCGGGCCACCATGGTTGCATTCTGCGTCTCCCTGACCTCATGAATCACCTGGGCTTTAAACTCTGCGGTATACGATTGGCTCATGCCGCCCTCCTTATTTTGACCGTTCTTACCCTGCCAAAAGGAGGCTGCACGTGTCACGTTTCATTAGGGGGGTGGAAAAGATCCACCAGCCATTGATGGCAACGGTCCCAAGCCCAGTGGTAGGCCTGAGGCCCAAGCCATCCCACGGCCCAGGTGTGGGCCGTGTACGGGCGACAATCATAGGGCAGGGCACTGTAACTGACCGCGCAGGTGCGACAGCGGTAGCGCTGAATGGTCAGAACGTAGATCCCGCGCCCATCTTGCACAGGACGCGTAGAGGTGCCGTTGCGTACGAGGGGATGACGGGGATCGGAGGGACACACGGGACGCGGACCCCCGAGATTCCGGAGGACTTGGCTGAACGACACTGTTAAGGGTATAATAGCCCTAGATCACCGGATCTGACCGAGGGTAGGCGACCAACCTTAAAGCCCTCGGTCTTATTTTTTTTGACAACCCTTATGGTACTAAAAAACCCCCCAAAAGGGGGCGACTCAAACCCCAGCCATTGGTCAAATTCTTGCCAAAATGAATTGGCGAAAACAAGAAATCCCCCACCCGAAGTGTTCTCAGACGCGGGTCGCTACATTGTACTTTGCCGAATATTTGGGTTGCATCAAACTTCTTGAGTTTCGCACCCCACAAGACACCGTTTTTAGGCGCCTATTATTCTACAAACTCTTGAAATGCGTCGCTTTTTCTGCTTTCCCCATTTTGGCCATTTAGGCGGATTGATTAAAAGTTTTCCACTGATCGCCTAGGAACGACTCCGCAATGAGCGCTTTGAGCGTGGCATATTCTGGTGACCGTTGAAATTGGGCGCGGTTGACGCCACCCGATTCCGCGGGCGAGACCAGGACGACCTGCAACAGGTCCTCGAAACTGGCCCATAAGCGTTGCGCCAAGTGGTTCTCGACCACTCGGCGACAATGCCTTCAAACAGCATGCCTAAGGGTTGGTAAGCATTGACGCGCTGAAAGTTGGCCAGAAAGGTATAGAAAATACAGCAGGTCGTGACGTGCGCAATTTGTGCAGCGAAATCGCGAGATGGGCACGGACCGAGTCGCAAATGCTGCTTCATCTCCTGGAAAAACACTGCGATCGTCCACCGTATGGCGTAGATTTCCATCATGGCGACGAAGGACAGCGACGTATCCGTCGACAAAAAAGGCGTGCCACGGCACCATGGGATGGTTTTTCAGGCGATAAATGGCATCTTTTTGTCCTCTGGGTAATCTGCCGAAACCGGCTGTGGTAGAAGCTATTGACGCTGTCTTCGTGACGGGGTCCCCCTCTGATTTCTCATAATGCGCCTTGCGGAGGAGGGTATTTAATTTGAAGGTGGGCACGGCTTCGAATAGAATAAGGTCGATCGAATACTGGTGTTCATCGAGCACCCTTTGTGATCTCCGTCGCCGGATCCCACATAATATCACCCTGTGTTTGGTTGATTGGGATCGTACCGTAATTATACCAAAAACCCAGTATTCATGCGGGCTTCGCGGCTTTTTATCCCCTCAGAGTTGCTATGATTTCGGGGGTGCGAAACTCAAGAAACTTTTTATGATATCAAAACAGAAGAACCTCAGAATGGTCAATTGGTATTTGCGAAGTCGATCATGAAGACCTCCCCCCACGAAATTCTATTTCTCGTAGGGTGGCAATCATGAACGACTTGGTTCTTCCGCACGTAAGCCGAGCGGAGGATCACACCCTACCACCTATTCTCGTTTCTGCGCCTTGGTAAGTCATTCCACCCCGAACTCTGAGGATAATTTCCCGGTTCATTGCCTTGAGGCAGCAGGTAAACAAGGGTTCCCCGTCGAAATGTCTCGGAAAGGAGAGGATGGGCCGCCCATGAAAGAACACCGGCGCTATGAGACGGAGGCTCCCCAGCCCGCGGCCAGCCCTTGGCCTCGCATTCAGCGGTGGGTTAATGGCGCTGTCGCGGGTTATCTGGGGTTACTGGCCCTCCTAAGCTGGTGGATTCTAGATATGGTGTCGAAGACACAAGCCGAAGGGGTGGTGCGCCCCCTCATATTGACGGCGCTTCTGACAGTGGTGTTCCTGATTGCCTTGCGTATTATTGTGCATCGGGGCTTGGTCTTGCCGCTGCAAGACCAAGCCGATCATGACGATATGACCGGACTGTGTCGCCCAGGGCCTTTTTGGGTGCGGGCGGAACGCCAATTACGCGACGCGGTGACCACCCATCATCCGTTGGCCTTAATCTTTTTTGATTTGGATGATTTCAAACAATTGAACGATAGCAACGGCCATGTTATCGGCGATGCGGTGCTGCGCGCTGTTGGTCGACTGATGCAGACCCAGGCCCGCCAACACGATACTGTGGGACGGCTTGGAGGCGAAGAATTCGGATGGGTGATGCCTTACGCTACCGTAGACGAAGCCGTGTCTGCCGCACTCAGGCTACTCAACGCGTGCCGCACCTGCACCATAGAAGGGGTGGTCGGTGTGACGTTTTCGGCTGGTGTTGCAGGCTACCACGGCACAGAATCGGATCCCCCGAGCACATGGGACTTGGCCCGGTGGGCGGACCGGGCCTTATATCGCGCCAAAGCTGTCGGGAAAGATCGGGTTCTCGCCGCGGAACCGCGAGATGTATCCGAGACCCCTTAAAATCATCCAATGTTACCGGTACCTTCCAGGGACGCCTCTGTATCTAAGTCGCTAGGCGCCCCGAATGACTCGCCTTCTGTCCCGGGATCCCGTTCCAGATGATACCACGCCGCAACACACCGGTCTAAGGCATGGGACCAGGTAATCACTTGTGGGTCCGTCAGACGGTGGCCCGTTTGGATCTCCCGTTGGATCCGGCAATTGCAATAGTGCATGGCGCGTAATAGGAATTGACGGCGGTGCGACGGAATGGCCATCCTGCACTCCTCCTCTCCATCCCGAGCCAAAGACTTCGTGACGGCCTCTGTCGGATCCTGCTGCCTAGAGGCAACGGGGGGCTGTTTCGTTCGACAAAATAGGCCATTTGGGCTGGCAACGAGTGGAGAGTTTTGTCGAAAATCGGCGCATCGAGTCCTCGTTATTGGCCGTTCTAGCACACGATGGCTTGAATGCTTTAGATTACATTGTGAGCCATTTTTTATCGCAGGTCCGTCGGGTGAATGCGCTCTTCCAATGGGGCAATGGACGCACAACGATTAACCGTAACTATTCAGGTACCCCCTAGAGAAGGCGATTCAGCCATTTGACGGAATTTTGGTTCGAGGCATGTTGGGTGACGGAGATGGCCTGCGGCCATCTCCGTCATCTTGTCATATCGGTCGGAGGCC
>JAJZZP010000188.1 GCA_021797515.1 Bacillota bacterium | reverse complement strand
ATCGCCACGCCACCGTACCCGATCACCTGTGCCTCGATGCCCGCCCACAAACGCCGTGTCCTTTCGTTCAAAAAGGGCTGTAACTGTTGATACTTCTTTCGAATCACGGCTTCCTGCGCCTCCGTGTAGGCCATCGTGTACCCGTCCTTTCGTCTCCCGACACAGACAGGTTCGCGATGGATCATGCATTTTCCTTTGCAGATTCGCAAACTATTTTTCAGAGGGCCCTAAGTAATTCCACGTTGGGACATTAATGTCCTCATACCACGAAGAGGAGATATAGGTATTCGGTCCTTGAAAGATCACCAGAGCATCAGGAGAATTTTGAAGAACTTGCCAAATTGGGTTTGCACGCGCAACATGTCCCGTTAGTGTGATGTTACCATTGCTCACTGACGCTTCAAACGGAATGTGACTGGCAATCGACTGGGTGCCATCATAAGTTACTAAAATTCCTAGAGGCTGCTGAGTAATAGATTACCTGCACCACATCGTCGAGACGAAAATATTTGGGGATATACATTCATCGGCCACCTCTACGATTCTTCTCGGATACTATACTATCACTATTAAGTATGTTGCCTGATTTTTTGAGATACGCTCCCTAGCTAAAGTCAGCGCCTTAAGTTTTAATCTGAGAAGAAGAGGTTCACCATACAAATTTGACACGGTATTGTCAAGATTGGCGCCTGAAAGAAATCAGAAGACAGTACCTGACGCGTTTTTTGCCGAATTCTCATCCGGGATTCCGATAAATCAGGTATCATAATTCCAATGAAAACGATGCGGTTTCTCTTTTTGACCCAATATTATCCTCCAGAGCCCGGAGCGGCATCACTGCGCCTACAAGCCATGGCGCACCAATTAATGCGCCATGGCCACCAGGTGGAAGTGGTCACTGCGTTTCCGCACCATCTAGGAGCTCAGCGAACTCGACCCCATGAGGGAAGGATCCTTTTTACCGAAATGGTCGAGGGGGTCCCGGTGATCCGAACTTGGATTTGGATTGTGCCATCCGGAAGGTTATGGAGGCGCCTATTAAACTACTTCTCTTTCGTCATCACCAGCTTTTGGGGGCTTTTGCGGGCACGTCGACCCGATTACGTAATAGTGGAATCTCCTCCGTTATTTTTAGGCATTACCGCTTATATTTACGGGAAAACCCATCAAGTTCCCTATATCTTGTCGGTGTCGGACCTATGGCCGGAGTCAGCGGTAGCGCTAGGGTTAGTCAAAAACCGCCATATAATTAAATGGTCTCAGAGACTTGAATTTTTTTTATATCGACATGCGCGATACGTGTCTGGGGTAACGGAGGGTATTTGCCGTTCGGTCGAGGAGACTCATATGATTGACCCTCAACGCGTTCTGTTTTTTCCCAATGGAGTAGATACTGAGGTGTTCCGGCCGTTAGAACCGTCACGTGAATTAGCTGAGCATCTCGGAGTGCAAGAGAAGCATGTGTTTTTGTATCCCGGCACGATGGGATACGCTCAAGGGTTGGAGGTAATTCTCGACGCAGCGGAAATGCTGCGGGATCGTTCCGAAATCGTGTTTTTGCTCGTGGGAGAAGGCCCAGTCAAGGCGTCTTTGATGGCTTTGACAAAACGACGAGGGTTATCCAATGTGCGTTTTGAGGAACTGCAACCGGTTGAACGGATGTCTTTGTACTTTTCGCTGGCACGGGGAGTGGTGGTGCCGCTTCGGCAGCACAAACTGTTTGCGGGGGCTCGCCCAAGCAAGGTGTTTCCCGCCTGGGCGGCAAAAATTCCCATTATATTCGTCGGCGAAGGCGAAATGGCCCGCCTTGTGGAAGAGGCGGGCGGGGGGCTGGTGGTGCCTCCTGAGGACGCGGCGGGGTTAGCGATGGCAGTGGATTTTCTAAGCCGGATTAGTGATTATGAGTGGACTGCCATGGCACAATCGGGACGCAACTATGTGCTGCAGCATTATACCTGGGACATTATCGCAGACCGTTGGCTAAAAGGAATTGAGTCTGGTGGTTAAGTCTTTCTTGTGGCTTTTCTCCACTCAAGTATCAGGTGTGGCAATGGCTCTAATAGTCGGGATCATCGTGAGCCGAAAATTGGGGGCCGAGGGTCAGGGCCTCTATCAATTGGCAATTTTGGTTCCTGTGGCAATGACCTTAATGCTGGCTATTGGGGGAGGCGCAGGTCCCAGCTATTTAATTGGTCGTGGAGTTTCAGTAAAAGAGGTGTGGGGCTGGCTAGTGGTCTTGGCCATCAGCGCGACGGCGGCGGCTCTTTGCGTTTTAACGTGGTTTCCTTTGGTTTGGCCAGGGCCTATTCGCACCAGTATGCCTTGGGATTTAAGGACCGCCCTGTTAGTCTATGTTCCGTTGCAAATCCTAACCAACGGGAGCGCGTCGGTTCTGGTAGCGCAAAATCGGATGCGGTACGTGTTTTGGGTAAGCATCCTCCCTCGACTAGGACAATTGACGGCAGTGATGATTGTTGCGCTAGGATGGGGCTTGACCGTGCTTGTGGTTGCGACTATTTACGTATGGATGCCGTTTTTGGGTCTGTTGGTGTCTTTAATCGCATTTAAAGGTCAAGCCATTCCACGATGGCGTTTGAGGGTGATGAAGCAAGCTCTAGGTTTCGGCATTAAGGGCCACCTCGGAAATGTGGCCCAATTTCTCAATTACCGAGTGGGTCTTTATGTTACTGGGTTGATGTTGATGCCTCGGCAAACCGGATTTTATTGGTTGGCGGTGACCTTCTCGGAACTTCTTTGGTATGCACCTTCTGCAGTATCTAGTGTCCTGTTGCCTAGGGTAGCCAGGAGTGAAAGTGACGGAACACGAACGGCCTTAATAGCTAACGCTATGGGATGGGGCACAGTAGTACTCGGAGGTGTGGCTGCGCTAACGTCTCCCTGGCTTTTGCCAAAAATTTGGGGCGCCTCCTTTAAAGGAGCGGTGCCGTTGCTTTGGATTTTGCTGCCCGGGGTTTCCTTATTCGCTTGGTCTAAAGTGTTAACAGGAGACTTGGCAGGCAAAGGTCACCCAGAGTGGGGAACCTGGTCGTCATTAGCCGGGTTTGCTGTTGTCGCGGCAGGTAGTCTCGTGGCACTCCGATCCCACCAGGTGCTGTGGATGGCGACTTCCCAGTCGCTGTCTTATATGGTTGCTATGACTCTCGTGGTGTGGGGATTTCGATCCATTCACTCTGGAGAAAAAGTTTCCTGGCAGTCGCTGTTTTATCCTCAATTTTCCCTTTGGCGGACAATGATTTTAAGGTCACGGGAGACCGATCAATGAAACCACGATTATTAGTGCTAGGCCATTATCCGCTGGACCAACTGGATCGCGCCCCCAAAGTGAGAACCTACCGGATGATTGAAGCTTTGGCGCACTATGCCTGGGTTACAGTCGTCACGGGCACCCGGTCAGTCCGCGGTGCCATCTTGCGGCAAAGTCTCGGGTTGTTGGACCAGATCGATGCCATCTACCTGGAAAGCGGGAGTTCTACCGCTACCCTAACTGATTGCTGGTTTTTATACCAAGCGCATCGCCGTGGAATCCCTACAGGAATTTTTGTTCGTGACGCGTATCAATTGTTTCCCGACCTCTATCCTCCTGCCGGGTTCAAAAGTCGTGTCCTGAGCTTATTGTACAAAATCAGTTTGCGATTTTATGCTCGCTCGGCTACCGTAATCTTCGTTCCTACTTCCGGATTAGGCCAGGTGGTGCCGGGATCCCGTAAAGTATTGTTGCCCCCGGGAGGAATTCGGGGAAAGGGCTCGGTGAACCCACCAGACGTTGGTCACCGGATCATCTATGTGGGCGCGGCGGGTCCCCACGATGGCGTGGAGATGCTTGTGGCGGCGTTTGAATTAGTTAGAGCCACCATCGCCGATGCGGACCTTTGGCTGGTGATGCGGCCCAACGAAGTGCGGCACCATATCGTGACAACGGTTGGGGTACATGTACTGGAGGCATCCGGAGAATATTTGGAATCGTTGTTGCAAAGCGCTCAAGTCGCCGTCATTCCCCGCGTGGACACGCGATATAACCGGCTGGCATTGCCTGTAAAGTTGATGGACTATCTTTCCCAGGGATTGCCGGTAGTGGTGACCAAAGGTTCAGAGGCAGCACGTGTAGTGGAAAAGGCCCATGCGGGACTCGTGACCGAGCACTCGGCAACAGCATTGGCGGAGGCACTGAAGTTTCTATTGCAACATGTTGCACAAAGACAGGAGATGTCCCGCAATGCCGTCAGTTATATCTCTGAAAACTTATGGGCTGACCGGGCAGCAAGTGTGTTAGCGACACTGCTGCCTGATCATCCTGATGGCTAAGGGGCAAACGTGGCTTCGGGCACCGGAGTGGTGGCGCCTGTGTTCCAGATCAAGTCATAGTGGGGCGCTGCGGGTACCTGAATCGTCACATACCCAGTATGAGTCTGATCCGGGAAAATATTGGCTGTGTCGGAACCGGGAACCGAAGCATGAATGGGAAAGGGAAAGAACGTGGTTGTGTCGGTGATGCCGGTTGTTACATAATCGTTCCAAGAATAGGCGGTAGAACCGCTCGTTACCACGGTAAAATCATTGAGTGCCAGTGATACCAAAGAGCTGGTTGGATTGTACACGGAAAGCTTGATGAGATAAAGAGAGAGCGGAGTTCCCGAAGAACTTGCCTGCCCCTCAGGAGTGACATTTTCGACGTGAATACTCAAATCAGTGTAGGGACCGGCGCCTGGTGGTACTGGCGGGGTCTGGCTGGTGGACGATGAGGAACTGGTTGAGGGTGTGATGCTGGGACTAGAACTTGAGGGACTCGGCGATTGAGACGGACTTTGACTCGGTGACGAGGAGGGGCTTACTGAGCTCGAGGTGGCTGGGGACACGGATTTTGCCGGAGATGATTGGGGACTCGCTGATTGGGTGCCGCAACCTGCCAAAATTAAGGCGCTAATGCCCGCCATTGCAAATTTGGTCCAGAGCTTGAAGGATGTCATTTGGGTTGCACCTCGTTTCCCTGAGTATTGGCTTCGGTGGGAAAATGCGTTACCGTTGTCTCTGTAGCTAACGCCGTCCAGTAGCCTTGGGTTTCAAAAGGCATACGCCAGGAAGCTACTCCCCCGACGCCCTCTTGGATTGCCAACGCCAATCGGTCTTTAAAGGATCGTGATGTTTCATCCCACCACACATTTTGCCCGATCTGCCAATTTTGAATGACTTGCTCCAAGGCTGCTTGGGTAGCTGCGCCATAAACCCCGGCCGGATCTCCGGTGACGTTAAAGTCTTGCTGGAACGCTGTCACTGCATCTGCGGTAGCGGGACCATAATATCCGTCGGTAACCAGCATGGCGGGAGGCGTTTGACCATTGGTCACCGCGTAGCGCAATAAAATATAGTTTAACAAATCCTGAAGATTTTGCACCTGAGGATCATAGGTTCCCACGTTAGCGGTGGACAGAGATTCCGTGGGGGCCACATCCAAGGGGCCGCTGGTAAAGGTGATCTCCTTTTCAATGGGGTCCCACACCGGCGTGATGTTCTTGCTTTCGATAAAGGCCTCGACACTACGGTTGGTTTGGTAACCCGGGGGATTGGAGAGCCCGGCATTGATCCCCTGGTTATTGACTACCCAATAATGACCGTAAGGGGCTACACCCATAACCAGTTGCTGGGGCTTGACACCAGTGGCGATCGCTTGGCTGACCAAATTCTGTACCCAAGGATATCCTGCGGTGGGGCCGGGCCATGTTGAGGAATTGTGCTCGGGATAGGTCATAATGTTAATCCAGTCCACATAAGGCGCAATTGCGGCATAATTGTAAATGGTATGGGGATAGGCCGATGGATATACCGCCACCATGAGTTTTTTGTTGATGGCGTGCAGCGCTTGTCCCAGAGCCGTAATAAAATTGGTATACTGCTGGGAAGCCTGGGCTTTCGTCATACCCGAACTAGTGTAAGCACTTGAGTTTTCGAAGTCGATGGTAATGCCGTCCCAATTGTTGTGAGTGACCAGGTTAACAATTTGGCTGACCATGGATTGGACCTCTTGGGGGCTGGTGATAGGGCCATTGGCTGGATTGTAGTAGCTGCCAATGGAAGGCATAATCAGTACATTTTGTTGATGGGCGGCGTTGGTAACACTGCTCACATTGGAAGCAGTGGCCCACATATTCACCGACCATGAGCCATCTGAATTTTGGTTGACGTAAAACCATGCCGGTTGAATTACCGAGAGTTGCGAACCGTTTTGGAGCAAATCCTCATAGGCGGAATTTTGGTTGCCATTAACTGGAGGATCGGTAAAAAATCCATATCCCATAGACAACAGCGTGCCAGCGGGTTCCGGACTGATCACTAATGATGTGGCATTGGTAGTGGTGGTGTTCGAAGCAGCGTCGCCAAAGGCCAGGGTTTGGCCGCCGCTGGTCAAAATATCGTATCCTTGCAGGTCGGGGGTCATGGCCAATCCTGTTGCGGTTTGCGTCCCCATTTGGGACGCGGTCGGACTGCCTAAGTTGGCGGCATCCCCAAAGTTATTGACTTGTCCATTAGAGCTAAGGATCCAGTAGCCTTGGCCGTCTGCCGTAGGATAGAGCCCGACTGCCGTGGGCAAGGGGGGCTGGGGGGGCAACTGGGTGCTGCCGACATCGGAGCCTTTGGCGAGGCTGCCTAATGTAGTGACATGGGTGACGTCAGAAAAATTGTACCCTAACGCGTACAATATGGCAGGACTGTCAATGTGCCGCAACACGTCATTTTGCGCTAAGTACACCGGAGATGTGCCGTTAAGCTGTACCAAGGTTCCCGTAGGATAGACCCGGTTGGGGGCGGTTACTTCCGGGCCTACAGGCAGGTTGGGTAAATTGGGGACAAGACGAATTTGGCTCCATTGATATCCCATTGCTAGAAACACAGTGGCGGACTTGATGGGGCGCAATTGGTCATTGATCGCCACATAGACGGTAGGACTATTTTGTTGCCTTAACAACAGGCCGTTGGGTTCGTAAGGAACCGCAGTGACCAGTTCCGGTCCTAAAGGCCAACTGGCATTGATGTTAGGCACTTGTGTAACCTCGCTAAAATTATAGCCCATTGCGTATAGTACCGTGGGGCTGCCGACATGCCGCAAAACACCGTGCATGATCAGATACACAGCACGGTGCCCGGTGGGTCGAATCAAGGTTCCGGAGGGAAAAGGGGTTACCATGGGAGCGCCCAACGTGTAGTTGGCCAAACTGGAAACCACTTGGACCTGGCTCCAAGAAAACCCCATGCTAGAAAATAATGGGGCATCCGGAATGTGATGCAAGGTTCCGTTATTCAAATAGTACACCGCAGAAGTGCCAGAGATACGCAGCAAACTGCCGTTGGGATAGATGGCGGGTGGAGTATTGCCAGATTCCGGCTGGTTACCGTAGTTGGTGGCGTCGCCGAAGGCATACACGGTGCCATTGGCTCCTAAAATCCAGTAGCCGAGGCCGGATGGAGTCGATGCGATTGATGTGGCAACAATCCCGGAAGGCGCGTTACCATAGTTGACTGCGTTGCCTAAGGGGTATACCTGCCCGGTGTTGCTGAGAAGAAAGGCTCCCTGGCCCGACGGAGTTACGGCCATGGCCATGGCCGTAAGAGTAGTGTTCGGAGCGGTAAATGCGGTTGCATTGCCAAACGCATAAATTCGGCCATTTTGGGTCAAAATCCAATAACCTTGATAATTTGGTGTAGGAACCAGTTCGATGGCAGGTGATGCCGTTGAAGCGTTAATTGTGGCTAGATCCCCGTAAAATTGGACGTCTCCCGTGACGGTTACCGTTCCATTGGCGGCCAGCGTATAGTATCCCCGCTGTACCCCGGAAAAACTTATGGTATTGCTTGAGCCTAAAGAGGTGGTCACCAAGAGAGAGCCAGGACCGGCATTTTGCGGCAAGGTGACCTGAATGCTGGTATTGGACCAAGAGTCAATGGGAGCCGAAATATTACCAAAGGTGACCGTCGCTCCCGCATCGGTAGTTCCAAAATTTTGTCCGTTAATGGTGACCGAGACGTTGTTATTGTTGGTTTGCACAGTGTAGTTACTGATGGTAGGGCCGGTGCCGGCGGCCATCGCCGGCAGACCCGTCATCATGCTCCCCACTAAGGCCGCGGAACTGATGGCCAATAGAGAGAAGAGTCGACGGCGGGAATTGTTGCGTATCATTGAAAACCTCCTAAATATAGAAACCGAGGGCCAGATTGCTAGTGGTGAAATCATGCATCTAAATAATTAGTCGAACGATGTCCGATTTCCTGCTTTTTTACCCGATTTTATTTGCGTGCCAAATCGCCCAATTTGTGGATATCAGGACTAAAGAGTGGCTGAATTTTTGGCAACCAAACTAGGATTTTTTCTCTGTGATCGGCTGGCTTGGGTTATACTGTGGAAATCGCAACAAAAAATGACAGGTCAAGTTACAGGAGGATCCCGTGAAGCGCATTGTGTGGGCGTATGGTAGACATATCAATCGTACTATTCGCCATTTGGGGGATACCTTTGAAAATCACGGGTATATGCTGGAACCGTTTTCTATGGTTGTTCCCCGGTGGCGAAAGCTTCCGGCCATGATTGTCAGCGCACGGTGGCAAGATGGGCATCTCCGGGGATTTTCCTCGGTCCACCCCTGGACTTACCGTCATTTAAAAATCCCATCCCACCTCAAGGACTGGCCGGTATTTGTTTTCGGCGACATGATTTTATCATCTGCTCCTCACTTCTTCTATCAGGATTTGAACTACCAGACCATATTAAACGACCGTTTGGCGGGAAAAAAGACATTCATGTACGATCGTGTGCCGCTTCGCATTCTGAAGGCCCAAGTGCATGTGCAACAAGAGCACTATGCCCAGGCCTCGCAGATCTTTGCCATGAGTTGTTGGGCAAAAGATGCCATCTTGGCCAGCGGTGCTATCGACTCCGCGAAAGTCCATGTGGTCGGGGCCGGCTCTAATTTGGGCCGGGAGTTTCACCAAAATCCTTATACCGAAAAAAATTTGGATGCAAGGACCCTCACTTTTGTGGGCCGGGATTTCGAACGCAAGGGAGGCCCTCTGTTGCTAGATGCTTGGACCCACGTGCATCGAATGATGCCAATGGCCCGCCTCCAATTGGTGGGACCAGGTGAAGAGTGGTCACGTCCACAACTGAATATCGAGGCCGTCGGTGATGTGGATGGGGGACAGGTTGTATCGCTTTTCAAAAAGAGCACGGGTTTTGTGATGCCAACACAGTGGGAGCCGTATGGCATTGTCTTTTTGGAGGCTTTTTCCTGTGGGCTGCCTGCCATCGGGCCCGCACGGATGGCCATCCCGGAGTTTCTCCATGACGGCGTCAATGGCTACATCTACTCGAAAGATGAACCGCTGGCACTAGCGGATACGATGCTTCGATTGCTGTCTGACAACGATGCTACCTGGACATTAAGCCGCCAAGCCTTTTTGGATTCTCGCAATTATACATGGGAGAAAACATTTGAGAAAATGGCCCAGGTGTTAGAGCCCCCTGGCGACTCTTCGATGTGGTTTGCCTAATATGGATGGGAAAGTAGGGGTAGTGATTCCTGTCTATTGTGGCAGACGTTTCCTCGAAGAGACGTTGGCTAGTGTCTATCGCCAAGACTATGGCGCGCCACAAGTGGTGATCATCGAAGATGGCACCCCCCAAGGCGAGGACGCCTTGGACATTTGTCAACACTTTCCCGTGACCTATATTCGCCGCTTAGAAAACCGGGGGATGATGGCTTGCCGCCGTGAAGGCGCTCAGCACCTTTCTGATGTCGACTACCTTGCCTTTTTAGACCAGGATGACACCTGGCATGACGGATTTTTGAGCCGAATGACATCCATACTGGAAAAAGATCCTGGGCTTGGGTTTGTGGCGAGCAATGCACGTCTGACAGATCAAGGAGGAAACCAGCCGCTGTTTGGCCCGCGGGTTCCCAGTTTGCAATTGGAAGATTTAAAAGTGGCCAATCAATTAGTCTCCCCAAGCCAGGTCTTAATGCGAATGCAAGCCTGGAAATCCTTGGACCTCGGTGCAGACTTGCGAGGAGGCGCCGACGATTGGCTAGTATGGCTAGCCATACTAGCTTTGGGATATCGAGCAGCCTACGTTTCTGACATGCTTCTCGATTATCGTGTCCATGCGGGTGGAGCTCACAATGATCGCCGGAATATGTCCGCTAGTGAACGCCGGGTGGTGGATGAGTGGTTCTTAAAACTCGGATTTACCCGTGAAGATCAACGGCGGTTTTATGGCCGGGTGGCTCTGGATGGCTTGGTACAAGGGTTTCGATCGCACCAGTGGCAAGTCGTGCTACAATCGGTAGGACAGGCAGTTCGAGATCCCTGGGCGTTGTTTGCCGCATATCAATTTCGTCGGCGGCATAAAGCGCAAGGATTGGTTTGAGGTGGGCGATTGGGTATTCCGAAGGTCACCGTAGTCATTGCAACCTATAACCGGGAGACTCTGCTTATGGATACCATAGGCGATTTGCTGCGCCAAGCTCCGTTCCAACAAGGATTGGTCGAGTTATTGGTCATTGACCAATCGGCCACCCATCAAGACACCACAACTCGGAAGTTGGAACAGCTACAACTGCAAGGAGCAATTCAGTGGATTCGCGTCCAACAGCCAGGATTGACCAAAGCCCGCAACTTGGGTATATCGCTCAGTCGTGGCGAGTATGTCATTTTCGTGGACGACGATGTACGGATTGAAAATGAGAGTTTCATCATGGCTCATGTTAACGGTCTAAACCTCCCCCATGTTGCAGCGGTCGCAGGTCGCATCTTGGTTCCAGGAGAAAAACCGCGGATGGTATCAACAAAGATTGGCCATTTAGGGTTCTTCGGGACCAGAGAACCGGGTTTCGGCAGCGACTGGAGCGGTCCAACTCAGACTTTGCGAGGATGCAATATGTCTTTTCGAAAACGGGCATTAGAGGCGATTGGCGGTTTTGATGAGCGTTACACGCGGTCGGCGTTCCGGGAAGATACTGATGTGTCCTGGCGCCTAAGAAAAGAGGGGTTTGAACTTTGGTTTTCTTCTGAGGCCTGGCTAACGCATTTATCATCTCCACAAGGAGGAACCCGCGATCGCAGCATTGTGGTGGATGTGGACCTCATTGTCAATGATATTCGGTTTGCTTCAATGAATTTACGGGGCGTTCGCAAATGGGCATGGCTGGCAAGAATATATGGATCCCGGGTGATCAAAGCCGGATTAAACCGCGGAAAGTTTCCGATGCGGCATGCAGCATTTGTGAACGGCATGTCTGAGGTGGCAAACGACGATCCTTGGCATCTGGTTGGGGAACGTAATTCATGAACATCCTGGTCGATGCCTTATTATACCAATCGCAAGCTGCAGGAATCGGACGGTACATCGATCAGTTATTTTCTGCTTATATAAAGATATTTCCCCAAGATCAGGTCACGGCTCTGGTTCCCCCGGAACAAAGCGTGCCGGGAGCCATTAACATAGTACCGGTCGAAGGTCTTAAAAGCAGCAGGCAACGATTGCTTTACGAGCAGTGGCGCTTGCGGCCCTGGGCAAAAACTCAAGCGTACGACGTTATTCATTTTGGAGATTACCAGATGCCCGTAATCGGCTCTCTGCCTCAGGCTATTGTCACGGTTCATGATTTGGTGGCCTTTCGTATGCCTGAGTTATTTCCTCGTGGTGCCGGTCTAACCAAGCGATTTTTAATGCGGAGATCGATGGCTCATGCCAGCCGGGTGATTGTTCCCAGTCTTGCCACGGCGCAAGATCTGCAAGACATCTTGCATGTACCGGAATCGAAAATCTCGGTGGTGCCCCATGGCGTGACTCCCCTGAAGGGTGAGGCGGGCCCGGCGCTTCATGAACGGCCATATTTTCTCGCTGTGGGCACCATTGAACCGCGAAAGAATTTCGAGCGTTTGATTCAAGCTTTTTCCCAAGTGTTTGCGAATATTCCGGATGGTCCGGATTTATTGATTGCGGGCAAGCCCGGATGGCTTTATCGTAGTGCAATGAAGGCGCCCTCATGCTTAGGAGTAGCAAAACGGGTGCGATTCTTAGGGTATGTGGACGACAAGAGCTTAAAGGCGTTGTATCGTGATTGTGTGGCTGTCACCTACCCCAGCCTGTATGAAGGGTTCGGGTTTCCGGTGGCCGAAGCATTGTGGCTGGGGAAACCGGTCCTGTGTTCCCGCGGGGGAGCACTGGAGGAAGTTGCCGGAGACGACGCGTTGATTGTCGATCCCTTCAATATTTCCGCAATTGCGGATGGGTTGGAGGAATTGTGGAAAAACCCCGGCATTTGGAAAATGCGGGCCAAGGCAGGGGCCGCCCGGGTGCATCAACTGACATGGACAAAGGCAGCACAGACAACGCGCGACGTGTATTTGCGAACCGTCGGCGATAGTTGCCTGACGTAATATCTAATTTTGGGGGGATACTATGAAAACATCGGAACCGAACCTATTTCCGCCTCGGATCTGGTTGCTTTTGGCAGGAGCAGCGGCAACGGGAATTCTGAGCATATTTTCACCAGCATTGGGTGCGATATTATTTGCTGCAGACTACATCGCTATTGTTACAGTATCGCCGCCTGTAGGATTTGCACTGTATATTTTGCTGGCACCGTTTCCTTTGGGCATTCTTTTGCATCATCACAAGTTCTATATTTCTGATGCAATGGCGATTATCATGGCGTTTTGGCTCTTAGCTCAAGTATGGCGGCGCGGGTTGCATACGATGTGGAACACGTTTATCGTCAGGCAGTACCGAGCACCCTTGGTGCTATTGTTGGGATTGTCGGTATTGTCACTGGCAGTAGCCTGGAGTAGGGTGGGCACCAGCATAAAAATTTTGGAGTACGTTGAGTTTTTTGTGGTGGTAGTGGCACTGGTGCGCTATACCGCGTTTAATGCCCCTAAGGTTCGTAACTTCTACGTCATCGTGTTGACGGTGGCGGTTTCCCTAATCGCGGTCTATGGATTGTACCAATTTATGTTTCAACTGGGCCCTTCGGCAAACATTGTCGATATACACCATGTGCGAGCCACTGCGTTTTTTGGTCAGCCCAATGTGTTTGGCGCTTTTAACGATATGACCTTTCCGATGCTTTTGGCGCTGATTGTGCTAGGTCCCGATACTCTGCCGAAAAAATGGCTTACTGCGGCACTGGTTTTGAGCGCCCTGGGTGTTGTGATTTCGTATTCCCGTGGCTCCTGGGTGGCCGATGCCGCCGCGGTGTTCTTCATGGGAGTAGTGGTATGGTTGGGTAGAGGACGCCAAGTGATGGGACGTTACGCGGCTTATGGCGTAGGCATTCCGATATTGATGTTTTTAGTGGTCATTGGTTTGGGGAGGATTGATTTGAGTCACACGGCGCTCTCTTTGGCCTATAGAAAAAACACGTTGGAAAGACTGCGCACTTCGGTTACCGCGATTTTTAACCCAAAGGGGCATTACGACACCAATCAGCGGCTTCTGATATGGCATTCGGCCATTGAGGCGATAAAAAGCCACCCCGTCTTGGGAGTCGGGTTAGGAAACTTTCATTTATACATTAAGAAATTCCCGCCAAAGGGCTTGGGTGCAATTCCGCCAATGGCTCATAATCTCTATTTGGAGTGGGGGGCGGATCTTGGGGTGGGCGGAATTATCGCGGGCCTTTGGTACGAATGGCGCTGGATCAAGACAGCCCTGGGCGTTTTGCGGATGCGGGCGCAACAAATATCCCGAGAGCGTTACGCTTGGGTATTGGGTGGTTTTGGCACTATGGTGGCATTCATCGTCCATGACTGGGTAGACTTTATGATAGATCACGGCGTCATCGTGCCGTTGCTGTTGGCATTGGGCATTGTCGCGGCAGTGGTTGCCGAAATTCGCTCGGAAAAAGTTTAGGGGGATCCATGCGGGTAGCACTGGTGCATGACTGGCTCATTAACATGGGTGGAGCCGAACGTGTTTTGGAAGAACTGGCTCGCATGTTTCCTGAGGCACCGATTTATGTGGGTGTGGTGGATCCCAGGCGCCTTTCTCCTTTGTTGCAAACGCGGCATATTATTCCAAGTCTAGTTCAGCGTTGGCCCTACGCAATTCGTTGGTATAACCGGTATTTGCCTCTGTTGGCTTATGGATTCGAACAATTCGATTTGTCATCTTATGACTTGGTAATCTCTTCGTCGGCCGCGGTCGCCAAAGGGGTGGTCACACGATCCGAAACCTGTCACATCAGCTATGTTCACACCCCGATGCGCTATGCCTGGGACTTGTACCATGAGTATCACACCCGTGAAGCCAAAGGACTCACGAGAAAATTGATGGGCCCCGTATTTCATTATTTACGACTTTGGGATCGGGTGGCCACGGATCGGGTGGATGTGTTGGTGGCCAACTCCTCGACGGTGGCGCGGCGAATTCAAAAACATTATCGGCGATCAGCGACCGTGGTGCATCCACCGGTTTCCGTCGACCAATTCCATATTGCGGAACATGTGGATGATTACTATTTAGTGTTGTCGCGACTGGTGGCCTACAAACGGTTTGACTTGGCGGTCGAGGCGGCCAATCGGCTGGGCAGACGATTAATTGTTGCTGGCAGCGGACCCGAATTGCCGCATTTAAAACGGATTGCCAAAGGTTCGGTTCAGTTTGTCGGGGCCGTGAATGAAACCAGACGGGCGGAACTGATGGCGCATGCCCGTGCTCTGCTCTTTCCTGGCGAGGAGGATTTTGGTATTGCGCCCGTCGAGTCACAGGCAGCAGGGCGTCCTGTGATCGCATATGGTAGAGGAGGCGTTCAGGATACCGTGATTCCCACGCAAACCGGAATTCTTTATTCCGAGCAAACTGTGGGCGCCCTAATCGAGGCCATGGTGCAAGCAGAAGCCATGGTCTGGGACAGCGACACCATTCGCCAGAATGCTTTGCAATTCAGTCCGGAAGCATTTCGTCGCAACTTT
This sequence comes from Bacillota bacterium, assembly GCA_021797515.1. Lineage (GTDB taxonomy): Bacteria > Bacillota > Sulfobacillia > Sulfobacillales > Sulfobacillaceae > Sulfobacillus_C. The sequence continues at coordinate 38,707 of JAJZZP010000188.1, read as the reverse complement.
CAAAGGCTGGTGGACCAGGCAATGGCGAAGCATCTGCCAAAAGGAAGCCAAATTGATACAAATGGGTTAACATAAGGGGAGGGTATCCCATTTGATTTTGCAAAGGGGATTTCGAGATTAACCCATGAAGATTGCGATGGATGTTTCCATTATGGAATCGTGTCGCACTGGCACGGAAGAATATACCGAAGGGCTGGTATGGGGTCTCCACCTTGCGGGAACTTCAGTGGTCTCTATGGGAAGGGGAACGTCACCCATTATGCCAGATCAGCCGTGTCTGGGATTGCCTCATCAAAGATCCCGCAGTTGGTGGAAAAAATGGTGGTGGGAGAATCTGGGCTTGATGAAGTGTCCCCAAGATGTCAATCTGGTCCATATCCCCTATCTGACACATCCTCCGCGTCGTCTTGCCGTTCCTACGGTGGTCACGGTTCATGATCTCATCCCCTTTCGTTTGCAGGGTTACCACAAAAGGTTTCACGAGCGGGCCTATTTCACTATGGTGCGGCGACGTCTGCCCTTGGCCACCCACTTGGTTGCCATTTCTCAAGCCACCTTGCGGGATGTTCAAGAGTTGTTTCCAGAACTGACTGCTAAGGTCACCGTGATACCTAACGGTGTGCATCCGAAATTTTTCGAACCGGTGTCGGCAGATGCCGTGGATTTGGTTGAGCGCGAATTTGGATTGTTTAAGCATCCCCGGATTTTATATGTTGGGGGCTATGATAGTCGCAAAAACGTACAAACCTTGGTGACTGCGGTGAATCAAATCTTCCGTCAGCGGCGCGATGGGCAATTGATATTGGTCGGAGCGTTGAACCATCCAGAGGTTGCTCGGTGGGTCGCATCGATGAATATGGAGAAATGTGCCATGCTTACGCCGTCAATTTCCCGCGACATGTTGGCTGCTTTTTATCATACGGCGGACCTCTTTGTCTTTCCCAGTACTTATGAGGGATTCGGATTAGGTCCGGCGCAAGCGATGGCTACTGGTATTCCAGTAGTGGCGAGCAATATTGCGGCGGTTACGGAAGTAGTGGGAGACGCCGGAGTTTTGGTGGACCCGTTGTCGGTAGAAGGATGGGTGGAAGGAATCTCTCGGGTATTAGATAGTCCTTCCTTAGCCCAAAAAATGGCGGCTCGCGGTAGGGCTCGGGCAGAGGACTTTGCGTGGAAGAGGGTTGCGTTACAATACCACACACTTTATAGCCGATTGGTTCGCTAGAAAGCGAGGCATAATGAAAGTTTTAGTGACTGGCGGTGCAGGTTTTATCGGCTCTCATCTTTCAGCTGCATTAGTTGCTAGGGGTGATCAGGTGATAGTGGTTGACAACTTATCGACCGGAACGCGGTCGTTTGTGCCCCCGGAGGCGAGATTTCTGGACGCTGATATTTTGCTGCCTGACACCTGGAAAAATGACGTAGGCACCGTAGACGCGGTGATTCACTTGGCAGCCCAAATTAGTGTGCCCTTCTCGGAGACGTACCCGATGGAAGATCTTCGGACGAATCTTCAGGGCACGTTGGCGATGCTAGAGACAGCTAGTTTTTTAGGTGCTCGGGAATTTCGGCTGGCATCGTCTGCTGCAGTTTACGGCGATGTATCGGCGTTGCCGCTGCGGGAGTTGGGGCCTTCGCATCCAATTTCGTTCTATGGCCTAAATAAATGGGCGGCCGAGCAATATCTTCTACATTGGGCAACCACCCATGAGATGATCGGCATTGCCCTGCGGTTAGCCAACGTCTACGGTCCACGGCAGCGCACTGCAGGAGAAGGGGGGGTGGTGGCCATGTTCTGCGAGGCATTGGCCTCGGGCACCACACTCACGGTCCATGGTGACGGGTCTCAAACTCGAGATTTTATTGCAGTGCAAGACGTAGCCCTGGCGTTTGCGCATCGATTGGGCAATCCGGGTCCTTCTGCTGTGTATAATGTGAGCACGGGTACCACAACCAGCGTCTTGGACCTTATCGAGGTGTTAGGAGCGGTTTCCGGGCAAAATGTCCGGTATCTTACAGCAGAACCCCGCATTGGCGATATCCACGACAGCCTGTTGTCTACCGCCCTGGCCGAACAATGGGAATTTCGTGCCCAGACTCCTTTGGCACAAGGTCTTGAGGAAACCTGGCATTATTTCCAACAAACAGGGCGCTAACTCCGATGACCATGCGCGTAGTCTGGGTAGTACATTCGTTAGATCATGAGACGGGTACCATTTTGATGCAATGGGTAGTGCCACTGCTTATAGAATCCGGGATCGCGGTGGATGTTTTGCCATTATACCCGCCGAGTCACCCGGGAGCTTTATCAATTGTCGAGGGGGCCACCGTGCTGGATCCCCCCATTCAAGGACGGTTTATCGCTAAACGGCAAATATCGGGAGTCTTGCATCGTGTTTATCATCGTTATCACCGTGTCATTGTAGGCCAAAACCTGGATCTGGAACTGAAAGCGGTTATTGCAATGGACGGTATTATGGGGCGAGCGCCGTTGATAATGGTGGCGCATATGCCGATAACCGAATATTTAAAAGCGCGCGGGGAACATAACATAGGTGGACAGAGACGGATGATTGATGCTTTATACCCAAAAATTGGTCGGATTATCACCTTGTCCAAAGCTGCTACCACCGATTTGATGGAATATCACGGGATTCACAAAAATCGTGTTGTCAAAGTGGGTGTGCCGTTGCCGATTCAAAAGTGGCAATCCGAGGCTCAACACCCGGTCCCGCATCCTTTCTTGGAGACTTCTCTCCCGGTGGTCTCGACTTTGGGGCATCTGGAGCCCTTAAAGGGAATTGAACACAACGCCGCGCATTCCCCTTCCCTGGCGAAGCCGGGAGGGGGTCAAGCGGGTAAGTCCGTAGGACGCGTAAGTTTTTTTCGTCTGCTTAACACATCACGTGCCTATAAAGAATGAGATCCTGTGATACTTAACAAAGAACGTATGTTCAATGGAGGGTTTCGCGATGCTCAACGGCTACAAGTTTCGCCTCTATCCTAACCAAGAACAGCAACAGATCTTGTTCCAGTGGATTGGCTGCCAACGGCTGATCTATAACGCCAAAGTGCAAGAGGATCGCTATTTTCGCCAATTTGCTCAGCGCATGGTGGGGACCGCGGGGGAGCCCATCCCCGTGGATCAACAGTACAGCCAGTTTATTACGGATCGGACGCCCTTTCTCCGGGCGGTGCCTTCGCAGATTCTCCGCAATGGCGCTGTCAAATTTCGCCAAGCGTACAGCCGCTTCTTTCAGAAGCTCGGAGGCCGTCCGAAGATCAAGAAGAAAACCGGACGGCAAGCCGTCTGGGTCACCTCCGAGTTATTTCAGTTCCTCCCGCCAATCGATGAGCCGATCGGGGCGATCGCATCGTATCAGCTGACCCTCGGCACGAAGAAGTACCCGGTCGGGGTGATCCCTTATGTCGCGCATCGTCCCCATGAGGTGCCGTCCTCGATTCACATTGCTGTGGAAGGCGGCCAATGGGGGTTGTCCTTCGCAGCAGAGGATGCCACCGTCGTTCTGCCTGGCAATACACCCGATGCCGCGGTGGAGCAGATTGTCGAAGATTTGCGGCATTTATCGCCGGATCAATTGGCCGAGCGTACGCTCGGTGGAGATCGCGGCGTGGCCAAGCCGTTGATGACCTCAGATGGGCACACCCTATGCGCACCAAACGAGTCATCAACTCGTCGCCAATGAGTCCACTGACCTGTATGTCTTTGAGGATCTCAAAATTCAGCACATGACCAAACGGCCCAAGGCCAAAAAAGATGCCGAAGGTCGAGTCCTGTCGGACGTTTTTTCGTATTGCTGATACCGGGCGGCTTTCCGATAGGCTTTCTGGCGATCGCGGGAGCCTTTTTTCCTACGGGAAGCCCGGCGCTGCCATTTTTTGCGCTGTCGTCGGGTCTTTGTAATCCGTTCCTTTTGCACTGGTTGGAGGATTTCTTCCTAATAAGGCGAAAGCGAAGGCGGGCCTCAATCGTGCGATTTTGTCTTCGGCCTGGGGCGAGGTCGTGTCGTTCACCCGCTATAAAGCATTGCGAACGGGGAAACTCGTCATGCTGGTTCCGCCCGCGTATAGTTCGCAGGAATGTGCCGTCTGTGGGCACATCAACCCGGACAATCGGCTCAACCAAGCCGAATTCGTCTGCCAAGACTGCGGACACACGGATCATGCGGACCACAATGCCGCGTGCGTCAGTGCTGACCATTGGGGCCACCATCGCACAAAACGGGATCGATCTGCAAGCCTTGTTGACCACATACCTGACCGCGCATGCCGAAAATGGTGGACACCCCTTAAATGCGTCCGTGTTGGTACGGTTCTTCCCTGAGCTTTGTCCGATACGGACCGGGGCCAGCGGACTTGAACCGTTGAAACGTGAGGGTCAGCAAGGTATCGGAGTATTTTCGCGTGCGCTACATTATGATGCATGAGCCCCTCTTACAGAACGGGATGGGCCAATGTGAATTTTGTTCAATTCCGCCTCTCGCCGACAGGCGCCCCGAGCCGCGCAACGGCATGGCCATACCGTAGTGACTGCTACGATGCTTCAGAGCTAAAACCGGTCAAACCTGTCTTGACAGAGGGATCCGCTTTAGTCCTTGGTATAGTGAGGCACCAGGTTGTTAAGAGAGGCCAATAGGGGAATTTGGTCTCATAACGTCTTCGGTTCAAACCGAAATACGAGGCTTGTCAGGTCTTGGTTTCGACATCGAGGAGGTGATCCGACAAGAGCGGTCGATAAAGGGGTCGGGGGATGTCGGGTTTCCAGAATTGTCTTGTTTAGTAGGCCCATGAATCAGGTGCTGTCGACCACTCGACAGGAATTCTCCTAATCTTTTTCGTTATCCTGACGTCACCACATCTCCTAGGAGGTGGGGAATCGGAGACAGGAGGAGATTACGTGAGACTATGGTTGGCACTCTGGGGCGGGCGACTCGCCGCGTTAGTGAAACAAAAAGAGGGCAACGTGTTTATCGAAAATGGGATTTGGATAATAATCGTAATGCTCTCAGCAGGAGGATGCCTAAATACTGCCACACGAGTTACCACTTGTCAAGCGGAAATTTCGCGCTACAATAGGCGCAACTGGCGGCGACTTGTTTTTGACAACGGCAGGCTTTCGTGGTCGCTTCTGGCTACAAATATTATACCAAGGATCGGGAGGACAGCACATGGCATCATTGCGAGTGTTAGGTATTTGCCGTGTTTCGACAGCAGAGCAAGCGCGAGACAGTCATTTTTCTTTGGGACACCAGCGGCGAGTCATTGCGGAGTATTGCCAGCGGCAAGGATGGGAACTACGAGACACCGTGGAATACGTGCAGTCTGGCGGGTCGAACCAGACGGAATTACAACAGATTTTATCCCGAGTGCAGTATGAACAAATGGATGTCGTAGTGGTAGCGGAACTAGACCGCTTGGCTCGGGATATGGTGACGACCTTGACGTTTATTGAAACGTTGCAGGAGCAACACGTCGGCTTTGTGTCGGTGTCTGATCAGCTGGATCTCACCACGCCGGAAGGTGAACTCCGCATGATGATGCTCTCGATGTTTGCGCATTATTTCCGCCGTCAATTATCGCAGAAAGTTCGGGGCGGACAGGAAGAGCGTTTTCGGGCGGGGAAACGCCACGGGGAGCGCCCCTATGGCTACAGAGCACACGGCGATATCTGGCGGATAGATCCTGGGGAAGCGTCGATTGTGCGACAGGTCTATCACTGGTACCTGGATGAAGATCTCGGCCAACGCGCCATTGCGAAGCGGCTCAATGCGCTGGAAGTCAAAACCCAGCGTGGATTAGTGGGAGCATGGGACGCACGAACGATTGGAAACATGTTACGCAGGGAGGCGTATTGTGGAGATACCATCTATCAGAAGTATCATTTTATTCGCGACAGGAGAGGCCACAGTCATCAGACAAAACACGCGCCTTCGATTCGGCGGGACACCCACCCGCCGATTATTGATCGGCAAACCTGGGATCGGGTCCAATCCCGGATACGGGACAAGGCACTACTGGGGCCACGTAGTCAGCCGGTGTCGCGGGTGTTTTCCGGACTCTGCCGTTGTGGTATCTGTGGGATGAGCATGAGCATCAACAAAGGGCACTACGTTTGTCGGGGCTATATCACCAAGGGCACTTGTGATCGCCGCACGGCGATTGCGCAGAAAGAACTTGAACAACGGGTAATCGAAGCGATTGATCGCCTGGCTCAATCACCCTTGGAAGCTGAGGATTGCGCCGTGTGGATCCCATACGATGCGGCATGGCAACAATGGATTATGGAGCACCGCCGAATTGCACAGGATCGACAGTATATCGCCCAACGCTTGCGGCGGGCTCAGGACTGCCTGCTAGACGGTACCCTAAGCGGACCCGAATACCGTGACATCGTGTCCCGCCTGCGCTTGGATGGCGAGGCAATCAGTAGGAGCAGCAACACAGCGATTCCGGATTCCTGCATCACTGCTGCGCACTCTGCTATGCATGACTTGGCGCAATCCGTTCGTGATGCTCAGCGAGGCGGCAACATCCAGAGCGCACGGCAACAAATCCAGCAAGTGTGCCGTGCCGTTGTTGTGGACCAAGATGGGTCCATCGTTATCACGTGGGGAGCTACCCACTCAGTGCCTTCCCTGCTGCCATTTGCGCTGCCTTTAACGCCTGAACCGTCTGATCTAACGCGTCCAGTCGGCTTTCCAGCGCAACCTGTTGGCTAGCATCTGATCCCGTGGACGTTGGCGCGGCAGTGGCGGGAGCCTGAGGATCGATGATCTCGCCCGGCAGATCCGGCGTATGCCACTCGTCAAAGTCTGTCTTGCCTGGCACTCCCGCTAACGGGCCCGGGGCGCTCCACTGCCAGCACATCCACCATGTCCATCCACCAAAGTCCTGGGGTTCGGAAACGCCCCAATCGGCTACCCATAGCGGATAGGATTGGAATGTGGTACTGCCGCCTAGTAGGGATTGCCACTTGCTCGGGCTCAAATAGAGCATAGGTTTTAGGGGGAATCCCGAGAGTCCCGATTCTACGCCCGTGAGGAACCGTTCGAGCCAATAGCAGTAGAGGGATGTACTGAGGCCGAATGGATTGACTTCGATGTCGACGCCCGGATTGAGGCAGCGACCCGTCCAACCTTTGACGGAGACGACAGCTTTGACGAAGAACGATGCTTGGGCTTGGGCACTATCCGACGCCGCCGTATAGGAGGTGCCTTGGGGGATCACACTATGATAGAACCCACGCCATAGGCCGTGTGCCGTGCTACCCGTTGCTGCGTTCACCAGTGCCGTGTCTTGCGTCAACCCTTGTGATGCGCGGATCAATGACCCTTTCACCGGCAGGATGCCGTGGATTTTCGCGGCGGCAATTTGGGCCCAGTTTTCGGTGCCCTGAAACTGATTCGTATCAATCAGAAAAGCGTTGGTGTCATTGCCTGCTTGCATGCACTTCCTCCTTTAGGGGCTGCTGTGCCCATGTGATCAGGATCGGATCGGACTCGGCGGCCATCGTCCCGGTCTGCGCATGCACTATCCGCACGACGGCGCAGTCTGTGGTTTCCGTGAGATGCATAAGACTGATTTTCGCGGCAGTTCCCGGCCACTGAAATCGCAGTTCTTCATTGATCCACCACTGGAGTGTATATCCCCGGGGCAGGTTTGCTACCGACCCTGTCAGCGTAACCAAACTGCCGGGATTTATGGGCTGGGAGCAATCCGGTGTCGCCGTGATTCGCAGGCGGATGGGACGCCAGCGCAATGCGGCCAGATCATCGGCATGGGTGAAAAGTTCCACGATGAGAATGATCGCGATGACAGTCCAAATAGGATGCCATACCATACCGACCTGCCTCCTTAGCTCTTTACAGTGACGCTATACGTGGGACTACTGACCTCGTAGAGCGCCCGCTGCTGGGCGTCTTCATTGATCGGGGCAGAAGATGGCCGGGCAATCACCACGACGTGCCACGTGCCCATGCTGTTGAGTGCTACGGGCCACTGGTTGGTCGTGCGATACACGCCGTCAGACTGCCATTGACCGCTTGGCGTCTCCCACCAGTATTGATAGACCGGATTGGTAATGCCGGTGGTCTGCGCCTGGATGATAATTGTCTGCCCGGGTGTGGCCGTCGCAGGCACTGATGCCGTCACACTCCCCTGAGTCCGATTGGTATACTGTTTTGGGGTATACGTCGCGCCCGTCACGGCCATCGTGATCGTGCTCGATTTGGCTTCATAAATCATGCGTTGGGCCGTGGTTTCCGGATGGGGCGCCGTCGCGTCCGTCGCATACACCGTAAACGACCACGTCCCATTAATGTTTGCGTCCAGATAGAAATTCGGCTGGTTGCGATACCCTCCACTCGATGCCCATGCCCCGCCTGGCGGCAACCACCAATACTCAAATATGGGGTTGGTGATCCCTGTCGTGGACGGTTGCAGGTGCATCATGAGGCCCGGCTTGCCGATCTGCGTGTAGGGATGCACAGCGAGAGCGACCGTTCCCCCTGCTGCGTTAGGGCGACCTGACGTATCCCCGTTAGCACTGGCCAGCCACGTGACGGTGACGGGATTCGATTGCGCGGCGACTTGTCCGTTGAGTACCCACTGCCCTACATACTGGCGAGTCACGGCCTGCGCGTGTGTGATCGTGGCCGTGAGATGATCACCATAGCTGACAGCCTGAATTACGTGGCCTGTGCTGGTATCCACAATGCGCAGGATGCCACCTTGGGATGTAATCGGTGCGGATGCCAGCAATGTGATCGCCACGGCTTCCAGCACATGGAATTGGGACCCGTTGACGGTGAGCGTCAATTGCTCTGCGGATTTTGCCGAAGCTGTGCTATGGACCGTGACGGTGTGCGTGGCGGTTTGGCGGAGAGTAGCCCGCTGTGTTCGGGGGACGGTTTGCCTACGCGTTTTGGTCACTTGCGATGTGGCAGCATGGCGCTGCTCATAGAAGTACAGACCAGTGCCTACAGTCAGGGCCAATGCGCTTCCGGCGAGAATTTCCGTGCTGCGCTTCATCGGGATCCCCCTTCTAGGACAGCGGAATGGTTACGGCGCCGGTAGCGACCACGGTAGGCCCGCCTGAGGTGGATTTGGCGTAGACGACAAGGGACACAGAGGCCCCGGGCTGATTGGCCAGTACGCGATAGTTGGTCAGTGATCCGTATGCACCGCTTTGGTCCCAACCGTGACCGCCGACGTTCCACCAATATTGGTAGATGGGATTCGTGATGCCGTAGGACGACGCGGCCATTTGGACCCACCACTGACCATTTATCTTGATCGGGGACGCATTCAGTGTTACGCCACGGGCCGTATGTTGCGGTGTGCGTACCGTTGTTCGCCGCGTTGTGGTGCGTACCGTTCGCGGCGTTGTGGTGCGTACCGTTGTCGTACGTACTGGCGTTGACGTTGGGCAGGATCCCACCTGCTGGAGCACTGACGCAAGATTGGTTTGGCCAATCGCACCGGCAACCCCCGCCATCCCTGCGCTGGGCGGCGAAGCAACGACGTAATAGGTGCCGTTGGCCCGATACACCTGAAATTGATACCCCCTCGCCGCGCTGAGTTGCTTGGCTGTGGTAAATGCTTGGGCGCAACTAGTAGTGGCCATCCCTACCACAGACACCGTGGGGGCAGGATAGCTACTAGGGAATTGTGTGACGGATCCGTTGACTGCTGTGCCTACGACGCCTCGGTACTGAGAATTTTCGACGAGATTTGTATACATTGGGCTCGTGGGATTCACCACGTAATAGGTTTGGCCTACCAGCACGATATGGTAGGTTGTAGAGGGAAATCGGGCGGACAGGGCTTGTGCCATGGCGACGGCCGAATTTTTTGCCCCGGTTCCGGAGAACGACGCATTGGCATAGGGAGAACTGGCCGAGGTGAGCTCTGCCGCGTACTGGGATGGCGAGATCCCTGACATGCTCGGGATGCAGATCCACTTACTTTGGCTAGTGCTGTATACCGATGCATAACCGGTGGGACACTTCGGAATACAAATGTACTTGTTGGTCATACCATCCAGCGACAGCGTGTATCCCGACGGACATTGGCCGTTTCTTGGGGTGGGCAGCCCCCGCGCAAATCGATTTTGGGTGTTCGACGGAGTACTCGTTACACGCGGTGTAGAGGTATGCTGTGGCGTGTGTACGGGGGTACGGTTTGTCGTTCGCGGGATCCTGGATGTTACTGTTCTCACCACCGTCGTCCGGACGGTTCGCGGTGTGCCGTTCACCCGTTGTGTTTTGGTGACGGTTCGGGTGACGGTGTGTACCCTTGCCGTGGCAGGCACCGCACTGACCTTGTGTGATTTCTCGTAAAAATAGTATCCAATGCCCACCAATCCCGCAACGCCAATGCCACCAATAATATACTCTCCCGTCTTCCCTGCCATACCGATCCCTCCTATTGGGGATCAGTGTACTGAGAACGGGCCATCATTGCCGACGCTTCTCCGATCCCCGAAAAGTCGGGTATTTCTTCGACTTGCAGGGATCGCCGGGCGCTTCTTCTTTAGTAGTCCTCCAGATACGCCTCGGACCGTGGCCCCGGGCGCAGATTCAGATAGATCTGCGTGGTGTCAAGCCGTGCATGGCCAAGATTCTCTTTTACCGCGACCAAATTGGCTCCGGCTTCCAGCGCATGGGTGGCGTGGGAATGCCGAAGGACATGCGGAGAAACGATCCGATGTTCGAGGCCGGCACGTCTGGCCGCCTCCTGCATCCAGCGCCATGCCTGCGACCGGCTCACCGGGAATATCAGGCCGTGGGGATCGCCGTAGCCCGGGAGTTTTCGCATTTCTTCCCACACCTTGTTCCGGATGCGTACGGCCCGGGTCTTCCCTCCTTTTCCGTACAGCGTGACGATGTGTGCCCCGTCCGCTGACAGGCTGACATGCTGCCACTGGATCGCCAATGTTTCGCTGATCCGGCACCCGGTGGCGTACAGAAAGCGTAGCAATGTTCTGGGCGTTCCCGGATCGGCATTCACGATCAGGAGCTTCACTTCTTTAGGCGTGAGGATCCGCTCATTCCGCCCATCACGCGGCGATCGGCGACGGAATTGCTTCCACGGGTTGGGTGCGGGGAGCTCGCCGGCAGCGATCAAATCTTCCCACAACGCCGACCAAGCAGCGGCCATAATATTCGCCGTGGACACGCTATATTTCGTGAGCCATTCAGCGTACAGCTGGGCTGCGAATCCCGGCGTGAGAAGGTGCCGGCGCGCATTCAGCACATCGGGCCCGGAACGTTTCAACGCATCGCGGTAGGTATCGTATGTTCTGTCGCTGCGTGCGCCTTTTTTCGTCAGCCAGTTCCGCACCTATCGATCCAGCGAATCAAGGGAATCTTTTTTTTGACTGCCTTTTTTCTCCAAATAATCACTACCAAAAATAGCCATTCACCATCATTCCTTTCATGCAACCTAATCCGTCTTTTGTTGCATAGTTTAGTTGCTTCTTCTTTTCTGTGCTTTCTCTTGGATGAATGGATCAAGATAAAAGAAAATTTTTGAAAAAATTTTTTAAAATCCTCCTTAAGAAAGAAAGATAATCGATGCAACGCTAATTTCCTCGCTATTTCTCGCTCCTCAAATATTTTTGGATAGAGAGATAAAAAGTGTTGACACATACATGTGAGCATGATAGTATAATGACATGCAGTATAAACGAGGAAGTGAACAAGATGGTGGCCGCGCAAGAAGAATGGATAGTCGGATTGCGCACGTCAGGATTGCTACCCAACCAACAAACCGATACAAAAGAAAAGGAGCCGAAAATCATGAGTGGACTAAAAGAAGCAATTGCGACGGAATTTGGCGACAAGATGGCTAGCAAGGTAAGGATTGTCAGCAGTCCAAAAGCTACTACCAACAAGGAGCAAGCACCTGTTAAAACCGTCGAGGATATTCTGGCAGGAATGGATCTTGAAGCGATGATTCGGATGGCTATCGAGAAAGAGATGGCAACAACCGTGGCAGCCAATCAAGAAAAGATCGCTCATTATGAATCACTCATCTCCGATTTGGAAGACAAGGTTGCGACGTGGGAGCGCCAAATTGCCACGATGAAGGAGCAGATTATTCATGCATCTGGCGACATCAGGAATGCCAAGAATGCGATGAAATCGCTTAAGGGCGATCAAGAGGTGGTTGATCAGCGAGTAGCCATGGCACTGGCAGTTGCCCGCGGTGAAAAGGCATCTAGTATTAAACCGGCCAAGAAATTCTCAGGATCGAGTGAGATCAGATCGACCGCTTGGGAAATCACCATAGATGGAAATGAGCGCAGTTTCAAGGATCTAACTAAGCTCACTTATTGGCTTGGCCAGCGCGGGCAAAAAATCTCGGCGGCCGAATTCCGAACCATGTTCGCCAACGCTAACGATGGGATGGGATTGCTGGGGCAGAATCACAAGGATGCTGGGATTCGGTTTGTGACGGTGAACGGATTCCGAATTGGGATCACTGCGAAATAACCGTGGTCTCTGGTTCACTCGCAGGAGTGGATCGGAGTGCACGGCTAACGCCGTTGCTTACTGGAAAGGGGCAAATTGAAGTGATCATGCAGGGTGTCGTAAACGGTCAAGACTGGGTGGCCATACTCGACTGGGAAAATGGGTTGCAACCTGAGGATCGGGTGATTGCGTGCTGGACGAATAGCTTTCGGTATTATCGCGTTCCGGCCGTGGTGGTGCGAAATAACGTTGCGAGTGTGCGAATTCGTCTGACCGAGGACCGAGACGGCTATCGGGCGGGACGAGAATTTGCGATTCCGAAGCTGTCGAGCCTGCGCAATATGTTTAATGATAAGTGGAGCCTTCATAACCGCGTGGTTCCGGTCGATGTCGCCGCAGTTGACACTTGCACACAAGCATGATACGGTGTGCAAAAAGGAAGTGAGCAGCATGGCAAAAATTAATCGCATTCCGAAAATCCGGCAGGTCGTGGATTTCAGCGAGGATGAATTCCGGCACTTGCTGGAACTCGGGGAAGCACTGGGGCTCAAAAATACCGAAGTACTGCGCCGGGCGTTGGCGCTATTGTATCAGCAGGAGATAGCACATCATGATTAACCTTATGGAGGAATGTGAGCAAGTGAAAGTCGGTCGGACGCACACATTTTAAGGAGATGATCTCATTGGAACTTGCCGAAAGGATTGCGGATTTATGCACTGCCAAAGCTCAACAACGCATTACGACCGCCTGCAATTTGGATGCCTCTGACATTAGCGATATTGCAGGGTCTTCATTCATGAACTTCGACCCACCCGATGATTCTACGCCCGCACACGTATTTTTGGATGTTTACCCGGGCATATCCACTCCTCGCCTTGACGTGAGCACATGGGAGGATCCGGAAGTTATAACCTATCACACCCCAGATAAAGGGTGGTTCACGATCCACCGCGCAACGCACCAGGTAGAAGCTCATTTAATGACGTTGCGAAATTTTAGCGATGCCATGATTAAACGCGCCCTGCTGGCCGTATTTAATGTGGGCACAGAATGAAGGGATGATTTAGTATGACCTTCACCATCAATGAGATTGATTACACGTTTTATCACGCGACGATGAACGGAATGCCGGTAATCAGTGTGAGTTACACCTGCAACGGCGAGAGCTTTGCGGAATGGTCGGCGGAAGCAGGGATGCCTAAGAGCACCGATGAGGCGAAAATAATGCTTACCCAATTCGGATGGGAGATTATAAATTCAAGTGATGACTTTCGGGAAGGGAATGACAGATAACACCGCGTAATAACGCCCGTCACCACGGGCGCAATGCAGAAAACGGGCGTATTTCCCCGGCCATGATTGGCCGGGATTTGCTTTTGCGCGAAAGGGGTGATGGCGATGCAGAGTATGACGTGGTGGGCGGATCCGAATCACACGGCGTCTGCGCTTGACTCGATGAAGCCCAGCGACAAGCTGGCGGTGGAGGAATTTCTGATCAGCGCCCAACCGTATTTACGCCAGAACCCCGTGAGGGTGGATGTCAAGGATCCGACGCCGGTGAGGGTGCTGAACACCGGACGACGCCATTGGAATCCGGTGGCGTTGACGGTGATCGCTCTGCTGGCGACCCCCATTGTGAGTTATGGGTTGACATGGTGGCTGTTATCCACTTTAGGGAGGTGAGGCGACATGCGGCGGATTGACGAAGTGACCATACGATGGGCAGATCGACGCCCGACGAGGAACTGGCGGGTACGGGAAGGATCGCTGTTGGACATCCTGTCGTATCTCGCGATTTTCGCGGGATTTTGGGTGATGATTGTCCTATTTATGCTGTGGTACAAATGAGGAGGGATCAGTGATGCATCGACAGGATGATGTGGTGATCTTGGAGGACATCGGGGTATTTTATGTGTGCCGAAAGGATCCAGCGTTTGTTACCTTGCTGGACCTGGACACCGAGGATAAAGTGAAAGTGCCTGCGACGGTATTGGATAGGTGGTTTGGGGAGAATAAGGAGTATTCGTGATGCAAACTAAAGAGGGAGAAGTGTGGCGTGCTGCTTACGTATCCTTCCCGGACGGGAGTCAAATCGTACTCACGGGCCCTGAGCATACCCATTTACCGGACGATGAGCTACGATCAGAAGCACACGCCGAGGCGGTTAGAATGGGTCTCATTACTTCTATGGGTGACTGGCCGTTTGTCACCGAGGCGCAGTTTTGGGCATATTTAACCATCGGGATAGTGACGAAGCGATAATGGACTGGTATCTATGGAAAGCTTTCCATAGTGTAGGAGGCGGAACGTGTTAGTGCTGCATATTTATCCAGAGAAGGCGGGTCATCGTCAGGCCGTCTGGCATTTCGCTATCGAATATGATCTGGCCACGCCCGAGGCCCTGGCGGAGAACCCGCAAGAGATCCTGACGGCGATATGGGCCATTGGCCGGATTAACGCTGCGCATTGGCTAGCCGAGGGCTATACCCGGATTACGCTCACGGATTTATTTCGGGATCGCATATTATGGGACGCAAATCTTGTCACCTGGTTGACTCCGGAGGCGTTAAATGGGATAGAATGGTTGAGAGACCAGATATTACCCTATTAAATAGCGGGGGCAAGGATGATGGAGGCACCATTCTCAGCGGCGGACGCCGAGACGATAGCGGTGGCGCACGGGGCACAACAAATCCGGGCAGAGTTCGGCACAGATGATCACTGGCATTGGGAGTGCGGGATAGTCTCCTTGACGAGTATACAACTGGGGGATGGATGGTATCCGATCTACGATGTAGAAGTGACATTTTTCCGTCAACCGCGTTTAATGAACCACGGGTGGCAATGGAAAATCCATTACCAGGTGGATCCGGCTAATCGTGTCGTGGTAGGATATCGCACGGTATCCCGCAAGCGCATTTAGAGAAAGGAACGAGAACGATGAAGATCAACAAGAGACTATTGGTGGGTACTGTCGCAGCAGCCGTGCTCACTGGAGGCTATTATGCCAGTGCTCAGGGATTGCCCTCGGGACTGTTGGGTGCACCGAAAATTACGGGGGTCAGTTATGCGCCAGGGACCCCTGCGTGGCTGGAGTATTCGGGATCGCCATATCGTGTCGGGGGTCCGAAGGGACCTACGGCGGGCGAGACGTGGGGGCAGTTTCAGTATCACACACAACCGACGGCGTCCACCGTAAACGGTGCACCGTCTACGGTAAACCAGCAGGCTAGTACCTCGTATTCGGCAGCGACCACACCTGCTGTGCCAGGAGCAACCATGCCCTATGTACTACAATCGGTGCAAATGGACGGGTATCAAGTGACCGCTCCTGTGTTGCCTGGCAGTACCGTATCTGTCAGCGGCAATAGCGCAAGCGGTTCCCATCCGCACGTCACCGCCGATTGGTTTGATTCCCGTTTTGGGTACTACGCAAATGGAGTGGCCAGTAATGCGATTGCGTTTAGCATAAGACAGGGGAACTTATCATTGGTTGCAAACCAGGAAACTGGTTCCACGTTATCGTCATTGGTTGAACAAGGATGGCACCTAAACGCGGCGGGGAACACGGTTACTTCCCCGATTTATCCGAACACACCCTATCCCGGATCAGTAGGTATCAAGATCGTTCAATTAGGTCCTATGGGAGGATTTCCTGTGGTGTCACTGTGGGTGATGGTGGAACAGCCCCCCGGTGCTCCCGGATTGATTAATGAGGTCATGAATCATTTGTCGTGGCAGGACACATGGAACTAAATCTAGGGACGCCCGAAATAAACAACGGGCGTCTTTTGCGTTAGGAGAGATACGGCCAGTTGATAAGGGGGTTGCAATTTGCGACAAACGGCGCAGTGCCCACTGCTGTGGTGATGATTTCCCACTTTCCTGTCCATGTTCCGTCCTGGTTGTAACTGGCTACCGTGTAGAGATTGGAAACGGGCTGGCCAGTATTCTTGTTTAATGGATGCTTTATGAATAGCCACACACAATGATTAAGCAACGGCGACGCATAAGGAATCGCGGTATTCAGCGGCCACTTCGTGGGGATGGACGGAGCAAGCAATGGCAGTCCATACTTGTATCCCACAGAGAAGTATCCTGGATGCTGCGCTGTAGTTACGGCACAGGCATAGCCTCCGGTGTGGTATCCCTTGTTGCGCCACGGGCTGGTACTCGATGCGGCCTGATAGTATTGCGCCACCAGTTTCCCGTTGGTGTATTTAGCTATCACCGCATATCCCGAGACGGATGACATGCCGTAACTGTAATAGACGGTCCCACACCTGCCGCTCGTGACACTGGACGGCAGCGTTTGCGTGGCAACGTTCAACGCGGGGAACCCCCGAGGCGTGGTTTTGGGCGTACTCGCCGCACTGGATGGCGTGACACACACGGTTTGGCCAATTTGTATTTGACTTGGGTTGCTAATACCGTTTTGGGACGCAATGGTGCCGTAGTAGACGCCGGTGATCACCTGCAGGCCCGAGAGGGTGGCCCCATTCTGTGCCACATAGCACTTGGCCGTCTGTCCGTTGACAGTTTTGGTGCCGGTAAACTTCCAGCCATAGACGTTACTGGGTGTGGGAGTCGTACGTTGCGTTGTGACGGGAGTATGTGACACAGCCGTCGTGCACGCATATCCGCCTGTCCAACTGCCTGCGGCATTGAAGTTGGGGGCATCGGTCGCGGCCTGATAGTATTGCGCCACCAGTTTCCCGTTGGTGTATTTACCGACGATGATCGACCCGGAACGGCTGGTAGACGCGCCGAATGACACATACACCGTCCCGCACCGGTGGGCGGTCGGCACGATACTGGGCAAATTTTGCGGGGCGATATTTAACGCAGACGGGACTTTTTGCTTAGCCGTGGAGGACGGCAATCCGGGCAGGTGAATAATCCCGTCGCGGTTCAAGAGATACAGGCCCCCGGCCATGAGGCCGACCCCGGTGAGGCCCAAGGCCCATTCCTCTGCGGTGATTGTGGCGCGGGATTGTGCCATCGGATCCATCCTCCTTGTTGATCTATGTAGGAAGCCCGCACACCCCGGGGTATGCGGGCGGTCGTGATTATTGGTTCTGGATCCCGAATGCCCAGTCGTTGACCATTTGGGGGATTTTGTTCTTCCATGCCTGGTAGTTCGATGCGCAGGCGTTCGCAGGCACCCCCATATCGATTTGCTTGCGGCAAAACTCATCTTGGGTCACCGCGTTCAACTTGCGGGTCATTTTCGCTTGAGCGGACTGTAAGCTCATGGTGTTACCTCCCCTTGCAAAGTAGAGTCTCCAATACGGCGTTATAATACCTGATTACCCCGGGGTGTGCAGACGCTTCTGCCAATAGGCCGTCCACCCTACACCAGGGGTTTCGGCTGCTGTAGTGACACGGCGGACTCGATCCTCGACAACGGGCAGGGCCTCGGCCATCTGTTGCGGGGTGGCGATGGCGTACAGACGATCATAGACATCATCGATGGTCAGTGTATCGTCCGTATAATAGGCATCCCGCAGATCACAAAAGGCATCGCCGTGGAGAGTGCAATGCACATCCAGAATCGTTTCGCAGTAGCCGCATTCTTCGCCTGCCTGCATCAGCGTGTCACCTCCGGCGTAATGTGATAGCCGACCGTGGGATAGATGTCCCGGATTGCGGCCAAAATCGCTTCGCGGTTGGCGGCGGACGGTTCGGTAAAGTCGGTATGGCAGGATCCGTCAATACACGTGGTCATGGATCCAGTCGCTTCCACAACCAATTTCCCGACGGGTTGCGATTGGGCGTTTAGGATGTCAAATGTTTGGTCCACAGCAGGTGGAATATTTTGTGGAATATTTTGCCCCTCGGCTAGTTCCACAGGCGTGTTCAATTCGTGATCTACCCCGCCCACCGGGGCACACGCTTGACGCATTTGTTGCCAGGCATCCCGAATCGCTTCACTAAAGGTCATCGGTGCCCCACCCCCTGACGACTCGAGGCGGTGCCATGCGTCACACATGACAACCTCTCGCACAGTGTCGTAGTCGTGGCAGGCGAAATCGCCCGGACCTCGGGCCAACGCTTGCAATGCGTCGGCGCAACTGCTATAGAGTCCCGCCACGATTACCCCTCCTTGCGCTGAAGACTTTCCTGATAGTTGCTGATGATTTCTGTGACTCCTGTCATGCTTAAGCCGAGGAATCGGGCCAACGCTATGGTTTCTTCTGCCGACGCGTCAGGTGACATCGGAATACCGCCTTTCTCTTCCTCCAACCCCAACAGCAGATTAAACCGAATAGCCTGTCGTTCTGCATAATCGATCCCGCGTGTTGCGGCAATCTGCTGGAGTGTGTCCACAACATGGGTTAGCAGGGAGGAGAGCTCCTGTGTCAACAAAGTGTCGTTATCCACGGCGGGCCTCCTCATCGATAAACGCATCCAAAAAACTCTGCTGACCTTGGCGGATCTGTTCCATCACCCATGTGTCACGTGTGCGCTGGGGTTGATCGATGGATGTCAGATAGTCCTGAGCCGTCACCGCCAGCGATTGGGTGAACTGCGATAGATTGTTCCCAATGAGTTTTTGGACGATAATCGACAGATCCATCATGACATCCGACGCCAGTGCAGTTCGCTGCTCTATGGGCGCATCTCCTGCCATGGCCGTCATGCGTTGCTGGATCTGGAACAGATGTTCCCGTAATACCGGATCGGTAAGCATAGACTGTCCCCCCTTCTAAAACATACGTTGCACCCGTTGCTTGATCGCGTGGCGGTTCTTGACCAATTCGTATCCGCCGTAAGCCGCAAGCCCGAGAACAACCCACAAGGCATCACTGAGATCATTCATGAGATGTTGCACACTCTTGCGTGCCATCACTACGATCTGCCAGCGCTGGCCGCTCGGCGGATTGGGCAGGCTTAACACTTGACCCGGATAAAACGGCATAGTGGTTTGCTCGGACAAGGCGGGCAGGGCGCGTGCGGTCTGACTGACGGTCTGCGCCACAAGATATTGTGTGTGATTACTCACGTTGGTGAGGGTCATGGCACAGGGGACAATAAGCGTAGTCGACATAGCCTGCTCTTGGCTCTGAAACGCACAGTGAGTTTTGATTTGTACAGGGCCCACATACATGATGGGGGCCGTTTGCGTTGGGGCGGTCATGCCATCTTCACCTCCTGCGGGGAATGTTGGGCCCGCAAATCTTCCCGAAATCCCTGACGCACTGCTTGGGCTTGTTGCGCCACCTGTGCGATCTGATCCGGCGTCCACTGCGCTAGGGCCACTGTCTGCATTTGGGCATTGAGTGTCCCTACTTCGGCGGCCACGCGATCCAGATCCTCCGGGGTATTGAGCCCATTGAGCAAAAATTGCCGTTGACGGCGAAAGGCAGGCAGGGCCTGGTCCACGAGTTGGCGTGTCGCCGGATCCATGGACTGTCGGCGTTCCGGGGACCACTCCCCGCGTTCGGTCTCGGCCAGCAGTGCCTCAGCATCCGCAATCCGCTGTTGAGCCTCGGGATGATCGACACCCGACGCCCGGGCAAACCGCCCTGCTTCTTCCAGTGCTCCTGCCGCTTGCGCGAGATTTTGGCGGGCCGTGGATTCTGGCCCGGAAAACAATGCCGTTTGCAACGATTCGACGGAGGGAAGCCAACGATTCAAGACAGCCTGCTCCCCGGGCGGCGTTTGCGCAATCAACGCGGGGGTCCAGTCATATCCCGTCAAATTGGCGACTTCCCGCTGAGCCGCCGACAGATAATAGATGCAGTCTGCGTCACATTGACCGCGTTCGGCGGCGATCTTGTTGGCCCGATCAATCATACCCGCCGTCGCCGCGAGGTGCGCCTTGCCACACACGGCACATCCCGTATCATAGCGGTTGTCCCGGGTATAGAGATCGTCGGACTTGGCTGTGGCCCCTGTGCTGTCAGGGAGTGACGCGGCTAATCCAGCTAATCCGCCGGCTACGGTGACCGTCATCCCGTCAGAGATGTCGGGGAGCGGTGACGCGGCTCCCCTGCTCGTCAACACGGATTGCCGGGCTTCCCATTCCTCGTTTTGGATGCGCAAGAGAGTCCGCCGCTGCCCGAGCTCCATTTGTTTGGCAATCAAGGGCGTGGCAAACTGGGTGGCAGGATGTTCGAGGACTTGAATAATCACATCCACCAGTGACATGACTTATTTCGCCTCAGTGTTCGACTGCGCCAAAGATGCCGCGGCTTTCGCGTGGGCGGCGGCCACAGCGGATCCGCCGAGCACAAACGAGGCCAACAGGCCCACAGCGGTCTCAATGGTAGTAGCTTGCGCGGCGGTAATCGGAAACCCGGCCGCAATCGCGACCGAAATAACCGCGCCAATCACCGCGACCCAAAACGTGGACTTATGAATGGCGTTGCTGAGCGTCAAATGACGCACGGCGTGATCTGTAGATGATGGCATAACACATTCCTCCTCTTATCTGGCATTGTACGTATTTCCCTTGAGTCGCACCGGCGCTTGCTTTATCGATCCTCGTGGCGCAACGCCTCATCCGCGCCAAAGGCCAAGACGCTCACCACAAACAGCACAATCGGAATGACCAAACTCGGGGGAGCCTGCCTGGGGGTTTTGGCTGGGGTGGGATGCACCGACCCCGTATCGTATTGCGTGAGGTGATATGTCGTGATTTGCTGAACCAACTGACATCCCGGACTGCCGCAGGCTCCGGCATAATGGCTCCCGGCCCAAGGCGACTGTCCCAATGCTACCGCAACCTGTGTCGGTGATCCCCCGGATGTGGCAACCGCCAGCACGTGGCTATAATAGCCGTTGTGATAGGTGGCCGCGTAACCGGACGCTGCGGCCGCATAGGATGGATACGATTGAAACGCGCCACAGCCGGTGCCTTTGATCCCGGCCGGATTATGACACTGCCGCCAGAGATTTGACGTGCCATAGCCGGTTTCGATGGACATTTGGGCCAAAATAACCGACACAGGAATGTGCGTGGCAGCGAAGACCGCCCGTGCGATCCCTTGGGTAGTAGCACTGGCAAAAAAGGACGTTTGGTATGACACGGGCGGTTCACCCCTTTGTTATTGCGTAATGGTCAGCGTCTGCGTGACAGTATCCAGAGACAGGGTGAGACTGTGATCCACGAAGAACCTCAGGCCGAAGAGCGGTGTGCCGGTGTACTCGGGATCCACGACGCAGTGGATGGTAAAATCGTGGCCATTTAGGGTTACCGCGACATGACTGGTGTAGGCCGGGCTACTCCCGGTGACACCAGAGATATCCAAGGGACCATCGTTGGGCAACGACAATTGATCAGCGATTTCCTTGGTCAAGAGCATTTCAAACGCCCCAGTGTCCAACACCATGTCTACAGGTGTTGGGTTAGGCCCGAGTGCTATGGACATGTGGAATGCATCGCCGGCGACCGACCCCGCAATCACAGCCAGCGGTGTGGCGGCAGGCACTGACGCGGGAACGTTTGCGGTGCAGCCAATCCAGTCGCAGAGCATTTTACGAAGTGACGCTTCGTCTTGAGACAGATCGAGCAAATGCAAGAGTTCGTCTTTCGCTAACATGGGAAAACCTCCTTGTTATTGGACCGTCAATTGGACGCGGGATGCGGATGAGGCCGTGGCAGACTGTCCGTTGGCGGTGTTGGTGACCGTCCACGTGACGGTATAGGTAAATGTCACAGGGCCGGACTGCTGTAATTGGTGGGCCCGGATGATCTGCGAGGACGGCAAGGGCGCAACCAAGGTTTGGGTAACCACCGTCGTACCAACCGGCGCTGTGCCCGTGCTGGTGACTTGGGTTGGCTGCGTCGTGCCATAGGTCGGTGAGACAGACATTTCCACCCGATAGGGGATCGATGTGCCCACGGCATTCAAAGCCAACTTGCCGACGATACGTCCGCCACTAGTCACCGATGCGGTGCCTGTCACATGAAATGACGATAAGACGCGCACCGCCGCCAGTTTAGGGGCTGCCGATTGCTGTGCCCCGGCCATGGACACCAATGTCGCGGCGATCCCCAAATAGGATCCATAACCGTCGCCAGCCCACGGCGCGAGGCCCTGTTGCGCATAGATCCGGGCGGCGGTCTCTGTATTCACCATAGCATTGAGTGCTTGGGCCTGACTGATCCCATGCAGCCAATATTCGATTTGGAAGAGACCAGTCGCCCCGGATTGCGAATTGATGATCGTGGGATCAAACCCACTCTCCGCGTCCGCCACAGCCGTCATGGTCACCCATGCGTCCGACGGGAAATATTGACGCACTAACTGCGCGGCATAAATGCCTTGCGGAGTGACCGTATAGACGCCCATCAGTTCACCCCCTGCACATTCCCCGAGACAATCTGGAGTTGGGCCGACCGTGCGGATCCGGCATTAAGAGCACACGGGCGGGGCACCTTCAATACCTGCCCGACATCAATCTGGTTGACGTTGGTAATGCCGTTCATGGATGCCAGCTGCGCCACCGTCGATCCGGAACAGGCGGCAATCCCGGATAAGGTATTGCCGGAACGCACCGTGTAGGTAAAGGTCTGTGCAGACGTAGGACAGGCATAACCGCCACCCCATGTGTTGGCTTTCAGCCACGGCGACCCCTGGGGTTCGACTTGCGGATATTGCGCGACCAATTTGCCGTTGGTATATTTGGCGATGTAGGCCAGCCCCGCCCGGTTGCGCCAAAGGCCCAAGGAAACGTAGACCGTGCCACAGCGATTAGTCACAAAGGATGGCAGGATTTGTGGAGCCCGATACGTCACCGTCGATGTGTGTTGAGCAGAACTCGTCGTGGACGTGGAACGCGGAGTCTGCACGACCGTCTGCACAACGGTTTTGGTGACCGTCCGCACCGTCCTCGGCGTGACAGGTGTCGTCGTCTTTCTGGCGGTAGGTGTGCCGGTGACCGCATGCAGGGCCTTTTCTGCCGGTTTCTTCGCCACAGTATACACGTAGTATATGCCACCCAGCATCGCCACGATACTCCCGCCAATCATCAGCACATCCCGCGTGTGTTGTGACAATATAGGATCCCTCTCAGGTTTGGCAGAAGCCATCTCAGGACCTCCCCCGGTGACGGACCACGGCAGCGGTCAGTAACCCCGCACCCGCCAAGAATGTACCGCCGAGTAAAAGATCCTCCACAAGCCGGGTCGTGTTGGGAGATGTCGAGGGATGGGTAGCGGACGGAGAGGAAGTTTTCGACGTTTGCCGCACTGAATGCGTGGTGACCGGCGAAGTCGGACCCGGCGCGATACGACGAGACGACTGCACGGCGATCTGGTAGGGACGGCACACATAGGATCCGGTGTTGCCCCGCACGATGTTCTGAATAAAACTGGCGTAGATACTGATTGGGACGCCTCGCACCGAATTAGAGAAGGATTTCAGCACTTCATAGGCCGGCGTGTACACTGCATAGAAATAGTACCCGCCGCCGGGCGGATGCAGGGCAATCATAGCCGTCCAGCCGTTGGCGGTGAGGTGGCCGGTATAGTTGGTGATACCCGGAATCGGGCCCGGTGCGGTGAACGTGCCGTCCGCATAGCACACCCCGACCAATGATTGCGCCAGGGGAAATCCTCGAACAAAGGGGAAAAAATTGTAGCCCACACCATTTTTCACGCCGACGGGTGGAATAAAACTGGCATTCGCCAGCCATCCATAGCCCAAAAAAGCCGCGAATTGGTGCCACCCGGTTTGCCCCATCGTCTGAATCGTTCCGTTGGCCGACGCTTGGTAGTAGAAGGGAAACCCGCAATAATCAATAAAGACCCCGCCGCGCTTAATATGCCCTGCCACGGTTTCTGGTGTATACTGGATGCCCATTTGGTCGGAGTAGCCGACGGCTTCTCCTGCGGCGTTGATCACCATGAACCGATTGGTGAGGGATTGTTGGCCGTGGTTGCCGCCTAAGGCGCTGTACAGGCTCGTATACTCATTAACGGGGGCGGGATTTCTGTCAAATCCTTTCCCCAGTCCGATAATCGCAATGCCGCCCATGGACGTGCCCCCTTAATGGAACAATACCGTCGCGATCACCCCGATCAGGGACCCCACGATCACGACGCCGACGCTGATGACTGCTTTATAGAGCTGATCAATGCGTCCAGTCATTTCTGAGATGTTTGTCTGTGTGCGGTTGGTGTTGTCTTTGATGTCTCCTACGGTATCTTCGAGTCGTTGGATCCGACGATCATGCTCCAGCAATTGTTCTTGGATGGCGTCCATACTGCGTCACCCCCTGTGGCGTTAGCATAGCACCCAGCACCTTAGCCGTCAGACGCTTAAAAGGCATTCATATGTTTGGCCCGTACCTGAGGCAGGTAATGAATCGGAATACGCGGAGATTGTTGGGCAATCTCCGAGAGGCGGGTATCCGCCCACGGAAACACGAGTCGACCCCATGCCCGTTGATCTGCGACACGTTGGAAGAGGCGGTTAGGAATATACGTGCAGTTGAAGCTGAAATAGTCGCAGGTGCCATCTGGATGGGTCGCCCCCCATACGGCGTCCTGTCCCTGCCACGTCCGATGGCTGGGGACAGGATCCCCTGTGCGCAACGAGGCAGGCCAGAGCCACGCGTGGCCCGTCAGCACGTCGTCGGGATGGCGCAGGACGGCCCGGTTCATCTCCCGGATGTCCCACGGATCAACCGCCACGTCCCCATCAATAAAGACGATCCCCGGATGGTGATCGCGGTACTGAATCCACGTTTTACGCATTGCCGCGCCCTTGTTGCCGTGGGGATATCCAGGGGTCGGGCGCAATACCACCGGATGAATAATCTGCGGGGGGTAGGACACCACTGGACGTATCCACACGAACTGGACCCATGCCGGGATCTCAGTACTCATAGCGCGTCGGGATACGCCCGCCTCCATATTTGCCCCGGTTATTTCTCCGATCCCCGATGGCCGCTTGGAATCTGCGCAGATCCTCTGGTGCGTACTCCTCTACAGGAAGTGGGGATGTGCCGTTGATCGCCGCGTTCACGGCGCGATCCAAATACATCCCGTTGTTGGTGAGTTTAATGGCCACAGGGGTCGCCGCTTGCTGCGCACTCAACGGCAGAGATTGGCCGGTTGTGGTAATCGCCACATCTTGGCTACCGCAATAGGGGCAGGCCGTGTACGCATCACTCGTGTCAAACGCGGTGTGCCGACAATCCGGGCACTGAATACGTTGCGTCATCGGATTCACCTCGCTCTGAGTGTACCGAGGAGCGGTATGCTGTTCAGACGCTTCGCCCGCGCCCGGCTATCGACGGTGATCGTGAGCTAATGCATACACCCCAGCACCTACGCCGAGAACTATCCTGTAGAGTACAGGAAACGGACATTCTGGCTCACGCTTGCAGGACGTGATAATGGGCCACAATTGGCCAGTGGATGTGCCATCGCATACCATGCCGATGGATCCACGTGCTCACCCGCGAATCCAAGTCACGCCACGATCCCGACTCCCAGCCGGGTTCAGGCAGCAGATCGGGGGTAAATTTCGTCAGGCCGAACCCGACATAATCCGCATCGGTTTCGCCTGCGTCAATCCACCGCCACCCTGATTCTGAATTCACGCGATGGGCCGCCGTGAGAAACCCCAGTACGCCCGCCGGGTCAGGTGCGGTAGATAAATAGGATTGCAAATCGGGAATCCGGCAATACAACCGCCGAACATCTGGATTATCCAGTTGAGTCACAATTGATCGGATTTCGGAAATGGTCGTAACGTCGTGGGTCAAGACGTAGGACTGGGCACACCACGATTCCGGACAAGAGGCCAGATCATCCATCATCGGCAGCGTCGGCGCAATGTCGTGCTCACAAATAATAAATGGCACATGACGGTGCCACAGTGCTTTCACCGACTGTTCGTATCTATCGTCATCCCCGCATGGCACATCGATCACCTCGTGGAGGGGGCGAATAGACTCCAGTGCTTTCTCTGTGGCCAGTTGCTCTAATCCGGCCTGCGCACCATAGGGATGCAAGATAATCATGATCGTCGTCGATGAATATACCAGAGTCCGCCCACTGCCGTCGCTAGTCCAGCCCACACGACAGGTCGCTCCCACGGCGGGGTTTGCCGGGCGAACCATTGGCCGACGGCTTGACCGTGCGGCAAAATCTGTAGGGTATTGGGGTCAACCAATCCGTCATTGCTTGCGGGTACCGGGCCGCGATGCGATACGCCTTCAAAATATGAGACACCAGGTACGAACGGAAGTCTCGACACTGCACTATAGATAGTATTCACCCGCTGAACTGCCTGATCCGGTGTGCTGTCCCATATGTCCCCCCATTCCCCCAAGATGATGGGAGCGCGGTAGTAATCGTGCAGAACGCGGAGATGCAATACCATGTCGGCTGGAGTGGCATAATACAAATCCGCACTCACGGCGCGGGGTCCGATGTCACGGATTGTGGATAAATACAGTTGGTCCGCGTCCCCTGGGCGGCCTTGACATCCGTAAAACCCTACCGTCACTTTTTTTCCGATGGTTTGAAATGCCAAACGGCAGACGACGGTGATGTCGGTAATGAAGTTGTTAAATGCGATCAGACTGGGAAATTGCGGGGAAGCCCCGGCAGGGAAATAGGGGGCAATATATCCATTTTGCGGTTCCGATATGGGAGAAAAGATATCGCCATCCCGAAACGCGCTCGGGTTCTGCAAAATCCATTGATAGGTTTTGGCCAGATAACTGATCTTGTCCTGCCCGTTAACCACCCACCACACGCGCCCCGGGGATTCATAAGGCACCGCCGGTGATGTGCTATAAGTCAGTACGGGTTTGCCAAACCAGCCTTGCCATGTGGCCCATCCCATACGAAACCACACTCGGCTACCGGTGTCCCGAATGGACTGCAACCACCAATTCATCCACCCCGGTGGGGCCCCGTATGTCGCAGGATCGTCGTAAGGCCCGTCGTAGGTGAGGTGGCTCACGTGCAATGACGCTAGCCGTCGGCAAAGCAGAGGGACGCGGGATTTTACCTGTTGGCCCTGGGCGTAATCCCGGCTCCACGCCATCGTGTCAATGCCCCGAAAACTCCAATACGCCATCAGAACACCTTCCCTTCGAGATGAGACCTCGCGATTTCCAGTCGTCAAAAATCTGTTGCCATCCGGCTGTTGCCAAGGCAAGCTGCACCGTGGTCACCATGCCTAGTTCCTGATCCCCGATGGCCCGCAAGAGTAGCGCGAATTGGAGTCGGTAAGCCGCCAGAGTCGTTTCGGCAAATCCGTCTACCGTCCGGGCTTGGAGGTAGTCGCTGACGGCCACTGAGAGCTTCATACAGTTCGCCTCCGTTCGTGCCTTTCGCACCCGTTAGTCCTACAGCGTCGTACCTTCTAAATCGCTCAGCCATGCGGGAATAGTCGGTGGTGTCGGTGGTACGAGATTTGCCTGCGCCCAAGTAGTAAAACTCGTGGCATCCATCGTGGTGATTTGGCTCAGAGGCACGTCGAAATGATGGGCTGTGCCGGAGAAATCTACGGTGAGTCTGACAGTGGTGATATTGAGCAATATCACCTGTTTTAGTATCATAATATCCCATCCTATTCCTGTACCATAGTTGGCGTTCCTAATGTAACTCCCGACGTTGTAACCTCGTAATACCATTGTGGCGGAATACGCAAATGAATCACTGCTTGGGCAGTACTCGACGTGCTCCCCGATACGTACTGTGTGTAAATCGTGCTGGGAGTGCTACTGGTGCCGTAAGCGACCGCGACCGTCCCTGCGGTCCCGGACGTGCTAGCGTAGACGGGGATGTCGATGGTTTGGTAACTGTTCGTCGTGTTTTGATATACGGTGCCGCTGTCAATGGTTGGGGTGGAGGCGACCGGCTTGGCACCAAGCTGTACCCAAAACGATTCAATCACGCCATTCGCGTACACAGTAAAGGCCGTGTTACCGATCCCGTTACTCGATTGATTGGACGCGAGGACGCCGAATATCGGTTGATTGGATGTATCATCCACCGACCCTCCAATACCTAATCCACCATAATATCCGCCCACAGCAGCCGTTCCTGGTGGTGCAGGAAGACCCGGAGAAATCCCGTAATACAGCGCATTCCCCGAATCATAGACCCCAATAAATGTGTGCCCGTTGGGATTGATGACCGCATAATTGGTCTTGCCCGCCACCTGAAATTTTTGCGCCTGGCTCCATATATTGACTCTGCTCAAGAGGCTCGGATCTTCGAAAATCCCGTTTAAGCCTTCTGCAATGCTCATAACGTTTTTCCTCCCACATTGAGCCGAAATGTGGTCTGAGCCGTTGAGCCGTTGGTGTACACAACCTGCTGATAGGGAGCTACGACCGCGATGTTAAAGCCGGTTGGAGTAGATGCCGAAACCGTCACATTGGATTGCACGTCCCAGTTTTTCCCGTCGTAGCTTTGATTCACATCAAGCGTTCCCGTTTGGTCTGCGTATACCGAGCCCACAATTTTGTCATAGACACCCAAGGATAAAGTGGTCGAGGTATACGTTGCGGATGCGGCTAAGGGTGCAGGGGCCGGGCTTAGGGTTTGCGGCACTAAACTACCCGTTAGCTTGGTTTCTTGCGTGTTGAGTTGACTCGTTTCGTAAGCCATTTATACCCACACCGCCTTTCTGTGGCGCAGTATAATTTTCTTAGCCACATGCACTGTCAGATCCGGATGATCCAAGAAGTAGTGGATGTCCTCGCCACTGATATCCGCCTTAAACTGGTAGCCTAACTCCATCGGCAAAAACGCCATACCAAAGCCGCCCATGCCGACCTCTGCCCAGTCCGGCAATGCAATCAGTTCTTCCGTGGAATAGTGACGGGCGTTGTACTGGGTACGGTCCTTCATCAGGGTGGACCGCCCATCCGCCATATTGTAATTCACCAGCCATGGTCGATGAGATACCATCGCTTCATTGATATATTCGGCAATGACGGGGGCCATTTCCGGCGCAACCAGAATATCCGAATCAATCCACAGGACCCAACAGGGATCGGCGGGCTTGGGATCGTTGTGCCGGATAATATCCATGCACAGATTTCGTGTGCGGGGAATATTTCCGCCCTCGGCGGTGATGATATGGATTCCGCCGGGCACGAGATTCCCCAGTTGGGTCAATGCAATCATGGTATAGACAACGGTTCGTGAATCATGGGTCGGAATAGCCACCATCAGTGGATTGGGGTCGGATACCGCTGTGCTCATGCTTCGCCTCCTGTGCCGTCGAGTGAGTAGCTTAAGGAAAAACTGGGCGTCGTAATGCTGGTGGTGCCTGCGACAATAGTGGCCTGCATCCGAATAGTTTGGCCAAGGGCCATGTTGTATTGCAGTCCGGGCCCAAACGAGGCAACCAGTGTGCCGGTGGCGCTGATCGCGCTGGACGAATACTGGGTATACCATTCACCATCCCGACCTAGGGTCTGGAGCACCCACGTCAGGCTCCCCTTCGCCGCCGTCACCTTCGACTTGAAGGACAATTGCGGGCAGTCGCCAACGGGCAGGATCGGGCTGGTGAACGATGCAGTATAGGTGGTGCTGATATTCGTCCAAATCGGTCGGTTGCCGGGGACAGCGACGAAGCCGGACACGTTACTCAGCGCGGACGTATAGGATGTATTGTGGGCTAGGTAATTCATTGCGGATGGAGGAACCATAATACGAACATACTCGGCATTTGTAAGAACGATTGCGTACGTAGACGATACCCCTATATCGGTGTAGTTTATCGGATTCCCAAAAGAAGAATAAAGAAAGAAAGATGCAGCCTCCACATTACGCCCAACACGCAGGGTATTAGAAGAAATAAGTGGGTCGGTTCCCGAGACAGAGGACGAAATTCTCGCTATGGCATTAGCGCCAATCTCCATCAAAAAGCTAGACACGTCAGCACCGTTCATGACGGTTGATGACGACAGGGACACAATGGCTTGTGCGCCATCACCCACAATAATCTGATTACCCATAAGCACACGGAATTGCCCCGCCGTCGCCGAGACATCTGCCGGAAAGTTCGCCATCAGAATGGCTCCTGCCCCTACTCGTACAACATTAGCGAAGACTATGCCGGCGGTATTAGCCAAGCCGAATGTCATGATCCCGGTTCCTGTGGTTGACGCGAGGAGCGCATTATCTCCGACATCCAGGGTGCTGGTCTGGCTTGACCAAATGGCCGAGCCCTTCACGGAGTTTCCTAGTTTGATGGCACTGTCTCGGCCATAGTGCGGTATGGTCAGATTCGCCAGTACGTCTGACCCGAATTGAACGTTCAGATTCCGTACGGATTGGATCGTTAGGGATCCGCCGTAGTTTTCGCCTAGTAAGAGGGAGCAGCCCGCAACCGTGCCAGCGACGGAACCATAAAACCCCGGTGCAATCCGTATCGTGGTCACCTTGCCTGCCCCTGCGATGGTAGCAGCCACGACGTTTATTGTGCCGCCCCACGGAGAGGTCAGACTAATCTTGTCTCCTGCCACCAATGATGTCTCGACCCAGTATTTGCTCATGGCCGACGTGATATCTTCCTGCATCAGGCCGCTGCCGGGGGCAATGCTGGTGAACGCACCAACCACTGCGCTCTTGGCTGCGCTGACGACATCACCGAACGTCAAGACCGCCAGCGCGTTCCAAGGCAATGTGCTCACCGATTGCCATGAGTAGGGGCGGATCGACAGGCTCTGCACGGCGTTCCCCTGTGTAATGGCGGACGTGCTGCTGGGGACGGTTTGGGTAAACAACAGGATCGTCAGTGCATTGGATGTAGGGTTAGAAACCAGCAATCCACCCGCCGGGCCATTGGATAGGGTGGCCTTTAACACAGGATAGGGCGAGGATTGCTGGGATGCACTATTGACCGCGACAGTCCATGCGTTGAGATATCCTGTCGGATTGGATACTGTGTTCGAGGCCGCCAGTGCTGTGGACTGCGTTTGGGCATTCACCAGCAAATCGAGGTCCGCACGCATGGCAGGCACCTGCGCAGCAATCGCCTGAAGAGATTGCACCACTTGCGGATCCATGACTCGCTCCCACCATGTCTCGTTTGTGCCGCTCATACCAACACCACCCCGGATTGGATGCGTTCAAAGAGTGTTTTGTCGGATCCTGTGAGGCGGGCATAGGCCATCGTGCCGTTTAATGCCTGGATCAGGGGCGTGTGCCGGATTCGCCACCACCCTAGGCGCAGGGTCACGTTGCTGGTCGCCGTCACTGCGCTGAGGTTGAAGCCCAGTTGTCGGCTGGCCTGAATCCACGGATGCCATGGGTATTGAAGCCCTGCCGTGTTATCGATCAGGAGGGTGTCGAGCGCTTGCTGGCTGTCGCGGAAAATGGTCAGTTGGATCAGATTCCCGGCGCTGCCGGACGGAATGGCAGCGGCCACCGTATGCACCACAAAGATCTCGCCGGAAGGCGGTTGAAACGGGCCGATAGGCGAAAGCCCTGTGGTGGTGGGAAATACATACGTTTTCCACTCGCTATCGACAATTTGATCTTCAAACGATAACCGTAGGGCTTCGCGCAAGGTCATGGGGCGCTTGGGCTTGTGGGCCATCAGGGAGTACAATTGGTCGTCCATTTCCGTCCAGCCGAATCCCTGCACACCGACGCTCTGCACCTTTTCCCACGTGGTCATTGTCTTCAACGTGCCCATAAAATTCGCCTGTTGTATCGTGGTGGGCGCCGTCCCGCTTGCGTTGTTCCACGCCAGAGCCAGATCCCCCGTTGACCATAATGTGTCTCG
This sequence comes from Bacillota bacterium, assembly GCA_021797515.1. GTDB lineage: Bacteria > Bacillota > Sulfobacillia > Sulfobacillales > Sulfobacillaceae > Sulfobacillus_C. Next base: position 6,485 of record JAJZZP010000188.1, on the reverse strand, counting down.
ATCATCACCGACACTCGGGATCAGGCCGGGGTTCAACGCCTGCGTCTGAAACACGGTTTGCCGCTTCGGTTGGTTGAGCACCAATGACACGTTAGCCGTTTGGGTCGCGGCGAGGTCGGAAAACCCGGCGATTTTTTGCCCGCTCGTGACATCGGCAATACTAATGTCGGAAAAAATATCTGTTCCTGCAGGAGATAAACTGGCATCGAGCGCCGTATAGGGCAGGCGCTCGTACCAGTGGCGATACTGGGTAATTTGACTGCGGTTAAAGGGTGTCGCTTGTGTTGCGAGTGACATCTGGCGTCCCTCCTAGACTACCGACTGCTTAGTTCTGCGGCGGAATCGCCGTGACGGGAAGATGTCCTGCGGGAACATACCGCACCAAGGCAACGCCGCCGGCTGTTAATGCCGCACTAAAGGTCACGCCGTCACTAGGGGCCCCCGGCGTCCCGCTAAAGGCCACGGCGGTCGTTGTCGCCGTGGTAGACACCACCGTATACCGCTTGAGAGCAATGCTTGTGGCTCCTCCGGCCAAGAGATAGACCCGCTCTACAATATCGGCCAATTCGTGCAACGTTTGTTTAGTGGACGCCGAGGTGTCCAGCACATCCCACTTGTAAGGATATAGTTCTGCCATCTTCTGTTCTCCCCCCTTTTGCTAAACCTCGCTAAACGGATCCCTTGATGCCGCTCTGTACGCCGTCAATTTGTATGCCGCCTTTGAACGCCGTGACCGTATTCACTGCCAGTTGCGTAAGATTGGCCGCCGACACCACGGGCACAACGTTGTTTTGGAAGCTCAGCATATTCAACAGACGTTCCGCTGATCGTATCGGCACAAACAATCCGCCTCCAGCCTGCGGGTATCGGGCACCGTACTGAAACGGGTTATTGAGCGCCGATACTAACACCCCGTGATCCAGCGGGCCGGGCCACACACGGCTGTTGACATACATCGCTACCCACAATCTTGGGTAAGCCCCGCTCGTAATCAAGGAATCCGCAAACCGCAATCCGAATTCCCGCCAAACAAACGCCTTGCTGCCGTTGCCTTGCGAAGTGTAGTAATCGCCGAGATCTTGGACGTTGCCTGACAGGGTCGTGGCGATGTTGCCTTGGGCACCGCCGATGCTCTGAGTATTGGTAAAACCAAATTGTCCGCTCGTCCCAATTACCGCATTGTTTTGGGCAAAGGTCATCTTGCGGTACAATTTCGTGGGCCCCGGCTGACCTTGGCCGTTGGGTAGTTGATCGATGGTCGCGGGCGACAATGGGGGAATCGACAGCACTCCGCTGACGGAACCGAAGGGATGCGCGGAAAAACTCCAAGGCAACCCGTTCAGGTACTGCTGCATCCGATCACACAATTGCTGATCCACAATCGCTGTATACAACGTAATCGTCAGGGGGTTCTTAACGGTCCCGCTCTGTCCCCATCCTGCGACACTGCTGACCTTCACTTGGATGGATTGATCTGTGGGAACAGGAATGCTCAACAGGCGGAACGGGATATTCTCGAAATTTTGCGCCCCGTATTTTTGGATCTGATCGAGGATGAGACGGGGGTTATCGGAAAACCGCACGTGGGCCATGTCCCCGCCATCCAAAGCATCGGCGGCAGGAAACATGTTATGGGTATAGCCCGCTTGCAAAACCAAAGTATCGACGCTCTTATCTCCGACAATAAATTGCACGATAGCGTCTGGTGTACTCCCGTCTGCATCCACCGGCGAGTCAAACCGAAAATCATAAATGAGATAGCCGTTTTGCGCCGGGGGTTGAGTTGAGTTGTTGTTAGGTGCTTCAACCACCGTGGCGGACGACGTGCCAATCGTGTTGGTGCCGGACGGATTGTTAATGATCGACCCGTTAGCCACGAGTTGCGGAACCTGAATCACGATCTTAGTTTCGCGAGTCGTGGCGTTAATTTCTTGCAATGGCATGGTATCCCTCCTCTATATCGCTCCAAACCCGTTGTCGATGGGAACAGTGTTTCTCCCCCCGTCGTATCCGCCTCCGGCGTCTACCCCGCCATTGCCCCAACCGCCGTTCGGATCCATGACTTCTAATCCTGTGACTGTCGTTCCGGTCGTGGTAGTCGCCGGCACTGCGCTAAACCGCCCCTTGAGATAACGATCCGTCAACGCGCCGACTGAATAGGCCACAGACGCGTCTAACATCCGCTTGGCGCGGTTGCCACGGAATTTACTCCGTAAAAAGGCTCCAGCTAAAATATCTAGGCCAAACAGCGCCTCGCCATTCGTCACATTGTGTTCCGCCAAAAATTTTTGGGGGGCTGCTTGATCGGCGTAGTGGCCCACGACGGCCATGCCGACACCACCCACATACATGTCTACTTCGGCAACGACGTTGCCCTTAATGTCCCATCCTGGCATAGGTGACTCCCTCCTCGTAATAAATGGTGCTATCGTCCGGCGGGAGCACATCCCAACCGGTGAGACCGGGTGAACTGTCGATGACGCTCTCGACTAGCGCTCCGACAAATACGCCGAGCGCCAAACGACCCAGCGTGTTTTTGTGCCCGTTGTAAGCCAGCACCGGCACACTGGCGACCATTTCCACCACGCGCCATGTCCATACGTTGTTCGCCGGGCGTGTGTGGTTGACTTCCGCCGTCACCACGGCTCCGAACCCTACCGTGGCCATTTCCAACAGGTTTAACGTGACAGTGGCATGTTCCGCTCCTTTGGCCCCCATTTGTTGGACCAGCGGGGTGGTATAGGACTGCTTAAAGGCCGACTTCGATGCATCAGAGAAAGATGCAGGAGGTTGCTTGGAAGTCTTAGCTTTCGCCATGCCGTGTCACCTGCCTTCATGCATGAGCATAGAGGGTCTCGGAAATCGGTGCAGACGCTTCGATAATACGGATGTTCGAACCGTAGGCGTGGCGTGCACCAGGGACATCAATAAGGAGGGTTCGACGATCATTGGCCCGCCAAAACGGACGATAGTGGGGGAACTCCCGCACCCACTGACGGGCAGGCAGAGGATGGGGATAGGTCGTGTCCAATGCCAACGGAGTGCCGTCAGGCAGGAAAATGGTCGTCCAAGCGTGGAGGTGACGCTGATGATCATCGGCGTACCAGCCCACCGACATGTAGACCTGGGCTTCTGTCAGAACGTGGCGCAACATAGACGTTAAAAGGACGGATCCATCCTTGCAGTCGCCCACCCGATCCCGCAACACCTCCCCCGGCATAGACCAAAAGTCCGGCTGACTATACCGAAGCCGAACCCGGCGGCCTAACAGTCCTGGCAACCAATACGCCTGCATCTGATGGGTATCGCTCCAGGACAACGGGCCCCACGGGTACTGAATGTGGCTGATGACCCAATCCCAATAACCGTGGATCGTCCGTCGGGGTAATGTTTGCATCAGGTGATCCACCATGAAATCGTGGGGCTGAATCAGTTGATTGACGCGGAACCATTGGTTGCCATAGCGTTTGCGTAACACGACATCAGACATCGCGGTGCACATCCTGCCGTAACTGATACTGACTGCGTACTAATTTATCGATCTGTCGAATGGTGAGTGGGCCCACCACAAGAACGGCCGCCCCGCCCAAAATCCACTCCCACCACGGAACCCCCAAAGGGCCTGCCGCTGTCGCGACTTGACTGACCTTTTCCTGCGACATGACCCAAGGGGATTGACTCAGTTGACGGATGAGAAGATAGATCCCAATGATCGCGATAATAATGACGATCCCCCAAATAATCGGCACGATAAACGGCTGACCCTTGCGCCATTGCAACACGAGCGTCGTCCCTGACGCACTGGCGATGGTGCGGGATCCTGACCACGCCAGCACCTTCTCACCGGTGGGCTCATCCACTAATTGACCCGCCTGATATTGTGCGTTCAGTTTTGAGGCAATCGTGCTAGCGTTGGACAGGTTGCGGATGATCATTTGGATGGGGGTGCCCTCGGGCAACGATAATTCGGTTTGGATGATCATAGGGTTAGTGATGTTCTGAATTTGGGACTGCGTGACCGATGTGCTTAATGGCGGAGATGCCGTAAAGAGCGCCCCTGCGGTGGTGCTGGTCAAAATCGTCGTCAGTGCCATCCCTCACGCACCTCCCTGTGTCTCTTATCTTAGTTTAACGAGAGGATCCGCCCGTACGCCTGCGCTTAGGTTGCATCCGGGCGATAAAGAGCGATTGAACGTCCTGCATCTGCTGAAGATACCAGCCCTTGTGCTGCCAACACACCACGCCGTGATCCGGGGATTCCATGAGCAACACATCCAGCAGTGCCTCAAAATCCGCTTGGTCCATGCGCCCAATGGCAGCAATATCCTCTTCGCTGAGCAAGTGACGGGCCAGCGGCAATTGCCATCCTCGCTCCCGATTTAACTGATCTGCGAGAGATGCTTCCTGCCGGGCATCCCGTTGTAGCGTTCGGGGATCCTTATCCGTAATCCAGTTTAAGATGGCGGTTTCCACAACAGGAGGAATCATGCGCCGTATTCCTCCTCGTGCTCCTCTTCCGTGATCGGCAGCACGTCTTCGCCCGGATCCCGGTCCACCGCGTTCGGCACCATGGGCTCCTTGGGATCGCCGCAATGCGGACAAAATTTGATGGGCGGATCGTTAGGGTTCACGAGGGTTTCCATCCCACACGCTTGACAACTCGCCCTGACCATGCCGATGCGTGGCGGCTTTACCGATCCAGCCGTCCTGGAGGATGGCATCGTAGCACGGACTGTCCGGCGACGTTGAGCCAACAGTTCTTTGGCTACCCCAAATCCCGTTTCGTACAGTTCAGAAACACCTTCCGCTTCATCTTTGCGTAGGGCGAATTCGCCGCGGACCCGTTCGAGTTCCAATTGTGTGCGGGCTGCCTGATCGTTAATCTGCGCCTGGAGTTTCATCAGATAAGCCTGATCCCTGATGCTGGTGGTTTGCGGGATGGCCGACCCGATCACGCGCTGGAGTTCCGCCAGATCCGAGAGATCCTTTTTCAGATCATCCCGAGGGTTGCGGTTGAGCCCGCTGGTCAAGACACTAAATCCCACTTCCTCAATCATCTGCTCAACCTTGGACTTTTCCTTCGGCTCGTCTTTGCGACCCATGGTTTCCATCAAGAGTTTCAGGGTGTCGTCATGCGCCTTTTGGTTCTGTTCCATCATAATGGCAAACATTTTCACGAACTCCCCAATACCCGCGTCTTTGGCACTCTGACCATCACCCGGCTGGAGCAGTTTCACCACTTCAACCAGATCCCGGATCGTCAGTCCGTTGTCGCCGCCCAGCGTTGCCCCCTTGCCCTGCGCGACATTCGTGATCAAAGCGTCCACCAACTTATTGCCCAATGAGGCCACAGCGTTGGTGCCAGGATCCAGTGACACCGTACTCTGATTAAGGCCCGGCAAATTATTCAGGTCCATCGTCCCTAATCTCACGTTAGTCCTCCTCTTCTTCGTCCGTGACGAGTGACAGCGCAAGAGCGTTGCCGTTTTCTTCCAGTTGTCCCAAGGCGTCCATAAGCACCTCGTCGATGTTGGTAAGCTCGGCTTCGGGCACGGACGCCTCAGCCGCAATCCGCAAGGCGGTGGAACCGCTAATCTTTTGAGCAATCTGGACGATCCGGGTATTGTTCAGTTCAAGGTGGAATTCCTGTGACATGGCATAGCGGCCAAAGAACTCGACCACATCGTAGATCCACTGGGCGATCCCTTCGTTTGTGGGTTCGTAGGGTGTCCCGTTATCTTGACGACACATCGGCATTACCAGCGACACCCAACCCCACAAGGCGGGTTTCATCCGCATCCGGGCGACCGGAACCCCGAGTTCTACGTTACCGTCGTTGACCTTTTCCGCCGATTTTTTCGCGGTGCTCCCCTTGGAGGCATCCTTGGCTTTGGCGTTGGGGTCCGGCGTAATATAGCCTAATTCCTCCGCTTTCTTCCGACTTGCCCCGGCGACCAGCAATTCCGCGTCATCCGTGGCCCCTGCGTATAATCCGTCAATGCGATGCCCCGCCTTGCCCATTTGGTGGGCACGGATGGTCTTGAGCCCAGTGCCGTCGCCGGGTTCCGTAGCGGCCTCGCCACAGGAACAACGCCATTCGTACACGGTCATCCCTCCTGACTGCACTGTACCCATCTCGACAGAAATGTGCTGACGCTCCGACTTTGCGGGATCGGGCAGGAAAGTCGGGCGTAACATCCGAGCACCCCGACTTAGGTGTTCCGAGTCGGGGAAGTAGTCGATCAGAGGCAGATCACGAGTCGGGAGACTGTCGATCAGGCAAGCAAAAGCCCCCCAATCCTATCGGTGATAGAATAGGGGGGCTAGATCAGGTGAACATAACGCCCGCGCATTCCCGTTCTTAGGCGCAAGCCAAGAGGGGGTCAAGCGGGCCAGCCCGCAGGGCTAGACAAGGCCCAAACTTTTGGTTTAGTCTAAGGACATAGGGCCGGAACGGTCCGAATCGACGCCTGGGGAGATCCAGC
>JAJZZP010000155.1 GCA_021797515.1 Bacillota bacterium | reverse complement strand
CGCAAATACCTTTGCTTTGGGACACTGTGCTCAAAATTTTTTTGCCGATGAGAACACCAGTCCACGCGTGATAACCCTGGAAAAAATTGGCGCTGAAGCCGCCAAAAACTTATGGGTAAAGATTAGACCATCATGAAGGTCGGTGGTTATCCAAGTAGGTTTCTGATTGGCTACGCGGTGACGTATCCATATCGATCCCATTGGTTTGACGGGAATGGCACGCTCCATCCGACGCATGAAAGTACCGCTTCCATAGGTTCACAGACTCCGTGTCAACGACCGCTAATTTAGTGCTCGTGATAAAATAGTCATAAGTAGTTACCGTGCTGTTCATGGTCGGAAGCCCTTTTTCCGCGAGGTACGATGGCAGGACCGATGGTTGAAAAGGATACTGGTGACACGAGATTTACGGAAATCACAGGATGGTATCGAGAAATGCTGAACGGTGACAGGCCCGGGATGCTCTGACCGACCTAAATACTGGGAAAGGGTGTATTGAAATACACAGTGATCACTGGGCGTCGAATATTGGGCTGTTGTTGACTGCCTTAGTATGGGGAGCCACTTTCACGCTGACGAAGAATGCGCTGACCCGTGTCGACGTGTATCCCTTTTTATTTGTACGGTTTTTCGTGGCCACCGTCGTGTTGGTCGCGATTGTGTTGTTAACTTCTCGCCGCCATCGTTTCTTCGATTCACGGACTTTAGGGTTTGGTGTACCTCTGGGGATGATATTATTTGGCGCTTACGCCTTTCAAACGATGGGGTTGGGAAACACTTCGCCAGCCATCACAGGATTTTTAACCGGGTTGTATGTGGTGTTAGTGCCCATCCTCTCGATTCCGCTGTTTCGCACGTCCCCTCCCAGGAGAATGTGGATGGGAGCACTTATCGCGGCCGTCGGATTAGCGCTGATCAGCGGGCCGGGTATTCTCCATTTGCAGACAGGGGACATCCAAGTGCTGATTTGTGCGGTATTCCTGGCCTTGCAAATTCTCTTGATTGAAAAGTACGGTCGCACCATGGATGCCTTAATCTTGGCTACGATAGAAATTTTGGTGGTGGCCATATGTAGTTTAATCGTGAGTGGCTTCCAAGGTAGCACAGAGTTATTAACCCTGCATGTGTGGCTTCAGCCTGTGGTATTGTGGGGTGTGGTGATTAACGCCGTACTCGGCACTTCACTAGCCTATTGGGGACAAAATATCTTTCAACAAAACATCACCGCGGCCCAAATTGCCGTGATTTTTTCCATGGAGCCCGTGTTTGCCGCGCTAGTAGCTTGGGTGGCAGCAGGAGATATTTTATCTCCCCTGCAAATGGTCGGAGGGCTGCTCATTGTGGCAAGTATGCTGATGGTGGATCCCCACGTCTCGTGGACGCGTCGTTATAGTAGACGTTCTTCAGAGCGCGTCATCCGCAAATAAAAAAGGTTCCCGTCGGATCCGAAGCGAGGAAGACCTCTGGGTTCTTCGCTTAGTGAACGAGAACGGCAAACCGATCTTGTTTTGTGGGCATCCTCGAAAGACAGGCCGTCTCACAAACCATCGTTTTATGAGACAAATTCCTCGACGGGCGTTTATCTCGCGTTCTGGCGGTAAATGGGTATTGGCCCAAAACAGTGCCAACACAGATTACACATGACTGTAGAAAAGGGACACATGCTATCTATGGGGGGACCAGAGTCGACGGCGACCCAGGACGCGACGGTCTCTGTTGTGGGTGCTTTTGCACAACCCCTTGAAAAAATGAATGTCGTTCTGTGGCGGTGATTTGGAGCCGGGCATCTCATCGTCGCTTGACCGATTAATCTCCAGATTCATCGCAAAGGAGGCCCCACGCCGGCGGAATGGGGTGGTCGCCAGGATTCACGAGGTGGCGACATGGCTGCCGCAACGGACGTGGACCTGGGTCGTCAATAGTGGATGCACGGCGTTGGCCGGCTATCCTCTGCCTGCAGGGCATATCATCGAGTCACGGATGCGGAAAAACACGCTCGTCTACGATTTGCCCTCGACGCGATGGCGAGAACGCCCGCGCGTGCGCGAGGCAGGTTGTCTACCGTAAGGTGGATGCGGCACCGGATCGCAACGTCGCGTTAGGATTTCTCACGGATACGCTGGTGTGGGCCTGGGCGGGCCAAGCCCTCTCCCGTGACCGCCCCGGTCACCACGGCCACCTGAGCTTTCATGAGGTACTGGGGTCCTTTGGACGGGGGATTATTTCCAAAAAAGCCCCAATGGGGCCTTTGCTGACGAAATTCTCGCTAATCTTCAACGCATCTTAGCTCACGCCAGTTAGAGCCGGGTCGAATATTGCGAAAACCGCTAAACTTAAGTTCCTAAATTTTTCGAGGTGCTTTTCCGGGCAATAGCCGGGTGCACCGAATATGTATCTTAATTTAACGCCACGGCGTGTTCGGGCCTTCATCAAGAACAGACCAATGGTACGGGTTTCGCCCTGATTCGGTTCATGCGAATATCGTGGGCGTGCTAACCGTATTAATCTTAAGTTCCATTCGTTGGGTTTGTTGCTGTCTTTCGCAATGGTGATAAACTCATCACTGTTCACAGTTTTACCCAAATCACCGCACCTTGTGGATGTTTGTAAGCGATGGGCGGGTTCAGAGGCATACAACGCTCTAGTACCCAGGCGTAAGTTTTGGGATATGGCAGATCAATCTCTTTCAGTGACTGACTTCCATGCAACGTCCGGTTCTTAATGTAGTCATCCAAGCATAAAGGGCCGATCACCTGCATTAAGTGTGCGATTCCAATAACCAACCCTGTTTTCGCGGCAATAATTCCGATGACTCCTCGAATCTGTGTATTAGCACCGCGAATCTCCCACGATTTTTCTCCGGTTACAATCATGGACGCCCATGGTTGTCGTACGATAAGTCCTCGTGAAGGAAGACCATCTTTGCCTATCTTTGGTGTATAGTTAGCCATTCGGATTGACCTCCAATCCTGGGCCACAAAATGCACAATAACTACTGGCCCACGTCGGCGACTTCTTTTCTGCGATCAACAGCCATGGCCTAAGCCAGTTTCAGTGAGTTCATTAAACGCAGAACATTTGTCTTCATGATCCACCGCCCTCAGCTTTCCGCAAGAGCTTCCCAAGTGAGGGCACCAACTGGACCTGTTGCATAATCATGTAGGCCTAAAACTCTATGCGATTATTCGTCGTCATGCCGTGTTTGTCCAAATGTCCTGAAAGGCACGATAAAAGGCTGCGCGGCCTCGTGCTATATAGAGAATATCACGGGTTTGCCATCCGTGTTGCTCGCTCGCCGATCTAGTCCCAAGTAAATGTACCCGAGCAAACTCTCGACGATTTTCTTATCATTGCATCGATTTTTATAGTTTCAAACACTTGTTTTGGCTACCTCTTTTTGTCATCGGTTTGACTCAGTATGTTGTCATCGTTGCGCTCGGTTTGAAGACGCTGCCTCGCACCGGAATCCGGCCTCCCCCTTTTCCTTCGCGTTGGGTGTCGAGGGTGTGGGCCGTACGCCCTACGCCCTACGCCCTACGCGAATCCCAGCCTATAGGGCTGAATTTTGTCGAGGCTTGCGTCAGTAGAGTCTCTCCGATCTGATGACAGCCGAGTGAGTCGTAGTGATGTCCATTAGCATTAGCGCCACCAACACTACTTGCTGAGAGAGACTTGGCTGCGATAACCGACTTCCCGAAATTTTTGACTGACATGACATGACACGCATGCCAGATTTCTCCGCCCCCCGGTTTTTTCACTGTGCGCGTTATGGGGAGATGTCGAAAAGCACCGCCCTTTGGGCGGTGATCCCAGGCTAGGGCCGCTCGCGACGCAAGTCGCTTCTGAAAGGGCGTGGTCAGGCGATCTCATCGATGATGGTCGCGCGTACCTCGGTTCACGGGTTTGCCAGGACGTTGCACTTGAGCCAAGGCCGACAAGATCCCAGCCCGCAGGAAATCTCTGGGTGCGGTACATAAGTCAACACAGATTGCTGATCCTGAAAATGTGATACTGTCTCCTCCATCTTACCCTTTAATGGTGGATGTAGGATTACCCATACACTCGCGTTGCCGCGTAGACCCGGTGGACCGTACGATCCAAGCGAATCGCAACTCAACCGACTGTTCGCGAGGGGGTCGCGGGATCACCAACCCCAGATCCGCGGGCACGTGTTAGAACGTGTTCGGACTCCCGCCCCTTGTTATCAAAGCTCATTTTTACCTCTTTTCCTAAGAGCAGATCGGGGTAATGAGGACTCGTAAAATTACTGCCCTGTGATGATTCCAACCGGGATAAATTAGGCTGCGTAGAACGCTTAAACGGGGGGATTGGTCTGTCCCCCCGGGTACTTGTTTCGGCTTAGATATGCTGATTCTTACCGCGAACGATTAATAATCCCCTGTTTGTGCTTGTTCTTGAATGACTTGTTGATAGGCTTGGTGCATTGCCGCTGCGGGAGACATTTTGTGTAACAACGCAGCGTCAATCGCATTAATCAGGATTTGGTTGGAAAATTGACTCCACCACGCGGGCTTGTCTTCGGGCTTAGCATCTGATAAGGCCGCTAAGGCGGTGGCCTGCGCCGGATGGGCGGATAAATACGAGGTCATGAGATCTTTGGCACTTTTCCGCACAGGCAGATACCCCTGGCTATGCTCCGCCCAAAGAACCGTACCCTGCGTCGAGGTAAGAAATTTTACAAATTCCCAGGCCGCCAATTGTTGAGCGGGAGTGGCTTTGCTAAAAATGCCCAGATATCCACCGAAGAGCGCCGTGGCTGATGTCAAGTCAGACGGCATGGGCGCAGTGCCAATGGTGAAGCGACCTGCGGCAGCTTGCTTAAGATAAGGCGATGCTGCACTGGTCGCCTCCAGAATCAAGGAACTACCATTGCCGAACAATGTGTCGGAAGCATATCCAGACGTCAGAACCGCCGCGTTATGATCGACCATATTGGTCCATAATGTCAGCGCCTTTACAGCGGGGCCGTTGGGAGCAAAAGCTGCCGCATTGGGTTGCCCTTTGGGGCCGACGAAATGCCCACCAGCCTCATAAAAAAATGCTAAAAAGGGGTAACTGTGCACAAGAGTAATGGCGAATGCCTTGCGGCCATTCGTCGACAGCTTCAACGCATCGTTGTAGAATCCGGTCCAAGTTGTCGGGAAATGGGTGATGCCTGCTGCCTGAAACGCCGTCTTGTTATAAAACATGATGTTTGCACTTAAGTTAAATGGCACCAAATATTGGGTGCCGTCCGGCCACTTTCCCCCATTAAGCATGGAGGGATAAAAGTCATGCAGTTGAGCCGATGACAGTCCTTGTGGTCCGCGAATGAAAGTGGACAACGGAACCAAGGCGTGACTGGAAATGAATCCGGTAGCCCATGGGGGATTCATTTCGGACACGGTTGGGGGGTCGCCCGCTACGATCGCGGAGAATAATTTGGGACGTAACGCGGCATCATTAGACACCACCACATCTTGTACAGTGACGTTAGGGTGTAGTTTATGAAAGGCGTTAATCTCAGCGGTCACGACAGGTTGATAGGGCCCGGTCATTTCATTCCAAAATGTGATTGTCACGGGCCCTTTGAGTGAGGTGGGCGCGGACGCCTTGGGTGTTGCTTGACCGCATCCTGCTAATAACAGGCTGCCAACGGCTACAAGGGCCATTGCCCCACTTAAGGTACGGGTCGTGGTGTGCATAAATCGTCTCCTCCTTTTGCTATTTGACTACTGTAAGGATCAGCCATCATGCAATGGCGTGCCATCAACCCTTCAATCCGGTTCGAGCGATGGCATCGGTAATCTGTTTTTGTGCGACGAAATACAGCACTAACACCGGTAACGTGACAAAACCGGCGGCCGCTGCGACGACGGTCCAATCGGTCCCATTGGCTGTTTGAACAAAATTTGCAAGACCAACTTGGATCGGTTGGCGGTTGGCTGTGGTCGTGACGACCAACGGCCATAAAAATGCATTCCAACTCAGCAGGAACAGATAGATTCCCACCGTTGCCAGCGCGGCGCGAATATTAGGCACGACGATATGCCACAAGTACCCCCAGTCCGATGCGCCGTCAATGTGGGCAGCATCGCGTATCTCGACGGGCAAGGATCGCATAAATTGCCGTAAAAAGAAGATTGCAAATCCGCTGGCGGCGAAGGGAATAATTTGCGCGGTATAGGTGTTAATCCAACCGAACTGCCGGATTATTAAGTAATCCGGAACAAGAATCGCTTCAAATGGCACCATCATGGTCCCTAGAACTCCGGCAAATACCCATTCGCGCCCGCGCCAAGCCAGAAAAGTAAAGGCAAAAGCGGCTAAGGTCGAGGTAAATAAAGCTAACAACACCGTTGTGATGGAAATAAGCATCGAATTGCCAAAAAACCGGAGCCACGGCGCTAATTTCCAGGCCGCAAGATAGTTTTGCCAATCACCGTGAGGTATTAAGCCCGCAGGAAATTGAAACGCCGACTGCAGGGTTTCCAACGATGTGGAAAAAATCCACCAAATTGGGAAGATGGTCAGTCCGACGACTATGATCAGAATCCCATATTTGACGGTCTGACTGAGTGTCCGCATCTCGTGTCTCCTTTAGTCTCCATAATTAATCGCGCGACGGCTAACGAGAAATTGGAGGGCAGTGATGCCCGCGACCACGATGAATAGCAGTACGCCGGTTGCCAAACTAGTACCAAAATGGAAGTACTGAAAAGCATCTTCATACACTAAATAGGTCAATGTGGTCGTGGCGCCTAAAGGGCCCCCGCGAGTCAATTCAAAGATCTGTGTAAAACTTTGAAAGACGCCGATGGTATTGACGATGATCACAAAGAGCGTAGTGGGACTTAACAAGGGCCACGTAATCCGCCGAAAGCGCATCCACGGTGACGCGCCGTCAATAAGGGCCGCCTCGCCTAGCTCGGGAGACACCGTGGTCAGGCCGGCTAGGAACAATAGGGTCGTGAAACCTAGGGAATACCAAATGGTAAAGAGTATGATCGCCGGTAATGCCCATGTCGTGTTTTGCACCCAACTGGTCGACCCTGGGAGGCCCACCAATTGGAGCATGCGATCCAGCAATCCTACCCCCGGCTGATAGATCCAAAGCCAAATCGTCGAGGAGGCGACGAGGGGCATCACATAGGGAATAAAGAGCAAGGTACGAAAGAGTCCCTTGCCAGCGATTTCCTGGTATAAAATTAAGGCTAGCACGATGGCCAGCGCGGTACCAACGCCCACGACGCCCAGCGCAAAGAGAATAGTATTGAGTAACGACTGCCAAAACAGTGATGAGCTAATTACCAACTGGTATTCATGCCATCCCGCCCAGACAGGGTTTTGCCCAAAATTCCAATGGAACAGACTGAATATGAGTCCCATAATTAAGGGCAATACCCAAAAGATTCCGAGGACGATCAGCGCCGGGATAATGAATAACGCAACTTTAACCCCGTTGAGAGTCTGCAGTGTGTGGCGGTCTTTTATCAGGGTCATCGCAACCTCCCCCAATCCAGAAGGATTCCCTCAGCGGCTTCACACCGGTGAGTTTCCGGGTTCCTGAATCATTTCAGAATACGCCCCTCAGCGTTCGAAGGCGGTAAAACCCCCAACAAAGAAGACACGGTGGGAGCCACATCGACCAAGCGAACTCCGCGTTGGTAAGTCAACGGGTGCGAGTGGAATTCTTTAGCTCGCAAGCATAAGATCGCCTCTTCAGTGCCCCGCCCTAATTTCCGGGAAGGCAACCCGCATCCGTGCGCACTTTGGAATTTTGACGCAATAAATTGCCCTTCTCCATAATCTGCAGTCGCTACGAGACTGCGTGTCATGGGCAATAGCACCGTTCCATCCGTAGTCAACGGGAACCAATTGATATCGCCGGTATAACCTGCTTCCATGAAATAGAGGACATCTCCAGCCCGGGGGCCCCATTGCCCAAATCCCACCCCATCTTCAATGGGGATTGCGAGTTGTACAGGATGTTGCGCGGTTTCAGGGTCGGTCAATGCGGTTAATGTTTGAATCAATCGTTGCTGCACCATCTCGTACTCTTGAGGAGTGACCACGCCTTGCGGATCGCGGCCTTTGAGGTTGATGTGAATATGCCCCAGACACGGTCCCGCGTAAGCGATGGTGTGGTCCCAATCCACCTCCACTGGATCGCGACTTTTCAGGGTGATAAAACCTTCTTGTACTAACAGGTTGTTGATCGACACCGCTTTCAAATGGGCAATATGTCCATGATCTGAGACGACCACCAAAATATCCTCGGGTCCTAAAACATTTAATATGCTTCCGACCATTGCGTCTGCAGCCCGATAAGCCGCTTGAAACAGTGATTCGAAATGCGGTGCACGGTCCGGTTCGTACCATGGGGAGAGGGGATCAATCTGTCCCCAAAATAAGTGCTCTAGATGGTCGAGGAAATGCCACTTGATAAAAATGGCTTCGGCGCGATTATGGGTTACCAAGTATTGGGCCGCTTTCACCAGCCATTGGCCTTTATAGATCCCTTCTTCAAGAAAAATCTCATCATTGACCCAGCCGCGCTCATACCCCCGCCCGCCCGAATTTTCGAGCATAGGTCCCACGGCACCAATTAATTCACGCCCCACGGCATCGGGCTCGCTAATCCCATCTGTGGGCATTACTTGCGAGATATATAACGAGACGTCAGGAGAGGTGGAGTCCGTGTGTAGTGCTGATAGCAATACGCGAAAAAATCCTATCCGTAGGGAGCCCTGCACCAAAAACTTCCCTTGGAACCAAGGGGAAAAGTGATTGATCTCGCAGACATGGTCGAATGGTTCCACCACATTGTCAACACTCTGAATGCGTATGCGGGGGCCGGCGTTTGACTGTTCCAACATCACCGCGATTGTGGGACCGTAACCATGGGCATCCCATTCGGGCACGAGGTGGATAATATCATGGGGCATCTGCAAGGGATCGGCATCGCGCAGGGTTGACCGGAAACCATCGGTCGCGAAGCAGGAACTGGCGCGCAATTCAAAGCGCGAGTGACTGGCTGGGGAACCTTCTCCCGCAATTGTGATTCCAGGGCTCCTCGGTGGCCACGATCCCGGAAAATTAATCGTAGCGGTACGGTACCCTTGACGTCCTAAGCTCTCCCACAGCGTTTCTGCCAGAAGTTGGTTCGAAGAAAAGGCCGCATGCTTGGCGTTTAAGGGTTCCCCCGGCTCGTGAATCTCAAAATCGACGATGCCATGGGTGCCGGGGTACGCTCCCGTAGAGATGCACGCCCAATTGATGGGGGTGACGCCGGGGAAACTGGATAAGGCTCGCGTATAATACCCGTCATCCATGAGTTGTTTAAAATGTGGTAAGAGCCCTTGCGCGACGTATTCTTCAACAAGGGTGGGAACAGCACCGTCGAGACCGAGAAGCACGACTTTACGCATGAGAGATCCCTCCTAGATAAGTGTTTTGAGCTGACAACAGCAGTTGCTGGCGAATTTAGGTTGCGAACTACCTGGACGCGATGACACTACGGCATGTTATCAATGCGACGTAAAACGGTATAGGTGACAAATCCTTCCCGGTAATACCCGAGACTATAGACCACTGGACATTTGTTTTCGGCATAAGCGGTCTGTTCAATCTGAAGGACTGGAGCCCCAGGCGGAATAGCCAAGGCTTGACTGACCTCTGGGGATGCCCCTGCTACACTGATGGTGGTCATGGCGTAGGCCAAAGACAGGTTGTATGCTTCCTGTAAAAATTTCGATAAGGTTTCGCCTTCAAATTTTTGAATCGTCACATCATCAGGCGGTAAAGAGAGAAAGTCAATTAAATAAATAGCCGGTGTGCCATTAGCGGTCACCGTACGAACGATGCGTTTTACGGAACCATGGGCCTCGATCCCCATGGCCTGTCGGATTTTAGGGGTTATCGGGACATCGTCAATCTGCACGTTGGCCACGGCTGGAGAGAACCCGCTACGTCTCACAATTTCAAATACACTGAGTAACGAGTCAATAGGGGGGTACGTCACCGGCGGTTTAGAAACATAACTGCCTATCCCGTGCCGACGCACGACATAGCCCTCGGTTTCTAGTCGGGTTAAGGCGGACCGGACCGTCGGCCGACTGACATCCCATAAACGTGCCAATTGCTCTTCTGAGGGCAAGCGATCTCCTTCATGGGAGATGTAAACAAGATCGCGGAGTTTCTTTAGAGTGATCTCCGTCCTGCTTAGCATCACAAAACCTCCACATAGTTGTCATACGTCTTACGATTGGGCTATTCGACACGGGCACCTTATATTCCTTCTGGTGCACATCAATTAAAAAAACTTTTTTGGCAGGTGGGATAAAGAGCATGCAGGATGGAGTGATTGTCGGTATGCCACTACCCTCAGTATGTGCCGAGGATTTGTGGAATGGGCAGTTCCCCTCATAACGATGAGGTGAGAGGTCGAGATGGCCCATGGATAAATCGTGGTCTATGAAGGGTTTCTTTTTTAAAGTAATCGTAATTGGAATCCTCTTCGTTAGCGCGTTGACTTAGGTTATTAGTGGGTTCGGCCTAGGGATTTCGTGCGTCGTGCGGTCTGTTGGTTGGCCTGTGGAGGTCGATTTCTTTGTCTATTTGCCGCATTATGCAAATGTGGGGAGGACTCTTGGGTTTTAATAACGAATCAATATGTTGATCGCTTGCAGATTCGTGTTTATGACAGTCATTGGATTCTGGAACCCCCGGAGATTTGCTGATAAAACGCGAGCGTAATATCAATTTAAGGAGTACCGTCCATGCCCTCAAGGAACGCTTCTATCGGAATTTGTTTGCCTTATGCAGAGGCTTTGATATCGATTTTGTTAAGTAGCGCAGGACAAATCTTGTTTAAATTACTGATGCGCCATCAAACGGTAGGTCTGCAATTATTCACCCAGCCCCTCTTTTACGCAGGATTTTTAGCTTATGGGATCAGTGCGGTAATTTGGCTCCAAGTCCTGTCACGGCTCCCCCTAGTTGTTGCCTACCCTTTGGTTAGCCTGAATTTCATTTTGGTGGCCTTGGCGGGGACGATGGTACTTCACGAGCAGGTTTCTTGGCGAATGTGGCTTGGACTAGGTTTAATCATAGGGGGCATTATGGTCATTACTCAAGCATAAGTCTGCACCTAGTACACGATGGCGGGAATGTGCATTGCGCCGATCATTCTGTGGAACCGGGGGACCCCTGTCTGGGGCTGATCGACTATTTGCTTCATTATACGGCGTTCATTTTCTGATGCCGGTGTCGACCGGATTTTATCCGCTCATCGTACGCCCGCGGCCTTACGGCTTTCCGTGGCGAACAGCAGGAGATGGGAGTGGCTGCAAGCAGGCCATCTCCTTGAGCGTGTTACCAGTGGTTTTTCCGTTCGGACAAATGACCTTGATCACGGATTTCATGGGCCCCCTAGCGGCTGAGGATCCTGCGGTCAACTCTGGAGGGATGTCGCATAGATCATATGGTTAATTTGCCACGTCATGATCAGGTCCGCGACGTGTTATTGCTGCCGCGGGGCGAAGGCATCGTGTAGAAGAATGCTACGGACAGGGGGGAGCCACCGTGAATTTTTTAATGTTTAATTGGTAGCGAGTTGGCGTCATCCATCGGTAATGGTGTCTACCGCGTAGCGTTTAACTGGACGTTAATCACGAGGTACAGAACAGTCAGGGTGTTCGCCATCATTCAGTTTTTGAGTCTATTGTTTGGCGCGGCGGTCCAGATGAGATCAGGTAACTTGATCGATAGATACACTGGAAGGCGTGTGCTTGTTGCCACCAATTTGCTGTTGGGTCTTGTGGCGGGGATCCTTTCCGTGGATGCAGCAATGCGTCCAAATTGATTTTTGACGATCTTGGCATTGGTTTGCGTAGTGCTCATTGGTGCCTTCGGTGCAACTGTGGAGCCAGCGTTCTTCTCGGCAGTCATGCGTGTACGGGGAAAACCGGATAACGACTCTGCGAATTCGTGGATACTGGGGAGCTATGCTCTGGGTGGGATTGTAGGGCCAATTGTCGGCGGCATTGTGATAGTAGTTCGCGGTGCATGGTTGGGATTTACTGTGGATGCGATCAGTTTTGTATTGGCTGCGGGATTAATGGCATTTGTGACCCTCAATCAGCAAGACTGTGAGGAAGCCGTCGCCCAAGGCCATGAGCGGGACCCGTGGCGTTGGACTTGGCAATCACCAATAGCTTACCGGCCACCCTCGGTACGACTGCCCAAGACGCAAAAACTCCTCCGTAAAAAGCCGCGTAGAAAATTCCTAGACCCACTGCTCCCCCAACTTGATTTGTTTGCTCTGCAATGAGCGGCAGGCCGATGATGAATGTGGTAATTGCCAGATTGGCAAAGGCCTCGACCGTGAACTTGCATTTCGCACCCTTAGTAGGACCACCCCGAACGAGACCATCTGTTCTGGGCTTATCCTGAGGGAATCTGCGTAAATCGGCGGGAATCACACCCTACCAGGAGAAGAGCTTGGCGTTGAACGAT
>JAJZZP010000195.1 GCA_021797515.1 Bacillota bacterium | reverse complement strand
GTTGATACTTCTTTCGAATCACGGCTTCCTGCCCATCCGTGTTGGCCATCGTGTACCCGTCCAGGTTCGCGATAGGTCATGCATTTACCTTTGCAGATTTAGCAATAATTTTTCAGGAAGTCCTTAGTGCTAGCAGGAAGCCACTTTGCGGTAGCTTCTGACGAGGGTGCCATGGAGAGAAACCGACAGCTTTTCTGTCGTCTTAAATATCCCTAATGACCCAAATCATACGCTCGTGCGATACCTTTACGACGACGGCCAAGAATATGCGCCCGAAGTTCTGCCGCTAACCCCGGGAGGGCCAACGGCGGCGACCGTGCTGGAAACCGGTGAACCGAAAATTTTTAATGGCGATCCCGATAATTCCCAGTTAGCAGGGTCGTAAAAAGCCTCGCTAGGACTGCTGGTTTCGCCATTAATTCATGAAGGGCGGGTGATTGGTGTGATTTCCGCACAATCTTATGAAAAAGAGTATGATCAGAACCACCTGGAATTTTTGTCAGCAGTTGCTTCGCAAGCCAGTATAGCTATTCAAAATGCCGTTATGCAGGTGATGAATTTGTAGTAATTTTACCTGGATCGAATGTGGATGAGGCTATTACTGTGGCGGAACGTATCCGTCAAGAAATGGATCCGCGTTTTGCGTGGTGTGAAGTGGGCATGATAGGGGTAACGATAAGTGTGGACGTTGCCGAGTTGAAAAATGAGATGACCTCTGATGAACTTTTTCCCGCGGCCGACTGAGCAATGTACTTTGCTAAACAGCAGGGAAAAAATCAGGTGGTGGCCATTTGATTCGGGAGATTTCTGCTTGCACCTGCCACTTATCTATGATAGACTAACCTCCGTGCGTCAGAACTCTTGCGCTAAAATTGATACAAAACCCATCTTGACCGGGTGAGAACACGTTTGTATAATGAGTGAGCGCGGTTAGGCCGCTAACCAAAGCGGGGATGTAGCTCAGTTGGGAGAGCGCTTGAATGGCATTCAAGAGGTCAGGGGTTCGACTCCCCTCATCTCCACCAAAGTGACCCCATGGTCTAGAGGCCTAGGACATCACCCTTTCAAGGTGGTAACCCGGGTTCGAATCCCGGTGGGGTCACCAATATTGGGCCATTAGCTCAGTTGGTTAGAGCATCCGCCTTTTAAGCGGAGTGTCGAAGGTTCGAATCCTTCATGGCCCACCATAAATGCAGGCCAGTAGCTCCAATTGGTAGAGCAGCGGACTCCAAATCCGCCTGTTGGGGGTTCGAGTCCCTCCTGGCCTGCCATATTCGCGGGTGTAGCTCAATGGTAGAGCCTCAGCCTTCCAAGCTGATTACGTGGGTTCGATTCCCATCACCCGCTCCATTTATCTGTGGGGCTTTAGCTCAGCTGGGAGAGCGCCTGCTTTGCACGCAGGAGGTCAGCGGTTCGATCCCGCTAAGCTCCACCATAAATTTGAAACAGCGCAAGGGTTTCGGGGTTTTCCTCAAGCATGAAGGTCGGGTAAAAAACCGATTTAGGCCGCAGGTAGGCCGCAGAAGGGTAGGAATGCTAACGTAACGTAGGGTAAAAGAACGGATTGGATGTAGGGATACTGGGGAGTCGCCAAGTTGGTAAGGCACGGGACTTTGGATCCCGCACGCGCAGGTTCGAGTCCTGCCCCCCCAGCCAAAAATCGAAGCCAAACGACATAACCGAGCTCCCCAATGCGGATAGGGGGGTCGGTGTTTTGGGCTATTTTTACAGAAGCATACTGGAACCTAACGTATCAAGTTGCGCGATTAAAAAAATAAAACGGAGTACGGTTCTGGACAAACCGCACCCCAACTGCACACACCTTATTCACCACCAATAAGGAGGCGCTTTTCTTTGAGTATATCAGACCCTAATGCCCTTGTAAATAATGTCCACGCTAGCGACAGCGCTGTAATGGAATCCATTTCGGATTTTCTTGATTTTCCTGATCCTGATCTTGATCTGGATTTTCCCGATCCTAATGATCCGGGTTGGGTTTCAGCACCCGATAACTCGGGTATAGAACAGGATTTGGTCGAAACGCTCCAAGGCCTGGTCGACGGTATCGCCGCGAAAAAAATGACCGCAGCTACATGGGTCGTACCCGACCACGCGCTGTTGCTGGCCAAACTCCAGCTCATCAACAGCGCAAAAGCTCTAGAAATCGAGGCGTTGGCCCGGCTGCAATTAAAAAAAGCCCACATGCCACTTAAAACGTTTCGGGAGGCTTTGAAAGTTGCCAGCCTGGAGGCTTCAGGCGCCTTGTACGGCGGAACCCCAATTCGTCGTGCAACCCCTGAGGATAGCCCCGTTCCGCACCAAATGATTCCCCCACCCTATTACGTCACCATGGACGGCATCAACGGGCCGGAAACGGGCATTGTGGCCAATTTGGCCAATTCCAATGACCCCAGTCAACCACCGGTAGCAAAGTGCTTTGCGCCGGCGGCAATCCTGTTGGCTGAACGGTTGCGTGACTTGGACAGTGGGGCGATTGCCCTTACGATGACGTGGCGGTATAGGGATGGTCAGTGGGCCCAGCATACCGTGGATAAAGCCATCATCATGAATCCCAAACTCTTGTTAGCCGCGGCGACATACGATGTGCCGGTGCATGGCGGAAACGCTGCGCTCATGTCCAACTACTTGTATGCGCTCGAATCCGCTAATCGCGGCACCGAGGGCTTACCGGAACACCTGACGGTTGCACATTTGGGATGGATTGGTCGCACTGGAGAGCACGGGTTTTTGGCCGGGCCGGACGGTATGCATGTGCTCTCAACCGGTGACCGCGCAACCGACAAAACCCAAGTGATGTTCCGAGGCGGCGATGACGGCAATCACCAATTGGTGGCAGGGTATCGGGCTCATGGCTCCTATGAGGGCTGGCTCCAAGCGGTCCGGTTGATTGCAGACAAGCCCGTACCGCAAATCATATTATATTCAGCATTTGTGCCGGCCCTGCTCGACATCCTCGGCGCGAAAAACTTTATTCTGGATCTGTCGGGCCGCACCTCGCTGGGCAAAACGACGGCGGCCAGGGTTGCCGCCTCCGTTTGGGGCGACCCGGATGAGTCCAGCCCCTCCGCAGCGCTGGCCACATGGGACAGCACGCGCGTTAATGCAGAGCGGATGAGCACCACTCTCCAATCGCTCCCGATCATCTTAGACGATACCAAACGGGTGAAAAACCCAAAAATGGTGGCAGACATGCTCTACCTGGTCGCCAGCGGACGTGGTCGAGGGCGTGGGAGTACGAAAGGGCTGGCGAAAGTCGGCACTTGGCGCACTGTGCTGATCAGCACGGGAGAGCAGCCCGCGACCAGTTTTACGACCGACGGCGGCACCCGGGCGCGTACGCTGACGATGACTGGCAACCCCTTCGGAGGCGAGGACGACAAAACCCGGCGGCTTGTGGAAAAACTGAATCATGCACTTATGATGCACTACGGACACGCCGGATTTCGGTGGGCATCCTGGATCCTCAAGCACCGATCTGAATGGGGGAAGTGGCAAAAAAACTATGTATCCACCACTAATCATTATGCCGCACAAGCTGGGAATGGTGCTCAGGCTCGACTGGCCGCCCACTGGGCGGCGATCATGGTCGCCGGAGAGCTTGTCCACCGTGCCTTTCAACTTCCATGGGAGTTTAAAGCAGGTAACTACGGACCACTCTGGGGCGCTGCCGTCCAGATGGCGGAAGATCCAGCTGGAGAGTTGACCGCTTTGGAATTGGTGGTCAGTTGGGCACACAGCCACCAAGAGTCATTCGTTGGCCAAGCGCCTGACGGACGCATTCCGCCGCAAGGATGGGCTGGCAAATGGGTTGCCGGGGTTACCGAGGATGGCCACGGGAATTCATCATACCTGGCGTTTTATCCGACTGTGCTGCGGAGCCTATTAGCCGGGTGGGAATATCAGCCGGACGCAATTTTATCCGGATGGAAAAGTCGGGGCTGGCTGGACATCAACGGCACAGGGTTCACACACCCGGTGCGTACAACGGGTAAGGACGCACCTCGGATGATTAAGCTCAACGCTGAGGCTTTGCAAGCAGCCGAAGATGAACGGGCTGATCTCCCATTCTAACAAGGTTGGGACCATTGGCTGGTGGCTGTTACCACCGCTGTTACCACACCGCGAACCCGTAAAGCCTTGCCGGACGCGGGTGTTACTACAGTTACCACTGTTACTACTGCATTTCCCCTCTAAAGCTTCTAAAAAGAATTATCACGATCGAGATCTCGCGTAATTTTTTTGAGCGTGTCTTTAAAGCAGTAATAATGGTAGTAACAGTAGTAACATGGGTTGAAAGGCAAGCTGGATAACGGTTTCAGATAGTAACGTAAGTGGTAACGAGGTAGTAACAGATAGTAACACAAAAGAAAGGCTATAGGGAAAGAGAAGAGACCCCGGGACTCTTTGTTTTTGGACCGATCTCTATTGCAATCGGGCGCCCGCGATCCTCTAGGGAAGGGAAAGGAGCGGCAAATCGAATTCTCTTAGCTTTCCCTAAGGCTTGTGGTTCGACGCGGAATGGATATCTGGATATAATAAAGAGCAGAGGACGGATGGCGCGTGAACGAATCAGAAGGGCAACCCTTAACCACACTATTGCTTGACTTGGTCAAAGAGCAGCTGAGTCGGCAACTGGATGCATCCAATGCATTAGAGACGAAGGCGGTCGGGCTGTTGGCCTTTCAAGGGGTGGTCATCGCTATCCTCGTCCAGACAACTTGGTGGCCGTGGGTTATGATTCCAATTGGATTGGCATTGATTTCGACGGTGTTGGCGCTCACCACTTTATGGGTGGCCGACTATCACAACGGACCAGACGTACCGTCGTTTTACGAAACGCACTCCCATGACTCCGCACTTGACGCGACACTGTGGATGATTCATGGAATGGCCCAAGCAGTTCAGCACAACCGCCCGATGCTGGCCCAAAAAAGTCGTCGATTAGTATGGGCATTGCTCGGGTTAATCGGGACGATTATTGCGTCAATCGGTCTGTTTTTTATTCGGAGGTGAATCGCACCATGGCAAAAAAGATGCCCCAGCAGCCGCCAAAATCCGTACAACCTACACCCCAACCATTGGGTGTGCCGGCCACGCCGTTGCCAGCCAAGCTTCCGACGGGACCGGTTCCCCAAGAAATCTTACGGAAGGGTTTTCGTCCCGAACGCGGTAAACCCCAACTGAACAAATAAGGTTTGGTGGATGAGCAGCCCTATGAAACCGGGAAGAAGGCCGATCCCAAGGAGGTGGCGCGGCTGTCCATTGAGCGACCGGCAAACCAGAATCCGCTCTGGAATTACACGATCCGGCCCCGCGATGAAGACGAGCTCGTAGGTTAAAATTTCATGGCTCCTTAGTCATGTTATATGAGCGTATGAACTTAATTAGGAATCTTATGGCCGAAGATGGTAGTATTTATGTGCATCTTGCAAATAACATTGCTCATTATGTCAAAATGTGTATGGATGAGGTGTTTGGTTCAACATTTTTTGTTAATGAGATTATTTGGCAGCGAACATCATCTCATAATGACCCTAATCGCTACGGGAATAACGTGGATGTGCTACTGTACTATTCCAAGTCCGCAAATCGCATTTGGAACCAACTTTATGGGAACTACTCTGATAAACAATTAGCCAAGTATACACATCTTGAACCCGATGGTAGACATTACGGTGATTTTGACCTTACAGGTGCTGGCCAAGGGCCGGCGCGTTATTTTGGCGAACGGGGATGGATAGATCCTCCTCCCGGAAGACACTGGATGTATGATCAGCCTGGAATTAACAGACTCATGTCGGAGAATTTAATTTATTGGACAACCAACAACAAACCACGCCTTAAAAAATATCTTGATCTAGAACAAGGGGGTGTCCCATTGCAGACGCTATGGATTGATATTCCCCCAGTTAATTCACAGGCGCATGAGGATGTAGGTTATGCTACACAAAAACCTGAAACGCTATTACAACGCATTCTGGAAGTTTCTTCTAATGAGGGTGATCTTGTAGCCGACTTTTTTTGCGGCTCGGGTACAACTCTCGCTGTTGCTGAAAAACTGGGTCGCAAATGGATTGGATGCGACCTGGGCCGGTTTGCCATCCATACGTCTAGAAAAAGGCTTATCGGCGTCCAACGCGCACTTAAACCTCAAGGGAAACCGTACCGAAGCTTCGAAATTCTCAATCTCGGGAAATATGAACGCCAATACTGGGTTGGTATTAATCCCGCTCTACCCGAAGAAGAACGTCAACGGCAAACTCTACAACGGGAAGAACACTACCTTACACTTATCCTCCAATCGTACAAGGCTGAACGGCTCTTCCAACTACCACCATTCCATGGGCGGAAGGGACCAGCACTCGTGGTGGTGGGACCCGTCGATGCCCCGGTGTCCCGGGAACAGATCTTGGAAATTGTTGCGGCCTGCCGGCAGCACCATGTCACCCGGGTTGATGTGCTGGGATTTGAGTTTGAAATGGGTCTGGTGCCTTATGTACGAGACGAAGTGCGAGCGCAAGGGGTGATGATGAGTCTCAAATATATTCCGAAGGATGTGTTTGACCGTCGGGCTGTGGAACGCGGACAAGTCACATTTTATGATGTGGCCTATGTTGAAGTGGGCACTCAGGTTCAGGGACTCTCGGCTACGGTTACCTTAAAGGATTTTGGCGTGTACTATCAGCAGGACGATCTGAATGTGCTGGCCGAACAATTGAAGAACGGTGCGAGTAAGGTGACGGTGGAAGGCGGACAAGTGGTGAAAGTCACCAAGGATAAGCAGGGCCAGGTGACTCGGGAGGTGTTGACCAAGAAGTGGTCGGACTGGGTCGATTATTGGGCCGTCGACTTTGATTTTGAACACCGTCAAGAAATCATCCGAGTCGTCGACGCGGATGGGACGGACCGGGAAGTCTGGACGGGCAACTACATCTTTGAAAACGAATGGCAATCTTTTCGTACCCGGAAAGATCGCATACTGGAGCTGACGAGTGCGCCGCATACCTACCCCCGGGCGGGGCGCTATAAGATTGCGGTGAAGGTCATTGACATCTTTGGGATTGATACCACGAAAGTTGTGGAGGTGACGGTGTCATGAAGTGGGCTGAGATCTTTCCCCAAGATCCGCATGCGCTTCTTGACCCCTCTGTGCGCTGGTACCCCGGTGTCGACGACGGGCTTGATGCGCAACCAAAAGCTGTCCTGCCGCCATTAGTTCAGCGTATTCGGGAAGGCGTGGCCCGCTGGCGTACCGACGGCTACCCCGGAGTCAGTGAGACGAGTCGGGCGTTGCTCCGGTGGTGGTTCGACACCGATCACCTGCTCATGGGTTCTGACGGCATTTCCCAACCTTTCCAGTATTATTTTGCGCAACGCGAAGCCATAGAGACGGTTATTTGGCTTTACGAGGTGGAGCGGGCGCGGGAATCGTATGCGCTCATGAAATATGATGGGTCCGGTCAGGTGTCTCGTGGGTTGTTCTCCGAAGATTGGACGCGCTATGTGTTAAAACTGGCCACAGGGACAGGAAAAACCAAGGTGTTGAGTTTGCTTATCGCTTGGTCGTACTTTCATAAGTTTTACGAACCGAACTCTGATCTGGCGCGCAATTTTCTCGTGATTGCACCCAATATTATCGTCCTGGACCGATTGAAGACGGATTTAGACGGCGCACGAATTTTCTGGGCGGATCCGATTCTGCCTGATAATGGTTATGCAGGCCAAGCCTGGCAGGATGATTTTCAATTGACAGTCCATCTGCAAAATGCGGTGCATTTGACCAAGAACACCGGCAACCTGTTTTTGACGAACATTCACCGGCTCTACCGAACCGATGGGACTCCCGCCTTCACGGATACCAATACGTTGGAATATTTTTTGGGGCCGAAGCCCGTCAGCAAGACCACCGATGACACTGTGGACTTGGCGCCTTTGATTAGCGAATTGCCGGATTTATTGGTGCTCAACGACGAGGCGCACCACATTCACGATGAGCAGCTGGCGTGGTTCCAAACGATTGCCGATCTCGTCGGCCAGTTTCGCTTGCGCGGGCGAGCCGTTTCCGCCCAAATCGATGTAACGGCGACCCCCAAACATGCGGATGGGGCCATCTTCGTTCAGACCGTCAGCGACTACCCCTTAGTCGAGGCCATCCGCCAGGGCGTGGTGAAGCGGCCCGTGTTGCCAGACCAAGCGTCTCGGGCCAAGCTCCGGGAGCGGCCCGAGCGAAGACTACGGAGAGCGCTACGCGGATTACCTCCATTTAGGCTATCTGGAATGGGCCAAAGTCACCGAGGAATTTCAGCCAACCGGCAAGAAACCCATATTGTTCGTGATGACCGATGACACCAAAGACTGCGATACGGTTCAGGAATATCTCGAACGTCGCTATCCCGCCTTACGACCCGTGCTGATCATTCACACGAAAAAGAATGGGGACCTTGCGGAAGGGAGCAGCAAACCAAAGTAAAGCGGAACTCCAAAAGCTGCGGGAGCTGGCGAATACGATTGATGACCCGACCAATCCCTTTAAGGCGATTGTTTCGGTGATGGTGCTCCGGGAAGGCTGGGATGTGCAAAACGTGGTGACCATTGTCGGTCTTCGCCCCTTCAAGGCCAAGAGTCAAATCCTCCCGGAACAAGCGCTGGGACGCGGGCTGCGCCGGATGTTTCGGGGAGAGCCGATTGCCGAGCAGGTGAGTGTGATCGGAACCGATGCTTTCATGGATTTTGTCGAGCGGATCAAGGCTGAAGGCGTGGAACTGGACTATCAGCCGATGGGACCGCAGACCCCACCCAAAGGCCCGTTGACCATTCAGGTGGACCGAGGCAATCCCAAGAAAGATATCGACCGACTCGACATCACGCTACCGGAGTTAAGCCCACGCGTCTATCGTGAATACAAGAATTTTGGCGAGTTGGACCTGAGTGCTGTGGAACATCCGCGATGGCCCATCAAGCAGTTTTCTGATGCCGAGCAGCGAGAGATCATCTTTCGGGACATCGACACGGAGGGTGTGGATCATACCACCGTGTTGGACATGGCATTGGACCCAAACCCCAATCATGTGGTGGGCTATTTTGCCCGAACCATCCTGCGGGATCTCCGGCTGGTCGGCGGCTTTGATGTGCTGTTTGGAAAGCTAAAGCAGTTGTTGCAGGACGATCTCTTCATGGAACCCGTTCACTTGGACGACCTTAACACGCTGCGCAATCTGTCCGAACTGGAGGTCACGGCTTCCATTTTCGATACGGCGAAACGGGCCATCAATGCCTTGACCGTACGCGATAAGGGCACCACGCGGATTCAAAACACCATCAAACTCAGCCAAAAGAAGGCCTTCTTGGTCAAGGACCAGGGTTTCATGATCCCTAAAAAATCGGTCTTTAATAAGGTGGTGGGCGACAGCCAATTTGAATTGGATTTTGCGTCCTTCTTGGACGGGTGTGAGGACCTTGTTTCGTTTGCTAAAAATCACCAAAATCAGGGGTTTGCGATCGAATATCACAACGCGGATGGGGGCATTGCACGGTACTACCCCGATTGGTTTGTGAAGGAAACGGACGATCAGATCTGGCTCATCGAAACCAAGGGGCGTGAGGATGTCGATGACCCCCGAAAGTGGGACCGATTACAACAATGGTGCCAAGATGCCATAGGACAGGACGGTACGAAATCGTTCAAGGCTCTTTACGTTCCTCAAGAGCACTGGGACAAATATCGCCCACGGTCTTTTCGTGAACTATGCCGGGGATTTGCCACGACAAAGCCATTTGCGACTCCATGAACTGGAACTTTCAAGCATCGCAATATGATTGAGGGGTGGCTCAGTGAAAGATCGCCTACGCCAGATGCTGGCCGGCCTCTGGGCTGGAGCTTTGTGGATCAATGTCATCATTTCGATTTTGTTATTGGTGGAGCGGACGTATTTAGTCGCGATTCCCCGATGGGTTTATGTAATTACCTTAGTGCTGTCATCTATAATGGCGCTGACCCAAACCTTTGGTCCGATGCTAGTGCGTTCTCATTTTGCACGAGACCTCATTTGGATCCTTTTGGCCGACTTTATGACAGGATTTCCCGATGATCTTCGTCAAGGCTGGACATTGCGATGTAACGTCATGCGACTTCATAAAGGCATATTGACCACTGTCGCAGCTTGGCCAGAACGGACCATTTCGTCAAAAGACATCACGTGGACGACCGAACAGGGTTGTTGTGGATTGGCTGTGCGAAAAAACACGCCCATTGTCCAAGATCTATCAGCGTACAGCGGTAAGTCCTATGATGTTTTGATCGACCCGGAAGACGGCTTGCCAAAATGGGGCATGACACAAGAACAATGGGACCACACACGAGATCTGATGTCCATTATCAGTGTTCCTCTCGTGTCTGTAGGAGTGAGGCCGACGGTGATTGGTGTATTAAATTTTGATGCACGGGTCACTTTAGGGGTATGGCTCGGACCCAACGGACCGGAAGAATTTTTGAACCGGGTGCAAATGATTCGTCGGGTTTTGGCGCTCACATTGCAAGCCATGGGATAGGAAATGCGTTACAATGAGAGTAAGAGAAAAAGGGGGGCTACACGATGGTTACCATGGAGCGCATCGATGATGCCACGCAGGCCGTGGTGGATCCACGCTTTGCCCAACCGACTTCACTTCCACCCGGCGAGGCTCCTAGCACGTTTTCGTGGTTTGGCCCGCTTTTGCTGGTGGTTCTGTTGGCTCTCTTCTTTTTTGTGGTTCAACGAACGAGCAAGAAGTCGTAACGCCATAAAGCCTTTCGCCCCGTTATGACGTTGTCGCAGGCCTTCTACGCATCGTCACGCCCACCCTTAATCATTTTCAGTTTTACCGGTTCTTGTTGTTGCCCAAAGAATTTCTCGTCAATGCCGATAAGACTATAGATGTCCTCCTGAGGCAACGCTACCGCTCGTAAAAGATCGACTCTCGATAGGACATCTTGCTCGATGAGAAGCTTAACCGCTTTCGTTAGCATGGTCGGCGTCTCGGATGGTATTTCATCGTCTAACGGTTCTTTTAATCGCCAACCCCGTGTACTTCTTTGCATCTGAAATTTTTCCATGAAGCCGTCATTGAACAATTGTAATGCATGGGCCCGTTGAGCGATCGCCGCAAGAGATACTTTCCAGTGAGACTTCATCCTTAACAGGGTATCCACGCTAGGCGCAATGAAGTCGCGCAAAAAGCTATCTCGCGGTATGAGAAACGCTCCGGCAAAGGAATTCGCTTCATTTTCCAGGCGTTTTTGCAAGGGGGGATTCGCGGAGATATCGTCCGCGGTTATTCGATGGTGTAGTACCAGATGACCAAACTCGTGAGCTAAATCGAAACGATGACGCACTGCGGATTTGTTCAACCCCAGCAGCACAAACCCCTTAACCCCTTTTCGACGACTGCATGCATCAATGTCCGAATCGATTTTTGGCGCTCTGCCAATAACCAGGCCCTTCTTTTCGAGGAGAAGCATGACATTGCTAATGGGTCCTAGTCCTATGCTCAGCGCATTACGTGCGCGTGTGGCGTACATCTCGATTTCCTCCTGAGATAGTGGTTCAAGAGGATCGCCGCTATTAATCATCCACAGCTCTTCAAACCTCGGAAATTGGACGTATTTCTCAAAGTAAGAATACAAATGTTCAAGCCATATCTGATACATTCCTAACGTGTCTCTCGCATGAACCTGAGTGCGTTGGAGTTTGCGGAAAAAAACAGGCGTTTCGTCACCCGGTTGGGCGTACAATTCGCCGGTAAAGTAAGAAACCGGTATCTTAAGCTGCGAGGCCAGTTGCTGAAGAACTAATCGGCTGGGGTACTTTTTGCCTATTTCATACTGTCGAATCATTTCTCGGGAGATGTCGACTTGGCTGGCCAGGTCTGTTTGGCTCAACCCGCGAAATCGGCGGATTTCAACCAAACGCTCCCCATAAAAGCTCAGATTTGCGGGGCGTCGACTCACTGGGGTTCACCGTCGCTCTTCTTGAGAATTGTTCGTAATTGAAGTTCGACTTCTCCAGATACTTCTTCGGGGGGAATCTCCGAAAACGAGGGGAGTTCATGGCTAGAAACCAATTGAAGCAAATTAATCACTGCATACCAGTTTCGAACCATTTCGTCCGGTACTCCCAAACCAATAAATGAGGGGCTCTCTCCCTGATGTCCGTGAGTCAAGAGGAAATAGCAGTGGTTACTAAGAGCTTGTGCCGGCAGGGTTCCAAATAGGTCTAACTGGGGATACGAGGAACGACCAATGTTGTGACCGCCAAGCGCCTTCCTAAATTCTGCACGGCGCGGGAGATCTCTATAATTATGTACCTGGTTCACCGATAAAATGACGCCATTGAACTTCCACTCCAAATGCACCGCCGAAAGGGTGGAATTTGGTCGGCTTTCCGCAGTCCCTGGCAAGTCTCCCCGAGCAACGGCCAGCTGGAGTGCGGACTGCACGGCACAGTGGTAACCCAACGCCCGTAATTCTCTATACTCTTCACGGACCACATTTGACGAATCATGAAGCGGATTTGAACATCTGAAATTTGAGGGTTAAGAGACTATCCAGTTTCGCTTTGTGTTGGTCGGTGGCATGTTCCAAGCAGTCGTTTCTC
>JAJZZP010000102.1 GCA_021797515.1 Bacillota bacterium | reverse complement strand
CGGCTTCCTGCGCCTCCGTGTTGGCCATCGTGTACCCGTCCTTTCGTCTCCCGACACAGACAGGTTCGCGATGGATCATGCATTTTCCTTTGCAGATTCGCAAACTATTTTTCAGAGGGCCCTAAGTGGTATGCCTCTGTTGCAACATTGGCAGGACGTACTCGCCGGTAGCGCTGGTTTGGCAGTAGTGTCATGGGGGCTAGTACTATGGGTAGTCCCTGAATACCCAGGGCCTTTTCATCCTCCCAAGTTTCAATGGGACCGCGTCGGTGCGGTACTTCGTGATCGACCGGTAATGTGGGCCAACCTGGGGTATTGGGGCCACATGTGGGAGCTTTACGCCATGTGGACCTGGTTACCCGCTTTTTTCTTGGCGAGTTGGGTGACGTATTTCCAAGGAACTGCACTCAACGGAATGGCTGGCGGGGTGGGTTTTGCGGCAATTGGACTGGCTGGGTTTGCAGGCGCTCTTGCAGGTGGGTGGGCGGCCGACCGATGGGGAAGAACTCGGGCCACCATTGGTGCCATGGGGATCAGTGGAGCCATGGCACTACTTATTGGAGCGACTTACCGACAAGCGCCTTGGTTGACGATTGTTGTCGCCGTGGTTTGGGGGTTTAGCGTGATTGCCGATTCGGCGCAATTTTCGGCGGCGGTAACAGAATTAAGTACGAGGGAACTGCAAGGTAGTGCCCTCACGCTCCAGATGGCCGTGGGTTTTCTACTCACAATCGGATCTATCGATTTGGTCGGGTTGCTGAAGCCGATTGTGGGTTGGTCTCATGTATTCATGGTGCTGGCTGCAGGCCCTGCCGTGGGGATATGGGCTATGACACGGTTAAGGCAACGCCCCGAGTCGGCCAAATTGGCCAATGGCCGTCGCTGACAAGCTGGGTTGCCCATGGGGGGGGTTGTAAAAACGTACGACAGGGTGCCCTCTTTGGTGTCGGGGTGAAGCAATGAAACAAGGTATGCCTGGATGATTGTGGGACAAGACCGTGAGAACATTGTTGGCAGCTTTTTGGCGAGCGTTGAGCCATCCTATTCGAATAAAAGTGTGGGAGTCTCTGCGGGTGGACGGCTCTCTGAATGCAGGTGAACTGGTCAATCGCCCGGAGCATTGGTCAAGGCCAGTTGTGGGTTGGTGCAATCAAAACCCTGGGGGCGGTTTGGTTATTACCATGTCAGTGATGGTCGCGTGGTGCTGTTGTTAGATCTTGGCATCTCTGTTTTTCAAGATCATTTGGATGGTGTGGCCACGTGTCGTGTTGTGCAACCGATGCAGGGAACTCGCTTGAAGGAGAAGTTTTCTTTTGATGCAACCGAAGAGCATTCGTAAGCTTCATGTCCGTTGTGGTGTGCCATGAGGCCATTTTCAGCATTTGGAGGACGGAGATGCTTCGGTGATGGTTACTTTCAGAGTATACACTTACGCGGTACCTGGTGCAGGAACTACCCGATTAGTATATCATGAAACGAAAATCGTCACGGAGGCAAGTGCGATGGCAGATTGGACGTTTCTCACCAACCACGCTCAAGTGCTGCTATGCGTCGCTCGTAACGGCAACGGTCGTTTGACCGCCCGGGAGATTGCTGAGATAGTCGGGATTACGGAGCGAGCGGTGCAACGTATTCTTGACGATCTCGAGAGCGCTGGATACATCAGTCGATTTCGGGACGGCCGGACGAACCGCTACGAAATTCACTCGGATTTGCCGATGAGGCATCCCGCGCAGCGCGGCCGGGCCATTAAAGACTTGCTCGACCTACTGGCATTGCGCGACTGGTAAAGATAACAGGAAATGCCTATGTCTGTTCTTAATGTGAGAAAGCGAAAAATGTGCCTTGACATACGAAAAAGAAGTCGTGATATAATAAACGCGACACATATGACGATTATCAGCGGTGGTATGGACCGGAATTTCCGCATATGAGAGGAAATTTGTACCGCACTACCGCGAGCATGGCATCAGAAGGGAAATATTTGAGTATGAAGGGACACCATCAGAATGCCAAACCCTATCGAGGACGAAAACTTGCGTTTGCTACGAAACATCAAAAAGAGTGGGTGCTAGAACCGGTTCAATACGGATTTGCTGAGCACCTTCACCGGAGAAATTGACCCGACCGGAACTCTACGGGACGTGGCCGTGCAAAAGGCTCGCTGGCCGGTTTTCCGCTTGGATTGGCGAGCGAGGGTAGGTTTGGTCTGGATCCTCAAGGGGTGTTTGTCTTGGTTGACCATGACTTTTTGGTGTTTATAGACAGCGCGGCATTGAACTGGTGGAGCAGACCGTCAGTTCTCAAACAAATTTTGCCCAGAATGCCAGAAAAACATTTGAGGAGCTAGGGGATTTTTTGATGAACGCATATTTTCCCTCACATGGGTTGATGGTCAGGCCGAATGCTAGATTACAACCCGTGATTTATCAAAGGAATTTCGAGTTCCGACGTTTTAAAAGAGACTGTAGAGCGATGTGCTTTGGTTTCCCAGGGCGGCTTAGCCCATGTTGAGACGGACATGCGAGCGTATATGAATCCGACCCGCCAGATCGTGCTTTATGAAGTTGCCAAGGGGGGTCAACCGTCGACTGAGTGCCGGGTGCTTGCAATGTCCCATCTCAGGCTGGGGGCTGGTTGATGTGATTAAGAGCCTACCGTGCGAACGGTGTGGGGGCGAAACTGAATGGGTAATGAGGGAGATTTACGGTTGCCCTCCTTGCCAATTTCCGGGGGATACCCGGCAGCGGAGACGGCGTGAGTGGTGCCCAACCCGAGCAGTGTCCTTGGTTCACTCCGTGGCCGCATACAGGTCAAAATCAGAAATGAGGGTGAGAGGGGTAAAGCTACGATGAAGGGAGCGAGTGTTAACTGCCCCGGACCATCAGAAATCGCCACTATAATTCGTCGTATTAGTTAAAACCTACGATTTGCTTATCGTCGGGGATGTTTCGCCTCATCAGGAACGTATGGTGGAACGACAATTGAGAACGGGCTTCGCTGTGAGGGTGCGCGCCGGGATCTGTGTGGGTGTCTGGTTCGTACCCTATTGATGACAGTATACCGTTGGGATTCCCTGTGCAGCATCTACAGGCGATTCGAGTTCAGGATGTTGGATTGATTGTTCAGCAACCCAGGTGCAGCCATTGGACGATGGGTCCTCCGAGAATCTTAGAAGAAAATCAACCGCACCTTCATTCGTCACGAAGGGCAAATGATCGGGAAATAAGGCAAAACGAAGTAGAGCGCTTGTGTAGCTTTTGGGTTGGGCTTGGTCACCTAGTGAGATCACAGAATGGAGAAGATGATTATGACACCACGAACCCCTATTACCGTAGCCTACGGGGACGGAATTGGCCCGGAAATTATGGATGCAGTTTTGCGGATTATTCAGACAGCCGGAGCTCAAATCGAGATTGAGACGATCGAAATTGGCGAAAAGGTCTACTTGCGTGGCGTTGAAACGGGAATGGAGCCTAAAGCGTGGGATTCTTTGCGACGGACCCAAGTTTTTCTCAAGGCACCAATCACCACACCTCAGGGCGGCGGATACAAGAGCTTGAATGTTACGACGCGTAAGGCGCTGGGATTGTATGCCAATGTTCGCCCCAGTGTGTCCTACCATCCTTTTATCTATACCCAGCACCCATCAATGAATGTGGTCATCATTCGTGAAAACGAAGAAGATTTGTACGCGGGGATCGAGCATCGACAAACGGAACAAGTCTATCAGTGTCTGAAGCTTATTTCTCGCCCAGGCTCGGAAAAAGTGATTCGTTATGCATTCGAGTATGCGCGCGCGCACAATCGTAAAAAGGTGACCTGCTTTGTTAAAGATAACATCATGAAACTCACCGATGGATTGTTCCACAAAGTGTTCAACGAGATAGCTGCCGAGTATCCTGATCTCGAAAATGAAACCTGGATTGTGGACATTGGTGCGGCGAAACTGGCAGATACACCGGAGAACTTTGATGTGATTGTCATGCCTAATCTGTACGGTGATGTCCTGTCAGACGTTGCAGCTCAAATTGCGGGGTCGGTGGGGCTAGCGGGTTCCGCCAATATTGGGGATCAGTGCGCGATGTTCGAGGCGATTCACGGATCAGCGCCGC
Organism: Bacillota bacterium; assembly: GCA_021797515.1. GTDB lineage: Bacteria > Bacillota > Sulfobacillia > Sulfobacillales > Sulfobacillaceae > Sulfobacillus_C. Next base: position 49,935 of record JAJZZP010000102.1, on the reverse strand, counting down.
GCCTTGCCGGGCAAAACAAGGCCAATCCATCGGGACTATTGCTGGGGGCGATTATGATGTTAGTGCACATAGGCCAACCAGAGGTAGCTACGCGGGTGCACAATGCATGGTTGAAGGCTATTGAAGAGGGCATTCACACAGACGATATTTTCACCGAAGGAAACAGCCGTCAGAAAGTGGGCACCGCCGAGTTTGCGGACGCTGTGATCAACCGACTGGGAGAAGTTCCCATTATGCTAAAAACCGTGTCTTATGGTAAAGTGCCTTCCTTGTCGTTGTGGCGAAAGAGCGAACACCATCAAAAGGCAGTAAAACAACTGGTAGGTGTTGATGTGTTCCTAGATTGGGAACCCGGATCTCCAAATGAACTCGGCAATGCCCTGATGCAAGTGTTGGCAGATCCCTTGCAATTACGGGTTATTACGAATCGCGGCATCAAAGTGTGGCCCGACGGCTTGCCCGAGACTTTTTGCACCGATCATTGGCGATGCCGATTTATGGGGCGTGATGGTGAGACGGTGCGTTCCAGTCATGTCGTAGAACTGCTTAAACGGGTAGCGGAGGCAGGCTTTGACCCAATCAAAACAGAAAATCTCTATCTGTTCGATGGAGTACCCGGATTCTCGGCGGTACATGGGTAAAGTTTGGCTGCGGTAGACTGCCGGAGAGCAATGGCTCTCCGGCACCTTATCAAATGCGTCGTAAAACCCCTGGCTTTAGCTCTGGAGATAGAAGGTGCTCGCCGTCAGGGTGTTGCTAGATACTGCATCCGTAGAAGGACGGGGGTTCTGGTGTACGGGAGGATACAAAGCAATCCGATTCAAGGCTTAACGAAACCCGAATACGCAGCCCTGCGCGCAATGTGTCGCTCTGCGGAGAATCTCTACCCTATCGGATGGCATGTGATTCGGCAATACTTCAGGACTTGCGCTACAAATCCCACTAGCACGCAGTCAAGGACAACGAGGATGACCCATTGGCGCAAATGGGGGTCGGTCAACAAATTCTCCGAGTCGGGGATCGCTCGTTGTGGCCGTGCTGCCCCCTGCTCAAGCACGCGAAGCAGGGAGTATACCGATTCCATGATGGGCAAATGCCTCACGCCGGAGAGAAAGACGACTATTGCTCTTCTTTCTCTCTGTTTTGGTGATGCCAATTTGTGGCATGGGTGTTTATTGACACCGGGGTTTTGCCCGGCTTGATTAGGGTATGAAGATACAACTAAGCCGAATGCTTCTGGAATAACCTAGACCGTTCACGCCAAGATCGTAGCGGATCCATCCAGAAATATTTTCTTTTTTCAGTAAGAGGCATAATACCAATCAAAACTTGAATATAACGCCCGCGCATTGCCCATCTTAGGCGATAGCCAAGAGGGGGTCAAGCGGGTGGCGGCCGTTGAGGACGTAGGGTTTTTTTCTTCCTGTCAGCGCGTCCCATTGCCTATAAAGCCTGGGGATGATAAACTAGACTCAGAACGTTTGTTCTTTGGAGAATTCCGCAATGCTTAATGGTTGATCGACGGAGATCGGCTCCCCGCGGTACCGACCATGTGTTGAGCAAAACGACAAAAGTATCGTCCCGTCAGGGTTAGGCGGCGGTAGAGTTCATGGTACTGGCCCTTGGGCCCAGCACTATCAAGTTCGTGCACTGGATGACGCGACATCGGTGTATCGTAACGCTCGATTTTGGACGATCCAGGAAGTGAATTCGATAATGGGTGCGGAACCGTCATCGATTAGAAGCGGGTTGTATGTATCACCGAACGAATTTATCACCACCGAGCAAGCGTGGGACTTGGAATATCGATGCCGGACTACCCGTGTTTTGGATCGTGCAGGGTTTGTTGCGTTGCGCTATGATTTGGAGACGATAGGTTGAGGGGCAGTGGACTATTTCGCCACAATTCATGGATTGACGCCGCCATATGGGCTATTGCGCATGCGGTTAATGACGGGTATCCAACCCTTTATCTTGCGTTACTGCCGGCGTTGATGATTCGATGGCACTTTACCGAAAGTCAGGCGGGGTTGTTGGCGGGTTTATTGGCGGTGACCACACAGGCTTTGCAACCCATTATGGGCATATGGGCGGATAGCCGAGGGGGGCCTTGGTTTATTGTAGGCGGACTTTTAATCGGAAGTTTGGGCAATGCCCTTGGGTTAGCTTGGGCCCCCTCATACACCATATTTGCAGTTGTCCTTATGCTGGGTGGACTAGGCAACGCGGCTTTTCACCCGCACATGGCAGCTCTGGTGAGCCAATCGGTTCTCGGGCATAAGGGGCGGAGAATGAGTGGGTGGATGGTCAGTGGCATGATTGGCCATATCTTGGCGCCGCTAGCAGCTGTGGCAGTTTGGCAGTGGGGTGGGAAGTTTGGCGTGGCGGGCCTGGCATTGCCTGGGATAGCCGCGGCTGGCTTACTCTTTTCATCGGCCCGTACAATTCCGACACTGTCTCGGCCCCGGAGACATCCAGTAAAGGTCGAGTGGGCTAATATATGGCACCGGGGTCGCGCCTTTTTTGTCTTAGTTGCATTGCGCAATTTGGGGATCGCCAGTCTCCTCACATTGCTGCCCATTGTATGGCATCAAAGAGGCGGTGCATTCACGCAGACGGGGGCGCTATTGGCGGTAGTCTATAGTTTAGGCATGATAGGCAATGTTCTAGGAGGCTCGGCATCCGATCGCTGGGGTCCACGGCCGATTCTGATCGGTTCGTTGCTGGGGGCAAGTTTGGCAGCTGTTGGCGGTGCCATCGGAACGGGTACAGGATGGCCCTTTTGGTTAACCGTGGCTGTCTGGGGTTTCGCCGTTAATGGCGCGGGCGCAGTGTTGTTGGTGTATGGGCAATCACTTTTTCCTGGTCGACTCGGGATGGCATCGGGATTAACCATGGGGGTCGGCAATACCGTAGGCGCGTTTGGTGCTTGGGCCGTAGGGATTGTGGCTCAGGCACAGGGCACTGCGGTGGCCATTTTGGTTGCTGCAGGGTGTTTAGCCATAGCCGTGGTCCCAACTCTTTGGGTTGGGAGTACCCGCACGACTGGGGGTGCCAGTGGTGGCTAAATAAGTGGTGCAAAATTCGAATCATCGCCGACAGTTGGGGGTGCGGTTCCATTGACTCTAGGATCCCCATTAAACAAACAACCCTATCATTCTGTATACGGCTAAAATCGGGAGCAAATTACCGAAAAACGCGGTAAAACCCCGATTGCAGGGACTCCCTGCCCCGTAAGCCGTTATCTGCTTTGGTGGCGTAAGCTATTGGCTATATTATCAGAAATTGCGATTTTGAGAGATAGAAGACATCCTGTGGGGATGTTAATAGCATATCGCTACCGCATCTATTCCGGTCCCGCCCTGTGGAACGCAAAACGACAAGAGACCAACTTGCCTTGTATTGTGAACGAACGGCCCAAGCCCGAACAATCAATGGTACGATGATGAAGAAATCCGATGCCTTGAGGATCGGAGATTCCCGGTTTTAGCCGTGGGCAGGATGTCAAGAAAGGTGGCATATTCGATATGACAAAAGCGTTACGAGGGGTCAACTCCATCCTCATTCACTCTGGAGAGTGTCCTGATCCAACCACAGGTTCAGTTGTGCCCCCCATCTATCAAACGACGACCTTTGCTTTTCCTACCAACGAGAGCATGATGGATCTCATGGAGGGAAAGTCCGAAGGGTACATATATACACGTTATGGGAGCCCTAGTTACACTATGGTAGAATCCAAACTGGCGGCTCTCGAAGGTGCTCAAAGTGCACTAGTATTAGCGTCGGGAATGGCTGCCACTAGCACTGCCTTAATTGCTCAAACCAAATCAGGCGACCATATTATAAGTCACGCTGACATCTATGGGGGCAGTTTCGGGTTATTTCACGACCTTTTGCCCCGCTTTGGTCTGGAGACAAGTTTTGTTGATGTCACGGACCTTCGCCAGTTGGAATCAGCTATACACCCTAATACCCGGGTCATCTTTTTAGAGACTCCCAGCAATCCTACCCTAAGAGTGTGCGATATTACCGCCATTGCCGAACTGGCCCACGCACACGGAATCCGTGTCGTTGTAGATAACACATTTGCCACACCTTACAACCAAAAACCCCTTATACTGGGAGCTGATGCGGTTGTTCACAGTGGAACCAAGTACCTTAATGGACATAGCGATGTAATGGCTGGAGCCATTGTGGGAACCACTGCGTATATCAACGAATGTGTGAACGTGTTTCGTAAATTGGGCGGCAACCTTAATGGCATCGACGCATGGTTGCTGAACCGTGGGATGAAGACGTTTGGATTAAGGATGGCTCGCCACAACCAAAATGGCCAGGTGGTGGCAGAATATCTTGCTACACACCCTCGGGTTGAAAAAGTGCATTATCCTGGATTGCGGAGCCATCCGCAGCACGACCTGGCGAAACAGCAGATGGCGGGATTTGGCGGGGTACTGAGCATTGAATTGAAAGGCGGGCAGGAAGAAGTTAATCGGTTTCTCAATCGGGTGGATCTATTCACGCGGGCTGTGAGCCTGGGTTCTGTCGAATCTTTGATAACGCAACCAGTGGCCGCTGTGCACTATAGTGTACCGGATTCTTACCGACAAATGGGCGGAATCACCACCAATTTAATTCGCATCTCGGTGGGCATCGAAGATGTGGAGGATATCGTGGAAGATTTGGATCAAGCCTTGCATAATTCCTAAACTCTGAGGATTAGATTGACGCTGGTTCCGACTCTCACTAACACGGGGGTCGGAACCTCGCCTTATTGCACTGCACTGCACCGTACTGTACTGTACTGTACTGACCTGAAATGCAATTGCGCCAGCGAAACCCTTACTCCCGTTTCGATCGTTGGAAATCACTACGCATTGTTCGAAGAGCACGGCTCTGGATCCTAAACGCAATTCTACTTTTCTCGGGTTCGGTGATCGTTATCACTGATGGAATGTGAAGAGATATGCGCCTGGCCATTGGGTATGCATTAATAAGAGAAACTCCGCGTCCCCAATCATAACGAGTGGCTCGGTTCAGGATCAACATGGCCTTTAGTCTTGCGCTCCATTAGCCGCAAAGGATGAGTGAAAGCCAAATTTTTCCGCTGCCGAACTTCAAACCTGGGTAAGACAATCATAGATAAAAGTGATGACATTTGACAGAATTAATCAATAGCAGATCTCTGAGACAGGATAGTGGACCATCCAACGGTGGATGTTTCCTGCCGCTTCATCGAGACGACGTCCTAGGTGACGACATGTGTCGAGCCAGTCGCTTTGTGGATAAAGTCGTTCGGCATTGGTTTTAATATTGGCTACAGCACTGTAGCACCCGGTATAGCAAAGATGAGCAGCAACAAACAAATCTGCTCGCAGGCCGGGTTTTACCAATGCCATCAGGTCGCCGCTTGTTTGGATGCCAGAGAGACATCCTTCGGCAATTTTTGCGGATATCTCCAATGAATTGTTGATGTTCTGGATTGACCGCGATGAGTCGCCGCTGGGTTTAATCATGGTTTGGTAGGCAAGGGTGTCGTCTTCTGCCCACTGCAGCAAATTGTTACGGAGGCTAGTAAGTTCATTGGCATCGATTTTGGCGATGAGGGAGATTTTTTCTATCAGGGCAAAGGCCATAGCGCCTGCGACAGCGCCCGCGCTACCACCTCCCCAAGCGGGTTTTGGCTGCCTAATTACCTCTAATAAATCAACTATAGTCCAATCACGGATAGCCACCAATAATGCCTCCTCTTAATGGTTTTGGGAAAATGCCCATGATGCCGTCCTGTCACTGCCATTTGCGCTCGTGGCCAACCACTAAAATATCAATATTGCTGGTTTCCCGCAGAACTTCATTAATGACCGAACCACGCCAAATTTCTTGCCAACGTGTCCGCAAGGACTCCCCCATGACTATTTGGGTAATATGATGCTCTCGTGCGAATTGTACCAATGCGTGTGCTACTCGGTTATTCTGCAAATGCACAATCTGTGCTCCCATTTGTTCGGCCAGAGCCAGATGTGTTGCTAGGCGGGTTTCATCGGCTGCTGCAAATGTGGGATGCGCTTCGGGTCGGACTACCACCACATAAAATTCTGCGCGGAGTCTGCGCGCGGTGCGGTATCCTCGACGCAATAATCGCTCTCCGTTAGGTGACGGGGTGACGGCTACCATAATCCGATCCTGAGTAGGCCAGGGCCCTTCAATGGCGTGGCGATGCATATAAGATTCCAGCCGATCATCGGTATCGTCGGCTACCGCCCGCAACGCTATCTCTCGCAGGGCTGTCAAGTTGCCAACCCGAAAGAAGTTCTGTAAGGCTTGATCAATATTGCGTTGATAGATTTTGCCGCGTTTGAGGCGGTCGATTAGGGCTTCGGGTGTTAAGTCGATAAGTCGAACTTCGTCCGCGTCTTGGACGATGGCATCGGGAATCGTTTCCCGCACCCGCACGCCGGTAATCTGACGCACTAAATCATTTAACGATTCCATGTGCTGAATATTCACGGTAGACCAGACATGAATGCCCGAGGCTAACAAATCCTCTACATCTTGATAACGTTTAGGATGTGTCGCGTCCTCGGGGTTGGTATGAGCCAATTCATCGACGAGTACCAAATCCGGTGCTCTTTTCATGATAGCTGGCACGTCGATTTCGCCGACCGACAATCCCTTGTGCAAAGTCATACGTAATGGCATCACTTCCAAGTCTTGCACCATCGCTGCCGTTTCTTCACGACCATGGGTATCGACAATGCCTACCACCACATCCACGCCCTGATCGCGTGCGCCTTTGGCGTCACTGAGCATAGTATAAGTTTTGCCTACACCAGGTGCGGCACCCAGGTAAATGCGATGGCGACCACGGCTCATTCGCCGGATCTGCTCCAGAATCTCTTCCGGGTTGCGGCGCTTAAACTGCTCAACCACCACGATTTCCTCCCTTGCGGTGAGTAGCTATTCCGGTTCAGTCATTCGGTACCCGACGCCGGGTTCAGTGATAATCAATTGCGGGCGCGCCGGATCGTCTTCAATTTTCTTGCGCAGATGCCCAATATAGATTCGGAGATAATGGGCATCAGTGGCGTCGGTCGTATCCCCCCACACTTGCTGGAGCAAGTGGCGGTGGGTTAGCACGCGCCCAAGATTGGATGCTAATTCCCGCAGCAGATCATATTCGATGGGCGTTAGCCTAACGGCCTCACCATGACGTTCCACCATGCGACGCTCGAAATCCATGGTCACGGGTCCTACCTGAACAATCGACGGTGAGGGCGTGTTCGCCCGATGTCTGAGCGCTACTCTAATCCGCGCCATTAATTCCCGGGCGCCAAAGGGTTTTGTAACATAATCATCCGCTCCTAGATCTAAGGCCCGAACTTTTTGTTGTTCTTCTTCATGAATCGTCAAGATGATCACCGGCACATCAGACTGGCGCCGAATCGATTGCAAGACGTCGATTCCTTTGAGGTCAGGGAGACTAATGTCGAGCAATATGCAATCGGGAGCGGCAGTAAATGCAAACACCAGACCGTCGGCCCCGGTCGCGGCCTCGACCGTTTGATATCCTTGAGCCTGCAACATAACTCGCAATACACGGCGAATCTGTGGTTCGTCATCAATAATCAGGATGGTCATGGTGCTTCCCCTTCATATGGTGGGGGATTCCATGGAAGTTCCAACGCAAAAATGGTTCCTTGTGGTGACGCTGGAGTGGCCGTCACACGGCCACCGTGAGCTTGGGCGATGCCTTGGCAAATTGCCAACCCGAGACCGGTTCCGGGAACATTTTGCGCCTTGGCCGAACGATAAAATTTCTCAAAGATTTTTTCCTTGTCCTCACGATCGATCCCCATCCCGAAGTCACGGATTTCTATGCGCAGTGAGCAATGAGAGGCGATGGCGCTAATGTGAATAGGGCTGTGGTTTGGGGAATATTTAACCGCATTGCTTAATACGTTGACCAGGGCTTGCTCCAGCAGTACCTCGTCGACCACTAGAGGAGGGAGATTGTCCGGAACACTGATCGACAGTGGCCGAGATCCCAATGTTTCGCGCATTTGGTGGACCACCACTCCAATCATATCGGATACATCGCAGGGACGTCGATTCAGGCGCAAAAGACCGCTTTCCAGTCGCACCATTCCCAACAAATTTGTAATCAAACGGTTCATCCGCATGACACTGTCCCGTATCGTGGATACTAGTTCTCCCTGATCTTCCGTCGATAAGGGAATCTGATCATCACTTAAGCTGCCGATGGCACCCATAATGGCGGTGACCGGGGTGCGAAGTTCATGGGATAATGAGTCTAACAGGGCTGTGCGCAACCGCTCGGATTCCGCGGTTAGTGCCGCGATGCGTGCCTGGGTTTCATAAGTGACCCGTGCCACCGATACGGCCGCAAGCCCGCAGAGGGATTCGATGATCTGGCGCTGTTCCGGGGAAAACGGCTGATCGAGTCCATATTCCCCAAGACACAAGACTCCGTGCACGGTATCTTCGGTTTTGAGCGGCATGTACAACAACTCGGGGCGGTGTTTTCCCCCGTATCCTACGGCAGTGCCGTGGCGATAGACCCACTGTAAGACGCTAGGATTCAAGGGGCGTCCTAAGGGCGGAGAATCGGTTTGCGACGTCTCCACCAACCTTCCTTCAGCATCCGGAAGTACCATGGCCACCGGAACCCCGAAAGTTTGCCCCACATGGTGGACAATGGCTTGCCCGACATCGTGGAGATTTTGCACCATCGCTATTTGTCGGCTCAAACCGTACAGGGAGGCAGTGATCCGTTCCCGCCGTTGCGCTTCGCGGGTTTGCCGTTGCAGTGACGAGGCCAGTCCCGCAGTGAGGGTAGCAACCACCAAGAACACGGCAAAGGAGACCAAATAGCGCAAGTCACTCACTGAATAACTAAAGATTGGAGGAATAAAGAAATAATCAAAAGCCAGTACGCCCAACACCGCGGCATAAAAAGCTGGGTAGAGACCCCATCGCACGGCGCTAAACAGCACGGGCAGCAAATATAACAGGGCAATATTGACAGCCTCGAAGAGATGGCGAGGAATCCATAGCAACACCGTGAGTCCGGCCACCATGACCGTTACGGCAAGATAAGCAAAGCTATTGTTCCATATAGGTTCTTGCCTTCGCCACCGTGTACGCAACACCCGCCATTTAAGGCTCTGGGCTCGGGGTCCTAAAGCCTCCTCCGGGGTCTTTGCCGTTCGAGTCAAGGCCCTGAGTCACCTCCCAAATTTTGTCGTCAATGCGAGTGTCGCCAAGCTGACAAGCCTCCGATATCCTCACCATTGAACGTGCAGCCTTCAAAACCGCCATAAGTATATACCCTGCCGATCCCATCATCAACAAGTCGCTTATGTGTACGTTGGCGCTTATTCAGCGGGGGATTGAGGATGCAGTAACTGATACAGGGCGACATTCAGCAAAACCACATTGATTCGCGCGGGGCCAAACAACCCGAGGTCCGGTGGCAGAACCTTAGAGAGTACCAATTGGCGTAGCCTGGACTGACTCAATCCGGTATATTTCGCGACTCGTGGCACTTGAATCAATGCGCTGGCTACGGTGATGTCGGGATCTAATCCAGATCCTGAGCTTGCCACCAAGCTGACAGGAATTTGATGGATGCTCAGACCCGGTGTGGTGTTCAGATAGTGGTGGATGCGGCGTCGAATATCCTGAAGCAACAAGGCATTGGTCGGGCCATAGTTGCTGGCTCCCGAGTTTAAGGCATTATCGGGCTCCCGTTTTCCAGTAGTCAGGGACACTGTGGCCGACGGGCGACCCCAAAAATATTGCAAGGTATTGCCAAAATTTTGACCCACATGGCGTGCGGCGATGGTACGCCCCTTTAAGGTAACTATACTGCCATTGGCTTGATAAGGAAAGAACACTTGGCCCAAGCCCACCATGACAAATGTAAAACCAAATGCCAGTATTATCCACAGCAATACCGTCACGACGACAGCCCGTTTGAGCGTCAATAACATTGCAGAGCCTCCTATCTTAGGCCAGTCCAAACAACCCGAGCACGCGATCGATGCCCCAGATTCCGATAAACGGAATAATGACTCCCACAACGCCCCAATTGATGATATTGCGTAGCAATAATCGGTCGGCCGACTGGGGGCGGTAGCGCACGCCCTTAACGGCAAACGGAATTAACGCCGGAATAATCAGAGCATTAAAGATCAGGGCCGACAAAATTGCCCCGTGCGGGGTCTTCAACCCCATGATGTTGAGCGCCGACAGTCCGTGCAAAATGGGAACGACCGAAAACATGGCGGGTACAATGGCAAAGTATTTGGCGACGTCATTGGCGATCGAAAAGGTCGTCAACGCCCCCCTGGTAATTAATAGTTGCTTTCCCACCTCAATGACATCGAGCAGCTTGGTCGGATTCGAATCCAAGTCGACCATGTTGCCCGCTTCCTTGGCTGCCATGGTGCCGATATTCATCGCCAAACCAACATCTGCCTGCGCCAAGGCAGGGGCATCATTGGTTCCATCGCCGGTCATGGCCACCAACTTGCCCTCCGCTTGCTCTTGTTGAATCAGGGCGAGTTTGCCTTCGGGGTTGACTTCCGCGAGTACGGCGTCGACCCCCGCTTCTGCCGCAATGACTTGGGCGGTAATTCGATTATCGCCGGTTGCCATCACTGTGCGAATGCCCATAGCGCGAAATTCTGCAAAACGCTCTTTGAGACCGGATTTCACGATATCTTTTAGGCGAATAATCCCCAAAGCCTGACGATCGACCGCCACCGCGAGAGGCGTGCCTCCATCCCGGGCTACACGTTCTGCCGCCAGTTCGAGATCAGGGGGCGGCTGATCTACGAGTTGGACGATGGCGCTAACAGCTCCCTTGCGGATGCTCCGTCCATCGGCCAAGTCGATGCCGCTCATTCGTGTTTGTGCGGAAAACGGAACCGGCTCACCAGAAGGGACCTGGCGATGGGGCGAGTTGAACACGGACTCGGCCAATTCCACCACCGATCGCCCTTCTGGCGTGGTGTCGGCGAGTGAGGCAATCCAGGCGGCCTCTGCCAAGGTATCGACTGAGACTCCCGGCACCGGCAAAAATTCCGTGGCCATACGATTGCCAATGGTAATGGTGCCGGTCTTATCCAAAATCAAGGTGTCGATATCTCCCGACGCCTCCACGGCACGCCCGCTTTTGGCAACGACGTTAATTTTGGCCACGCGATTCATGCCTGCGATTCCGATGGCGGATAACAAAGCACCAATTGTGGTGGGAATGAGACAAACCAACAACGCCACCAATGTGGTCGTGTTTACGGTATGAGGTCCATAATAGCGGGCGATTGGTCCCAGGGTGACGACAACCAGTACGAAAATGAGAGTCAACACGCCTAGCAATGCAGAGAGGGCGATTTCGTTGGGAGTTTTTTGGCGCGCGGCTCCTTCGACCAAGGCAATCATGCGATCGAGAAAGGTGTTTCCCGGATCCGTGGTAATCTCGACAAGCAGGGAGTCGGACAACAGCACGGTGCCCCCGGTGACGCTGTCTCCTGGAGCTTTAATCACCGAAGCAGATTCGCCGGTAATCGCCGATTCATCCATGGCGCCCACCCCCTCGACGACGACTCCGTCGCCCGCGACGGTGTCGCCGGCTTCAATGCGAATCCGCATCCCCTGTCGCAGTGCGGATCCGTCCAACCAGTCCCAGGATCCGTCAGATTTCAGGAGGCGTGCTCGGGCACTCGCGCGACTGCGGCGTAGAAACTCGGCTTGGGCACGTCCTCGCGACTCCGCATAGGCTTCGGCAAAGGTCGCAAACACAACCGTCATAAATAAGATAATGGTGACCACTGCGTCATAATTGCGGGACGCGCTGTGACGAGCACTGAGGGTGAGCCACAAGGTGACAACGGTTCCGACTTCTACCACGAACATCACCGGGTTGCGCAGCATAGTGCGTGGATTTAATTTGACAAAGGTGTCTCGCACCAGTTCTTTGAGACGGGAACTAGTGTCGGACAGAGGTTGTTTCCTGACCGCGGAGGCCATCTCTGAATCCCTCCTCATTTTTTCTTCCCCTTACCCAAATACATGGTGGGCCATTAAGAGATAGTGCTCTGCCAGCGGACCGAGCGCCATGACGGGAAAGAACGTTAACGCGTTTAAAATCACAATGGATCCCAAGAGGACACCCCAAAAGAGCGGCGTATCAGTGCGCATGGTTCCGGAGGTTTGCGGCACCGCCTTCTTCTGCAGCAGCGATTCGGCTACCAATAACATCGCCATAATCGACGCATAGCGTCCCAAAATTACGACAATACCCAATGCGACTTCGTAAAACGGAAGGGAGGCACCTAACCCTCCCATAGCCGACCCGTTATTGGCTGCGGCCGATGTGAATCCGTACAAAACCTCGCTCAAACCGTGGGGACCGGGATTAAAAACGCCAGCTATGCCAGCAGGAATGGCGACTGCCAGAGCGGTTCCGACCAAGATCAGTAGCGGGTGAAGCAAAAAGGCTACGGAGGTTAATGACACTTCCTTGGCCTCAATTTTCTTGCCCAAAAACTCGGGTGTGCGTCCAACCATCAGTCCCATCAAGAAAATCGTTAAAATCACAAACATCAGCATGTTTAAAAGACCGACGCCTTTGCCACCGAACACCATATTCAGGAACATGCCTAAGAACATCGCGAGGCTGGGAATGGGGAGAAAGCTGTCATGCGCGCTTACCACCGAACCTGTGGTAAAGGCCATGGTGCTAGTTTCGAAGATGGACGTGCCGCCCATGCCAAATCGCAATTCTTTGCCCACCATATTGGCGTGTCCGGAGAGGCCCAAGGCGTTGATGATTGGGTTACCCGCCATTTCTGGAAAGTAAATCATGGCTAACATCGCAAGAAAGATGGTGCCGGCGACCGCAATCAGGGTCCACGCTAAACGCTTGCGGCCAGTAAAAAGTCCAAACATGTAAAAAAACGCCACAGGCACCAATCCCATTGCGATACTCTGCAGGATGTTGGTCAGGGCTGAGGGATTTTCCAAAGGATTGGCACTATTAGCTCCGGTGAACCCGCCGCCGTTTTGACCCAAATGCTCAATGGCTTCCCAACCTGCGATGGGACCGCGTGGGATGATCTGGGTTTGGCCCGCCAACGTGTGCACATGCAAATAGGGAGCTAAGGTATCTGGAACGCCCAAAGCAACAAATGCCAACCCAAAAAGGATCGAGAGAGGCAACAAGACGCGGGTCAAAACCAATGTCAGGTCGACGAAAAAATTGCCGAGTTGGCGTCCCGAGAGTCCGCGGACAAAGGCCAGTCCTGCTGCTGCCCCGCTGGCCGGGGTCACGAATTGCAAAAATTGCAAGACGGCAAACTGGGAAAAATATGACATCGTGTTTTCCCCGCTATAGGCTTGCCAGTTCGTGTTCGTCACAAAACTGGCTGCGGTGTTAAACGACAACCCCGCATTCAAGTTGCCGAAGTGTTCTGGATTGAACGGCAAAATTCCTTGGATCCGCAACAGGGTATAGGCCATTATTCCCCATACCATGTTGGTCAGTACAAACGCCAATCCGTACTCCACGGCACTCATATTGCTGTCACGGGTGACATGGAGGAGACGAAAGATACCATTTTCCACTGGTCGCAGCGGACGGTCCAACACGGTTGGTTGAAAAGTAAAGACACGATAAAGGTAGATGCCCATCGGCTTGCACAAGATAAGCAATCCCCCGATTACGACCACCCAGGTGGCCATGGTGCTGATGCTCACCGGTGTGAGCCCCCTTGCTTCTAAAATTTTTCCGGATGGACAATTACATAGAGGAGGTAGCCCATCATGGCGATCGACAATCCCAACAACACCCAATTTCCCATGCTTATCGTAATCTCCCAATCCTAGAGTTTTCGCAAGACGTGCAACAACCCTACGGTTCCCATAAACAGGGCCACAATAAGGAGTCCCAGTAACACTGTCTCCATGGAGTTAGCCCCTCCTCGCATCGATCTTCAAAATCTTCGTTAATATCGGCGACAAAAATTTACTATTAATGCGAGCAACCCAAACATTCCAAGAGTCAGGCCGATGAGCACGATACGTGACATGGGGTCGCCTCCCTTGGGTTCGCTGTGGATCATCGCCAGTATAAGGGGGGGCGGGGGCGGTTCCTAGTAAAAAGATCGTAAATAGAGTGTAAAAAAGATGTAAAAGGCTATGGGGAGATCCTCTTGGCTACCCACTGTGGTGGCATTATGAAAATTCCGAAAGTGCAATGAATATGTCATTGGAGAACAGACCGAAAGGATAACGGGTGTGCCCTCCACACCAAACTGTGCAGCGTGTTAAGGCCCATTATGACCACTGCAAGATTCGCGATTCCTGGCGGAAATGCAATGGCAGTTAATACCACGATGGCAATACAATTAAACGAGATACGGAGGTGTTAAGGGGATATCGTCACCGATGCACGAGAATCGCATAAGGGGAAACGTGAATGGATAATGCGGGATTCGAAGGAACGTTGCTTGGTTCATCAAAATACAGCGCGTTGGATGCCTCGGCCTTCATGCCGGGGAGGAACCGCGTCACCCAATGGGCCGCGATTGCTGCGGGGAGCCTCATAGGAGCCATCCAGTAGTTAGTCCCAGTTTCCGAGCCGCTTTATGAGGCCATCAAAGCGGTAGAACCACCCCGAGCCGTGGCCTGGCATCCGTTCATGGCAGGATCTCCCAGACAGTCACTTCGAGACTTTTTTGGCTAAATACCGGGAGACCTAACACCATGATCGAAAAGACTTTGATTGGTTGATTGCGTTTGCCCTATCGCATTGAGCTCTACACGGACGAGGGGGGCGGATATTTCGCCGCCATTGTTGATTTGCTCGGTGTGTCACGCGGGCAGAGACTAAAGAGGAGGTGGTCAAGCCCATCGAAGACGCCAGACTGCCTGGGTCAGCACAGCCATGGAACAATCCATGCCGGGCTCGACCCTAGGAGCGCGCGCGACATCCTATTCTGGCACGCTGAACGTACCACTGCCGAAGTCGCTTCATCGAGCATTGGCCATCCGCGGGGAAGAGGAAAGTGTTAGCCTCAACCATCTCATCGTGTTTGAACCTCCCCGGCCTTCAGGCCGGAGATTCTGGGGGGAACCACCATAACTGCGTCGACAGGTCGTGAGACCCTGGGAGTGTTCCTCCGGACTCGCCATCGCTTATCCCACCAGCAACATGGGCGGGGTTCAGCCGCTTCTACGCTTTAACGTTCCTTTGACGGGAACGGGACGGCGATACGTGTCATTTCTACACTGTGTAAATCAATTGCGTGATAGGGGTGAGGAGGACGGATCCCGGTGCGACTATATTAGTCATTCTTTAGTATAGTGAGCGGTTGTATTAGATTCCTTCTGGCGACCACTTTGGTGAGACCCCAGACATAACCGAGTAACGCCATTCCGACTCCGAAAACCAACACGCCTAATAGTCCGGTAGATGCCAGAGCATCGCCAAATCGTATCAATATAACAGTGGCCACCAACCACCCCATACCACTGCCTAGGGTCGTGAAAAGGCCGAGGTGTCGATAAAGTTTCCACAGCCCAATTACGACAAATGTGGTAGTGGCAGCAGACCACATCGGATTGATTCCCCAGACAAAGTGAGTAGGCGAGAAACCAGTCCAAGCATTAAGACCGAGCCCCACGAGAATGCCACTGATCATGGCCGTGAAAATGGACATCGGGGGCAGGTCGGTCCACATTATAACAGTCAGCGTGGGCCCAACTATCGCGGCGTTACGTAGTGTTAGACCAAAGACCCGCCACCAAGCGACTTCACCTGGACGCCATAGCGCGTAGAGAACCATTAGAATACCCTCTATGACCAGGGCTGCGCGCATCGCCCACACACTTTTGGGACGGCCAAAGAGATCCGCTCCTAGGCTAATAGCACCGGAAAATAGCAAGGGCCCGCACCACATTAATGCCATCGCCCACATGCTAACGCCAACAATACCAATGAACCATTGCGGACTTTGGCGAACTAATAACAAAGAGTATGCGGCCAATCCTTCTAGATTCGGTTGGGGCGTTAATTCGCGGGCAGCAATCCCTAGCCAAGTACTAATTCCGATAATTACCAGCAAAATGACCGTCGAGATCCAAACCGCCTGTTGCGCGCGCCGAATTTCTTTGGCTGCTGCTACAGCTTGGATTTCCACTTGAGCGGAGAACACGTTGAGAGTATTCATCCCGAACCACACCCAAATCAATCCGTGGCCGATGCCAAACCAATGCCAGTACGATGGGGGGAGCGGGAGCGCCGTGTGCAACGCGGTGGCGTGTCGCAACTTCCAAACAGCAAAGCCCAAACCCCCACAGACTGTCAAAAGATTCAATCCTTGAGTGCGGGCTATAGATAAAATACCCGCAAATTGAATGTAGGCTATAAGAGCAACGGTGGCTAGAGGCAGACTAAGCGCGAGCGGCCAGTGCAACGCGACCTCTAAAAATACACCAGCGGCTAAGGCGTTAGACAAGGCAAAAATGGGGAAGGTGAGACTGATCACCATTGCTGACAACCACCGAACCGAAGAACCAAAGGCGCTGCCCAGCAAATCGCTGTTAGAAACATAATGGTGTCGTCGAAACCAAGGGATCAGTGTAGATACCAGTAGAGACATCACTGCCACACTGATTCCATACCATACAGCGCTCACCCCAGATTGATAAGCGGTATCAATCTGGACTACGATGAGGGAAGCGCTCCACAGTGCCGTTACCATGACAAATATGGTCCATGGGGAGAGTCGCTGGTTACCATCACGAAAAGCGGTGATGGTCGTTGCACGGGAAGACCGTCCCAATATGAGTAAAAGGCCACTGTACACTGCCACGCCTAGTCCAAGAATCATGATGCCACATCCTTTCAAAACAAATACTACAAACATTATCATATTACTAGTATATTAATTAAACATATCAGATGTCGAGATCAGGAAAAATTTTTTTCCCAAACTATGGTCGATGGTACACTATATTTGTTTGACAAAAGGAAGTGGTACACAATGGTATGTGAAACATCGTGGGGACAATGGCGGCATCAATGCTGGACATTTCATTTGGCAGCAACATCGCAAGGATTGGCTTATTTGGGACTTCCCAACCAAACCGAAGCGGAGTTCTTCCGGTGGATTTCGTTGCATCTTGGTAAAACTCCAACTACGGGCAAAGAAAATGAAGAGATGTTGCGACCTTATGTTGCCGTCCTTGACCAATATTTGAGAGGCCAAATCCGTGTGTTTGACGTTCCGCTGGATTTACATGGAACTCCATTTCAAAAAAGTGTCTGGAAATGGTTGACAAAAATTCCTTATGGTGTTACCCAAAGTTATGGTGATGTCGCTAGAGGCATAGGCCATCCTAGCGCTGCAAGAGCGGTGGCCCAAGCAGTAGGCCATAACCCTATTTCGATTATCGTCCCCTGTCATCGTGTCATCGGTAGCAACGGAAGGTTGGTCGGTTATGGTGGGGGATTAGCGCTAAAGACCGACCTTTTGCGTCTAGAAGGATTGACGGTCGAGAATGGGCGCGTCAACGTTGTCTAAGGCCAAAATACGTATTGCAAGAAATTGTAATAATCATTAAATATTCTGATCCATATGGCCGTTGCCGGTGTTAAGGGGTCTCAATCCCATATGCGCTGACTTAGACAGATAATTTTTCCAACCTAAAGAAATTTGGATGGGAGATAGCGCAGTTATCATGGTACGGATCGTGAATGATGAGGGGACCGATGATGATACCAACGCGCTCTAGAACCCCGAAAATGGAGGGCCTGCTTGAACAACAATGTCAGATCATGCTCCACTGCCGACCCTAAGGGGGGCAAGATGCCGTATGGGCCATGAAGGCGATGATCCGGCGGCGGGCGATTGCCGCGGTTTGGCCGATCGATCGGATGCCGCCGTGCTCCATCGGTTGTGCCATGCGCAGGCATGGCTGGGACATCGAAGGGATCGCGGGTTTGTCGAACGGGGGATCGGCACGACCCTCACCGGCCCTTTTCGCCTCGTGGTGACCGATCTTCCGACGATTCAAGAACCCACAACCTGGCGGACGCCTGCGCAATGGAACCGCGCGCAAGGACGCTGAGCAGGGATTGCATGGACGGACACGCAGGGTGCCGAATCCTGGATGCGGTGGCAATGATGTGGTCTTGGGGGATCGTTATGATGCCCAACTTCAAGCACTCGCATGGATTGTCGCGCAAGGGGCACACGTGATGGCGCGATCCGGGTGGAACGCGTTGCGGGGGAAAACGTATGACGGGTCACCAGGAAATGTTTGGGAAGCTGCACAGCTTCGATCGACGGACCGCCTTGGCGCCTCCGCACCGTGGCCGTGCGGAAATCTCCGACCGCCGCCAGGCGCGCCGAGCCGCGCAACGGCATGACCATACTGTAGCAACTGTCACACGGGAAGTGGCAGATACGTGTTGATCTGAACGACTTTGCTGGGCATGGTCGCGTCCGCGACCGCGATCTTTGAACTCTACCGCCACCGATGGCAAATCGCGTGTGCGTGCAAATGGTGCCAGAGTCTTCGGCATTGAGACCCGTTACGGGCGTTTGATTCGGACCTCGCTCCGACCCATCTTTTAGCTAAAGTCCTGGGTACTCTCCTTATCCAGAATCCTGACCAGTCTTTTTCCTCCGACGGATGTTCCCTCAAAACCGATACACTGCACCGTTTGGCGGTATACCCCCATGGTGGGGAATGACCGCCGTCGGATTGTCCAAGAATTCTTCGCCCTGCGGGACTGGAGTAGCCTAGGACAGCAGGGGGAATGTCATCTGCCTGAACGATCGCGAAAACGGCGTCTTCAGTGCGATGTCGCGTCATAACTTAGCGCCTATGGGTCTCAATCCCCTGTAGGTACGCGATAAACAATTCACGTAACTACTCAGTGGGGGGCAAGGGCATCGTCCACGGAGGGGCACATAGTACCCTTCCGCGGGAATAGGCGTAAGACTCATTGCATTACGGATCTTTAGGCGGTTCTGTGGTTGCGGCAGGCATTGACTTCAGATCGCCCATTGCCGCAAATCTACCAATCCTTATTACAATTAGTAGCGAGAACTTTAGATTCTGCTGGTGGTTGTTTGACGGAGTGGCACACGGACCCCGACATTGCGGACGATGATTAGAGAAAGCAGTAGTGCCTAATCCTTGCATGTAATGACGCTGAGCGGGAAAGCTATTTCGGTAGTACCCATCACACCATACATCCAAGGAGGATTGTCATGCCAAAGTTGACTCCCTCAGAATTTCAGCAACTGCACGAAATTGCATCCGCCGCCGCCACACACATCGCTAAGACGACGGGTTTTCTTTCGTTTGTTCAGGATTCTGATTTACGCACCATGATTGAGAATGAACGGCGTAAGGCAGAATCCCACTATAACGAGCTAATCGAGATTGCCAACGGGGAATCCATTGATCGCAAGTTTGAAAATATGGACGGTGGATTACAAGGGCGCCCCCGAGGCACGGCATCTAGGGCTCCTAGTCCCGTGCAACCGAAAGTTGGGCAAGGATTTTCCGATCGCATCATTGCCTCTGACTTGCTGGATTTTTCCAAGACCATGGCGGTCCGCGACATTTGGGCGGCAACTGAAATTTCCCATGTGGGCATTCGCCGCGCCTTATCGGAAATGGCGCGCTACCATTTGGACGCAGCATATGAACTGTATCGGTTCATGGAACAAAAAGGCTGGTACGTTCCCCTTGGTTTTAGCGATAATGCGGAACGCTGGTTTAGACAAAATCATGAACAAATGTTGTCAGCGCAATACCAAGAAAATGAGTGGGCCAGCCCCAACCAAAACCTTCCCTCCTAAAATGCGCAGAAAATCACGGCAGTCTCCGGTTTTTGGAGACTGCCGTTTTGTGGTTAGCTCTTTGAATATTGTTGCCGCAACTGATATTTTAAGACTTTTCCAGATGCATTCCGAGGAATGTCACCAATGGCCAGTTTGCGCGGAATTTTGTAGTCGGCAATCCGCTGATGGCAGTATTCGCGCAGTTCGTCTAATGATAATGTCGTTTCTGGTTTTAATGCCACGACCGCCATCACAGTTTCGCCATAATCGGGATGAGGCACACCAATCACCGCACAATCCAAAACCGCAGGGTGAGTTATCAGGACATTTTCTACTTCGACTGAATAGACGTTCATGCCGCCGGTGATGATCATGTCTTTTTTGCGGTCCACTAAGGTTATGAGACCTTGGTCATCTATGGTGGCCAAGTCCCCGGTCATGAGCCAGCCGTCGTGCATGGTGGCTTCAGTAGCTTCCGGTTTGTTCCAGTACCCCTTCATTAAGGTTTCACCACGTAACCACAGTTCGCCCACGACACCTGATTTCACGTCATGGTACTGGGAATCCACCACGCGCGCTTCGGTATTGATAATTGCACGGCCGGCAGCCCCTGGATTACGGCGCAACTCTTCTCCTCCTAAAAACACGCCACCGGGTCCCATTTCCGTAAGCCCCGCCAAGTTATACAATACTAATCGGGGAAGTTTTTCGCCGATTTGAACAACGGTGGAAGGGGGCATCGGGGCCGCGCCGAACATCCCGATTTCCCAGGCCGACAGATCTAATTGGTCGAGGCTTGGATCTCGAAGCATGAATTGATACATGGTAGGGACTCCAAAAAAGGCGGTAATCCGTTCTTGAGCAAGCGTTTTGAGTACGGTTGTCGGATGAAATTCGCGCAATATCACGTGGGTGGCCGCAAGGTAGGTGCCGCCCATAAGAAATAGGTCGAGCTCTGCGGAGTGATAGAGGGGGGCTACATGCAGCAAGCGTTCTCCTTCACGGAGTCCTACACCAGACACCACGTTGAGGCCGGTCCAGATGACGCGGTGGTGATCCATCAAGACACCTTTTGGCCGCCCTGTGGTGCCTGAGGTATAGAGAATTTGAGCGTCGTCATGCTCTTGCACCATTTCGGGAAGAGGTTCCCGACTTTCGTGCTGAGCCAGTTGTTGCAGATTGGGCCATGTGTCCAAATGGGAGAGCACGATGCCTTCGACAGGGCTGCCCTTTAGCGTGGTTTCCACCACATGCGCCAATGCGGGATCAAAAAGAATCATTCGAGCACCACTATCGTCAAGTTGATAGCCAATTTCCGGCGGGGCAAGCCGAACATTGGTGGGAACCACGATTGCGCCAAGTTTCAAAAGCGCATAATAAGCCAACACAAAAAGATCGCTATTAGGCGACATTAACGCGACGCGGTCGCCGTGGGATACCCCACGTTTGGCCAGTGCACGGGCCGTTTGATTCACGGTGTTGTCCAACGTTCGATAGGTATACCGGGTCTCCCCATAGACCAGCGCTTCCCGCTCCGGTGCTCGGTTGGCGTTACGCTCGAGGATTTTGCCGATGGTTGCCATGATACGCCCTCCTCATTTTAGGACGGATTGCCGTCAGGTTCACCACTCAGGTAATTGTGATAACGATCACGCAACGCACGTTTCATAAACTTACCCACCGAGGTCTTCGGGATCTCTTCCAGGAAAACGACATCATCAGGAAGCCACCATTTGGCAAACTGATCCTTTAAGAAGTCTTGCAACTCTTCTTTAGTCACCGTTTGGTTAGGTTTGAGCACAACAAAAGCCAAAGGACGTTCATCCCACTTGGGATGGGCTACGCCTACTACTGCTGCTTCCAGCACCGCTGGATGCCCCATGATGGCGTTCTCCAAGTCTACCGAAGAAATCCACTCGCCTCCGCTCTTAATCAAATCTTTGGTGCGATCGACTAGACGGACAAACCCTTCGGCATCCACGGTGGCAACGTCGCCGGTATGAAGCCAACCATCAATGAAGGTATCTTTGGTCCGTTCATCACGGTAATATTCATCAGCGATCCACGGCCCACGCAACAGCAGTTCGCCCATTTGGGTGCCGTCCCAGGGCACATCGCCCTGCTCATTGACCAGCCGCATTGCCAAGCCGGGAACCAATAACCCCTGACTTGCGCGTATCTTAAGCCGTTCAGCTTCCGACAATGATTGCTGGTAACTCTTCAGGCGGGAGAAAGTGGCCAACGGACTGGTTTCGGTCATACCGTAAGCATGCACAAAAGGAATTCCGTGACGTTCCTCGTACGCCCGGATCAAGGAGGCCGGAGCCGCTGAACCACCACACAACACCATTCTTAATGCTAGCGGTTGTGGACGTGACTCCAATTCCTGCAAAAACCCCAGCCATACGGTGGGGACACCAGCGGCTACGGTCACCCGTTCTTGGGCAATAAGATCAAGAAGAATGGCTGGAGTAGGCGCAGGCCCGGGAAGAACAACTTTAGCTCCGAACCAAATGGCAGCAAAGGGCATGCCCCAGGCATTGGCATGAAACATGGGGACAACCGGCATGACGGTGTCGTTTTCTGACAATGCCGAACTATTAGCCAGCCCCATCGACATGCTATGGAGGTAAATGCCGCGGTGGGAATAGACTACACCTTTGGGATTGCCCGTGGTGGCGGAGGTATAGCACATCCCCATCGGTGAATTTTCATCGAGGTTGGTGGGATATGTGAATTCGGGATTAGATTCGGCAAGCAAGGTTTCATAACTGTAGGCAGGTTGCAATACACTATCGGATGGGTTGATTTGATCTCCCATCAGCACAAAAGCTTTCACCGTTGGCAGTTTGTCGCGGATGGGTTCCAAGAGTTTGGCCAGGTCAGCATCCACCAGCAGCACCTTGTCTTCGGCATGGTTGATAATATAGGCAATTTGATCCGGTGCGAGACGGATATTCACCGTATGCAATACTGATCCCATGCAGGGGATGGCGAAATAGGCTTCAAGATGACGGTGGTCGTTCCACGAAAAGGTTCCGACACGATCACCGGGCTCTACTCCGAGTTTGGCCAATGCCGAAGACAGACGCCTGGTACGTTGGGCAAATTCGGCATAGGTATACCGTACTATGCCTTCGTGGGTCCTCGATACGATCTCTTTCTTGGGATAATAAGTTTCTCCGTACTCAAATAAATGCTCCAGTAAGAGCGGGGTGTTCATCAAGGCCAATGCCCTCCTCAAAAAATATGGATTAGGGCGAACACGCCTGCGGGTCGCCTTTTGAATTAAAAGTTAGAAGTTTCTGACGCATATAGCTGCCGTTTAGTAGCCACTAAGTCAGAAATCTTCGGCCCAGTTCTCGGTATCCGCATGCGTTGTGCGCCTGATTTTCCGATACTATTAGTCTAGATTTCGACACAGTTGATTGTCCATAGAAATTTTTTGCTCTGTGAACAATCATTTAACCGTATCGAGAATCGCTTGACGGGAGGCTGGATTCATGTTGCAAGGCATCAAAGTCTTAGATTTCACTATGTTATTGCCGGGACCCTATGCGACATTACGACTGTCGGACCTCGGAGCCGAGATTATTAAGGTTGAACCGCCGATGGGCGATCCGGCTAGGTATTTGGGTGATGGGGTGGTGTTTTTGGCTAATAACCGCAACAAAAATTGCGTGGTGTTGGATTTAAAGACGGAAACTGGAATAACTCGGGCTCTGCACTTGGCCCAGTCGTGTGACGTTATCGTGGAGGGATTTCGACCGGGTGTCGCCAACCGTTTGGGTATCGGGTATGATGCTGTCCGCGAGATTAACCCTGAGGTTATCTATTGCTCCTTAACCGGATACGGGCAAAGTGGACCAATGCGTGATTTAGCCGGCCACGATCTGAATTACCTGGCGGTAAGCGGGGTGTTGGACCAATTGCGGGATCCCGCCGGAATCCCGGTAGTGCCCACGGTTCAGTTCGCTGATCTTTTAGGAGGTGTTGTGGCCGTCGAAGCCATTTTGTCAGCATTGGTCCAGCGGCAAAGAATTGGTGGTGGCCAATATCTCGATATCTCCATGACAGATGCTCTTATTGGTTTATTGACTAACCATCTGTTGATTGAAGGTAAAACCGGATACGGACATGGGGTGGAGGTGCTTTCGGGCAGTGTGCTGTGCTATCACCTTTATAAAACTCACGAGGGACGTTATATGTCTTTAGGAGCATTGGAGCCTAAATTTTGGCAGTCTTTTTGTCAAGCGATGCAACGGAGCGACTGGATTCCACTGCAGTTTAGCCCGGCGACAGATGAAAATCCAGCTTTCCGGGAACTGACCCAACTGTTTTTAAAACATGACGTGGTGTACTGGACCGCTTTGGGAAACCAAGCCGACTGCTGTTTACAGCCGATACTGCATGTCAATGAACTGAAAGGCCAGGAGCAAGTACGGGTTCGAGGAACGGTATTTGAGGCCTTTACGGAGCACTGGGGATCCTTGCAGCAGGTATCAACCCATGCCGGTGGCCATCAAGTATCAGGGGCGGTGATGCGAAATGAACCGCAAGAGTTGGCTCCAGAGCACGACTGAGAAATTTGTCTTGTGATAAAATGACCTAAGGAAAGTATTATTGGCGTTGATGGTGGGAAGCTGCG
The DNA here is from genome assembly GCA_021797515.1 of Bacillota bacterium. Taxonomy (GTDB): domain Bacteria; phylum Bacillota; class Sulfobacillia; order Sulfobacillales; family Sulfobacillaceae; genus Sulfobacillus_C. Next base: position 25,398 of record JAJZZP010000102.1, on the reverse strand, counting down.
TAAGGTCACCTGAATGGGTTGGGGAGGAAGAGACCATGTTTGAAGCAGTAATTGTAGATGCGGTGCGTACGCCTTTAGGACGCCGCAAGGGAAGTTTGGCATTAACTCACCCGGTAGATCTTTTGGGAGGCGTTCTGCGTCAACTGGTGGGTAAAAATAGCTTGGACCCTGCCAGCGTAGATGATGTGATCGTTGGCTGTGTGGACCAGGTGGGGGAACAGGGGGCTAACGTAGGAAGAAATGCCTGGCTGTCGGCCGGCCTGCCGGAATCAGTGCCAGCGGTTAGTCTCGATCGGCAGTGTGGTTCGAGCTTGCAAGCTTTGCATTTTGCAGCTCAGGGAATAATGTCGGGTGCTTATGACATTGCCGTGGCGGCAGGTGTGGAGTCGATGACCCGAGTGCCTATGCTTAGTACGATCGGGATTCAAGGGCATCCTATGACCGAAAGTTTGAAACACCGGTATCAATTGCAGCGGTGGAATCGGGAGTTTTTTGATCAAGCATTGGGTGCGGAAATGATCGCTAAAGAGTGGGGATTGACACGTGAGGATTTGGACCGATTTGGTCTGAGAAGCCACCAATTGGCCGCTGCAGCCCGCGCCCAAGGACTTTTCGCCAAGGAAATTCTCCCGGTTGAAGTGCCGACTGGGCCGGATTCTGGGAAGACGCGAATATTCACCGAAGATGAGGGTATCCGCCCCGACGCCAATTTGGAGAAAATGACGTCGCTTCGTCCGGCTTTTCCTGACTTGGAATTGGTTACAGCAGGTAACGCCAGTCAAATTACAGATGGTGCTAGTGCTGCTCTGATCATGCGTAAAGAAGTCGCGGAACGGCTCGGCCTGACACCTAGAGCTCGATTCGTCTCTTTTGCTGTGGTGGGGGTAGATCCCATAACCATGCTCAAGGGACCGATTCCAGCCACCAAAAAAGCCTTAGATCGGGCGGGGCTCACCGTAGCTGACATTGATCTGTTCGAGGTCAATGAAGCATTTGCCTCAGTGGTGTTAGCGTGGCAAAAAGAAATTGGTGCTTCTTGGGACAAAGTGAACGTACATGGCGGAGCCATTGCACTGGGCCATCCGTTAGGAGCCACAGGGACCCGAATCACTGCGACCCTGTTGAATGCGCTGGAAGCACGGGGAGGCCGTTATGGACTGATTGCCATTTGCGAGGGTGGGGGTATGGCCAACGCCACCATTATCGAACGCATCGCACATTAATATGGGGAGGGAAAACAATGGATCACCCATATCTGACGGAAGAGCATGAAATGTTTCGGCGTTCATTGCGGGCTTTTTTGGAAAAGCACGCGGCGCCTTTTTTCGACCAATGGGAACAGGAGCGGCGGATTCCCAAATCTTTTTGGCGGCTGATGGGTGAACAAGGCTTCTTGGGGCCCATGGTGCCAGAGAGTTATGGAGGCGCGGGGGTGGATTTCGGGTTCTCGGTCGTGATTAACGAAGAGCTGGAACGCATTGGATCGGGCATGGCGGGAATTGGCTTGCACAACGATATTGTGTTGCCGTATATCGTTAGTTATGGAACAGAAACACAAAAACAACAGTGGCTGCCCCAATGTGTGACTGGTGAAACGATTACTGCTATTGCTATGACCGAACCCGGAACTGGGTCTGATCTGGCCAATGTGCGCACCACCGCAATCCGAGACGGGGACTCATATCTGATAAATGGCCAAAAAACCTTTATTACCAATGGAATTCAAGCGGGCCTCATTGTGGTTGTGGCCAAAACCGATCCCAACGCGAACCCCCCGCATCGTGGCATCAGTCTGATTCTGGTGCCCGAGGATGCGCCGGGATTCAGTCATGGTCGGCAGCTAAACAAGATCGGGCAGCATAGTCAAGATACGGCGGAATTATTTTTTGAAAATTGCCGAGTGCCGGTAACCAATTTGCTGGGAGAAGAAGGCCAAGGATTTCGCTACCTCACGGAAAAACTGCAACAAGAGAGAATTTTAGTGGCAATTGCGGCACAAGTGGCTATGGAGGAAGTGCTTAAAGAAACCTTAGAGTATGTTAAACAGCGTACTGCTTTTGGTCAACCGATTGGTAAGTTTCAAAATACCCGATTTAAGATGGCCGAGATGACGACACAATCTTACGTGGCTCGAGCCTTTTTGGACCCACTGGTTGGGCGCCACATAAAGGGCGAGGAGATTGTTACCGAGGTCTCCATGGCAAAATGGTGGTCTACCGATGCGGCCAAGTCGGTGATCGGCGAGTGTTTGCAGCTCCATGGCGGGTACGGTTACATGGAAGAGTATTCGATCGCCCGACACTATCGAGATATTGCCGTGATGTCGATTTACGCTGGCACCAACGAAATTATGAAAACCATTATTGCCAAAAACCTCGGGCTCTAGGGGGGGCTGCGGTGTATTTTGAGGAGTTTTATCAAGGGCAAGAGTTTTATTTGGATCCCTTCGTCATTACACTGGAGGAGATGCAAGATTTTGCCCGCCGGTATGATCGGCAACCGATTCACATCGACTCCGACTATGCTGCCGAGGGACCATTTGCGGGTGTGATTGCGTCGGGTTTTCATACATTAAGCGCAGTATGGGGTCGTTGGATAGAGACGGGGCGGTTTGGCCGGGAAACTTTAGGGGGAAAAGGGCTGGAACGGGTAGAGTGGCGAGCGCCGATTCGTCCTGGCGATACACTAAAAACCACGGTCAGAGTGGTCGACACCCGTGCTTCCCTTAGCCAGCCCCGCGGATCGGTGCATCTATATTTTGAAACCCAAAATCAGGCGGGCGTAGTGGTGATGGTGACTGAAGGCACAGTGTTAATCAAACGCCGTTCTTAATAACAAAGGGGAACTTGAGTGACGATTTTGGAAACCGAACGACTGCGTTTGCGAACAATGGCCTACGACGACGTAGACAACCTGCTGCGAATTTTTGCTGATCCCCTCGCGATGCAATATTATCCTAGGACCCGAGGACGGGACGAGGTAATGTCGTGGATAGAAAGGACACAAGGGCATTACCGGGACTACGGGATCGGGATGTGGATTGTGCAATCGCGTGACAGCGAAGAGTTTTATGGACAGTGTGGCATTATTCCGCAAGTGGTCCATGATGACATTGAATGGGAAATTGGCTATGCGCTTATTCGGAAGTTTTGGCATCAGGGGTTTGCTATTGAGGCTGCTTTGGCCTGCCGAGACCTGGGATTTGGCCAAAGGCATGCGTCGCACTTGATTTCGATTGTTAATCCGAGTAATCTGCCATCGATCCGGGTGGCGATGAAAAATGGCATGACTCGGAGAGAACTGACCGCATGGCGCGGCTACCAGGTCGCGATATATCAGATAACCAAAGACCAATGGGTGGGTCGGGTGTGAAGCGGATTGCGATTTCGTACCAGGCGGCAGTGCCTCCGCCAATTCATAGGGGTTTCAATACAAAGACAATTTGGACCGGCAGCCGGGTTTTCCGAGGGAAAGAGGTCAATTAAGGTGACGCCTGACCGTGCTGAGGCAAACGGGGCTTCGCGATTGAGGAACTCTTGCCATCGCACCGGAACTGCTCTTAGTATTTTGCAATAAAACTCCAGTGAACGTCCCACATCTTTTACTTAAGGACTACATGATCCAATTGGATAGATGTCAGAGCAAATCCCCTCTGACATCTATCCTCTCGTGGTTCTTATTGTTTAAACAAGGGGATTCGGGAATTACGAGGGGATTTTATGGGATACCTCTTGCCACACACCGTCCCATAGCGCGATGCGGGATTTAAGCGCACGGATTGCGGCGCGTTCCGCGGCGAGTGCTCGGTCTTGATCGTCGCCAATTAGTTGGGTCAGCAGTTGGTGTGCCCATGGGCCATGTTGATTGCTGTCCACTTCGATGTGGCGGTTGAGATAGTAGAGAAAGCGGTCCATTTTGGCTTTTAAGCTTAGTTCCTGAATAATGGTGCGAAACATGTCGGGAATAATGTCTTCTCGGCCGTAAAAGAATGCAGAGGACACTTCGAATGTTGTGCCAAATTCAGCTAAGTCAAGCGAAGTCGCCACAAAATTATAGACGCTAGCGGGCACATTCACTTGGTGTAAGGCTTCTAAGGGCCGGATGCCGTCCTGTATCTTCGTTAGGAATGCGGAAATCGGCGCGATATCGGCACCGCATTCTGCCATGGCTTCCCGATATAGTTCAAAATGGCTTAGGTAGCCCCCAAGACCATCTTCATCGCTTTCTTCGCCGAGGACAATTTCATTGATAAACCGCACATAGTGTGGTTGACCGTGAGGCACCCAGGGAATGGACAACCCGGTTAGATCATGCTGCAGTCGCTTTAAAAGACTCATGAAGTCCCAAACCGCGAAGACATGATGCTGCATGTAGACATGTAAAGCAGGTAAGGTTCGGATTGAAGTGTACATGGGATGGGACAGCAGTTGATTGCGAAGCCCAGCTATGTTTTCTGGCATAATGGCAAATCCCGCCTTCTGAGTCAAATACTGTGATTTTAACATATCTGGATAAATCCAACCAATTAAGAAAACCCCTCACAACATCGTTGGTGCTGATTATGGACGAATGAACTCTCCCGTCGCCTAACCCTGACGGGTTGAGGCGTGGGCTTCCGGGATCACTCCCGGAAGTTCCTGGTTCGCTGACCGCTGCGCCCTCGCCGTTGGCGAGGAACGTCTTACGCTAATCTTCCCAGGCGTGACTTCAGACCACTCCGGCCCTAGCTGTCGAAAAATCCGCGTCCGTTTATGCGTCTTCGTGAGCGGAGTTCCGGAAAGGAGTGTTGTGATACCGCGCTTCGCAATAACCACGGCGGCATTGTGGTCCGCGTTATCCGTGTGTCCGCAGCGTTGGCAGACAAATTCGGCTTGGGTTGACCGATTGTCCGGGGAGATGAATGTGCAGAGGGCGCATTCCTGCGAACTATACGCGGGCGGTGCGCTACATCCGGAATGATGCCCACCGGAAATTTGTCGGTCCCGACATGAAGGTGGTAGGCTTGCGTCTCCCCGGTTACCGCCTCGACCTGCGAAATGAACTCGAATAATTCTGAGGTCAGCCACACCGCTTGCCGTCCGGTCTTCTTCTTGATCTTGGGACGACCCCCGAGCTTCTGAAAGAAGCGGGTGTATGCCTGACGGAATTTGACGGCCCCATTGCGCAAGATCTGGGACGGCACGCCCCGGAGAAAGGCCATGCGTTCCGTAATGAATGGGCTATACTGTTGATCGACAGGGATCGGCTCCCCCGCGGTCCCGACGATACGCTGAGCAAATCGGCGAAAATACCGATCCTCGTGCACCTTGGCGTTATAAATCAGCCGTTGGCACCCGATCCACCGAAGTAAGATTTGTTCCTGCTCTTTAGTTCGGGTACAGACGAAACCGATACCCATTCAGCATGCCCTTACCCTCTTGCGTTGGTTCGTATTCCATTATATCATTAGGTTACTATGAATGAAACAGAAATGATGTCTGCCTCACACGCCGTGTACTCTCTTCGGTTGCATATCGTCTTTGTGACCAAGTACCGCCGGAAGACCTTAACGCCGGAGATTCGCGATGCCTTGCGGGAGGCTTTCGCGGAGATTCTCGCGGATTGGCGGTGTACGCTCATCGAATTGGGTGGGGAGGCGGATCATGTCCATCTTCTGGTCGGCATCCATCCGGCTTTGAACCTCTCCACCTTGATCAATAATCTCAAGTCGGCCAGTTCTCGTCGCATGCGCAACCGGTTTGCCGATCATCTCGCGAAGTTTTACGGGCAACCGTACTTTTGGCACCGCGCGTATTACGTCGGAAGTGTCGGAGGGGCATCCTTGGACACCGTGAAACGCTATGTCGGGGCCCAAGGGACGAAAGAAAAACCCCGCAAGGCGGCCCATAAGCCGCCGCCCGCTTGACCCCCTTCCGGCTTCGCTCGGGAAGGGAGCGTAGGCATTATGTTCAAGTCAGCAATAGGAGCCGCGCTGTCGATGCAACGATCGCCGAATCATTACTGGCGACTATTAGCCCGGCATCTCATGGATTATTGGCGGCTACCGCGGCGGCTCAAGGAGAACAATTACAGGCAGCGTGGGCTATTGGGTCCAATGTTTATGATTTAAAACGCCGTTTACACAACAAATTCGTGGCAATGGTGCCATCTACGACCGTAAACTGTCGGGACAGTCGACCCAATCACTGTTCGTTCGTTTATTGGTTTCGATCAACAAAGCCTAAAACGAGATAACCATGAATGGCGGGCGTTCGCCATCACCTATTTTCCAAAATTCATCTTAAATCAACTTCGCCTTATCGCTGTCCACTCGATTCTATTTTCCTTATACAGAGAACCCTGTAAGGATTCGGGAAATCCTTGACCCGTCGTGCGCCGTATGTGTGGCCGCGGTGCTGGATGAAAACGGCTCATGGATGTAGCATCGGTCACGCTATCGTGTCAAAGTGTGCGGGAACAATCATGCAATACAGATGCCCAAAATTTTAAGATAAACCCTTGCGCCACCTGTCAGCATTTTCTCTATTGCAGGGAAGGAATTATTAAGAGCTAACGCGAAGTACTGTGTACTATACGGAATAAAAGAACGCCTTACCAGCATTTTCTCCGAGGGGCAACACACCGATTTGTGGGGGTGCTAGTCATGACGCAAGACAGTCACGAATTATTCATCACAGCCCAAGTACCATGGCAAAAAACTCGTCGTACGTTTCAAGAAGAGGAATTAATAGTGGGCGATGGAGAAATCCATGACATCGTTGGTCAAGAACGAGCCCGGCGTGCCATCGATTTTGGTTTGCAAATGGACGCCCATATGTTTTTAGTGGGACCAGTAGGTACTGGAAAGACCACCTATGTTATGGGTCGGGTAAAACAATGGGCCAGAACCAAGTCCGCTCCCGATGATTGGTGTTACGTCCCTAATTTCCAAAAGCCGGACCAACCACGGTGCTTATCGATGACTGCAGGCATGGCGCGGAAATTTCAGGCCGACGTGGATGAATTTGTGACCACGGCGCGGCAACAATTACGGCAGGCCTTTGACACGGACGCTTATGCGCATCATCGTCAAGGTCTTTTGCGTCAATTTCAGGCAGAGCAGCAGACTCTATGGGGGGAGACGATGCAAAAAGCCCGGGAACTGGGATTCTTATTGCAAACGGCACCCACTGGAGGTTTAGTGACGGTGCCCTTGAAGCCTGATGGACAGCCATATCATCCCCAGGAATTTGCGGAACTTCCCGAAGGGACGCGTAAAGAAATTCAAGACCGTCAAGAGCAACTAGAAGAACCTATTGAGACGTTAACGCGGCGAATTCGCGCACTCGATCGGGAAGTCAAAGAAGCCTTGGCCAAAGATGACCGTGAGGTAGCGGAAAACTCGGCTCAACATTTGTTGGACCCGTTATCGGAACAATATCGTGATCATCCCCTGATTGTGCAATATTTTCATGATATTTTGGAGGATTTGTTTTCCCACTTGGATAGCTTGCGCGCCGAAGATCGGGAAGCGACGGCCATGGCTGTCGGCAATAAGGGGTGGCTGGCCCGTTATCAGGTACGGGTTTTAGTAGAACGCCAACCAGACGGAGGAGCTCCGGTGGTGGTGGAGACCAACCCGACTTATGCTAATCTCTTTGGGCATGTTGACTATCAGCAGGTGCAGGGAATGCTGGTGGCGACTATCGAGGGAATTAAGGCGGGAAGTCTGCTTCGGGCTAACGGGGGCTATTTGATTCTCTCCGCTGTCGACTTGCTACGAGAGAACTTTTCCTATCCGGCCCTAAAACGGATGTTAAAACAAGGATGGACCCGGATTGAAAATGCTCCTGAAGCGATCGGTTGGTTACATCCGACCTTGTTCCAACCAGAACCGATCCCCATCGATGTGACCGTCATCCTGATTGGCACTCCTGATATCTATTATGCTCTTTACGCTGTTGACGACGATTTTCGAAGGCTATTTAAAGTCAAGGCCGACTTTGTGGCGGACATGCCAGCGACTCGGGAAAACTTGGCGGCGTTTCGCAATCTGTTAAATGCGGTGGTACAACGCGATCACCTATTGCCTCTCACCGATGGCGGGGCGGCCGCTTTGGCGGAATTTGGCTCAGCTCTCGCCGAAGACCAAGATCGTATTTCCGCCCGGATGGGAGACGTTTTAGGAGTATTGGCAGAGTCCCAAATTTGGGCCGTGAATGATAACGCATTAAAAATTGAGGCAACTCATGTTAAAAAGGCGTTGGCGGAACGAAGATACCGATCAGCGGGTCCTGAGGAAACCATGCAGCGCCTGGTTTCGGACGGCACTTTGCTGTTGGAGACCGAGGGATGCATTACGGGACAAATTAATGGATTGGCGGTCATGAGTGCAGGGGATTTGCCCTTTGGCCATCCGTCACGGATTACCGTTACGACCTGGGCCGGGGAACGGGGCATCCTCAACATTGAACGTCAAACTCGACAGTCGGGCACCACACACACCAAAGGGGTTTTAACTTTGGCTGGGTTTTTTGCGGGACGATTTGCGCAGGGATCGCCTCTGACGATGGCGGCAAGCATTGCCTTTGAGCAAATGTACGATGAAGTTGACGGGGATAGTGCGTCAAGCGCTGAACTTTATGCTCTGCTGTCAGAACTGGCGGGGGTGGGGATTGACCAAGGGATTGCGGTGACCGGATCGGTTGACCAAAAGGGAGCCGTGCAGCCCATTGGGGGAGTGAACCACAAAATTGAGGGATTTTACCGTACCTGCTTAGCTAAGGGTTTGTCCGGCAAGCAAGGCGTTATTGTGCCCACTCGCAACCTGAGAAATTTGATGGTATCTGATGAAGTGTACGATGCGGTGCGAGAGGGGAGGTTTCATATTTGGGCCGTCGATTATATTGATCAAGGAATTGAAATTCTAACCGGAATGAGAGCGGGAAGTCCGGACGGTGGGTCCGATACCATAATGGGCCGGGTTGCAGCACGGTTACGGGAATATGCCGACGTGATGAGAAAGAACGGGACGGAAGACAAGGCTCTCAAAAAAAACGAAAACGGATAACAATTGTGTTGCTAGCCAGTGGAGAGGAGCGCATTCCCTTGTTAAACGCTCCTCTCCCAGATTGGCTAACCCTCTAGCAATAAGGCCTCGGGATCTTCCAACAATTCTTTAATGGATACTAAAAAGCGTACTGCTTCGCTGCCATCCACAATGCGATGGTCATACGATAGGGCAAGATACATCATGGGCCGTACCACAACCTGGCCATTAATGGCGATGGGTCGCTCTTCAATTTTATGCATGCCGAGGATCGCGACTTGCGGAGCGTTTAGAATGGGGGTGGAAAGCAACGACCCGAAAACTCCACCATTGGTAATAGTAAATGTTCCGCCTTGTAAATCGTCTAGACTCAGGGTGTTGTCGCGGGCCTTTTGAGCCAACTCGGCAATATGTTTTTCCAGTTGGGCGAAATTAAGACGATCTGCATCACGTACTACCGGGACGACGAGGCCAGCCTCGGTGGAGACAGCTACCCCGATGTCATAGTAGCGCTTTAAAATCATTTCGTCTCCTTGAATTTCCGCATTGAGACGCGGCATCGTCTTGAGTGCGGCAATGGCGGCTTTGGTAAAGAATGACATGAATCCCAAACGAACCCCATGTTTTTCAAAGAAGCTGTCCTTGCGACGGCGTCTTACGTCCAAAATGGCGGCCATGTCGACTTCATTAAAGGTAGTCAGCATTGCTGCGGCATGTTGCGCTTCTACCAGTCGATGCGCAATAGTGAGCCGGCGCCGCGACATCCGAACGCGATCTTGGGGACGTTGCCCCGGTTGAGTGATCGGATTCTGAAAAGGGGCGGCAACGCTGGGTGCCGATTTAGAAATGGGCGCTGGGGGGCGGCCCGACTGTACATAAGCAGCAACATCTTCGTGAGTGACCCGACCTTTGGGGCTGGTAGGAACTTGGTCTACATCAACCCCGTGTTCACGGGCGAGTCGCCTGACGTCAGGGGTGGCGCGAACCGCGCCGGCCCGTTCAGTGGCAACAACAGGTGCATCGGCGGGCGGTGCCTGTGGGACGGTTAGCACCGGTTCAGTCTGGCTCACTGGGGTAATTTCTGCTAACACATCGCCGACGGCAACAATATCTCCACTGGTTTTGTCAATGGAGGTTACCCGACCGCTTTCATTTGCGGTAATCTCCAAGTTCACCTTATCGGTTTCCAACTCGACCAGAGCTTCGCCGGCCGACACCGTGTCGCCAACATTTTTTAACCAATTGCCAACGGTGGCTTCGACCACGGATTCACCAATTTCCGGAACGATGACCTTGCTCAACGTATTCCCTCCTCAATGGCCGATACAGCGGCCGTTAAGATGCGCCGTTGTTCTTTGGCATGTACTTGGCTCTGACCTTCCGCCGGGCTGGCATGCGGCGGGCGTCCAATATAAGTAATGGGTGCTCCGCCAAATAGGTTATCTAAATAGGGCTTGATATAATGCCAAGCCCCCATGTTTTGCGGTTCTTCTTGCAACCAGACCACTTCTCTCAGGTTAGGCAATGACTGGGCTATAGCGGCCATCGCCGATTCCGGGAAGGGGAATAATTGCTCGACCCGAGCTACCTGGATCCAATCCGTGTTCATTTCCGGATTTTGTTTCATAAATACATCCAATTCGATGGAAATTTTCCCGCTACAGAGTACCAGACGGGTCACTGTTTCGGGAAGCGATGCGGGATGAGCTAAAATAGGCTGAAATTCACCAGCAACCAAATCGTTAATGCTGCAATATGCCATAGTATTGCGCAAGAGGCTCTTGGGGGCCATTACCACCCAGGGCCGTGGCTTCAGTTGTAGTCGTGCCGCTTGGGATCGCAACAAATGAAAATATTGAGCCGCATTAGTGGGGTTGGCTACTCTCCAGTTTTCCTCTGCGGAAAGCTGTAAATATCTCTCCAAACGGGCACTGGAGTGCTCTGGACCCATTCCCTCATAACCATGAGGCAGCAATAAAACTAGAGACGACTGTTGCCGCCACTTAGCTCGTCCAGGAGCAATAAACTGGTCAATCATGACTTGGCCGGAATTGGCGAAATCCCCATACTGGGCCTCCCACAGCACCAGTGCTTCCGGGGCTTGCACACTGTACCCATATTCGAATCCCAATACCGATGCTTCCGACAATGGGCTGTTATAGACGGCAAAAGATGCCTTGGCTTGACTTAGATGTTGAAGCGGTGTGTACGTGGCACCGTTGATCATATCATGCAGGACTAGATGGCGCTGGCTGAAGGTGCCCCGTTCGCTGTCTTGACCACTAAGCCGTATCGGTGTGCCACTTACTACTATAGAGGCAAATGCCAAAGTTTCGGCGTGGGCCCAGTCAATGCCGCCGGCCAGGTCTAATGCCTCCTTGCGGCGCATCAGGATACGCTCCAGTTTGGGGTTGACGACAAATCCTTTCGGCCAGGTTAAGAGTTCTTCATTGATCTGGCGCAATGTGTCAGCCGATACTGGAGCGGTGCTCACCGTGTCCGGTTCATCCTGCTGGTTAGCCAACGTAAATTGCGTAGGGTTCTCTGCGGTTTCAGCATAAATGTGCCGCAATTGGTCCTGAACTTGGCGAATCATTTCGTCTATTTGAGGCTTGGTTACCACTCCAGCGTCAGAGAGCTTCTGCCCATATAGGGAGGCTACTGTGGGATGCTCACCAATCACTGCGTACATGGTAGGTTGAGTAATGCTCGGGTCATCGCCCTCGTTGTGCCCCCACCGCCGATATCCGACGACATCTATCAGGAAATCCTTATGGTACTGCTGTCGGTAGGCGTAGGCCATTTGCACGGCGGCCAGGCATGCTTCCGGATCGTCGGCATTGACGTGCACAATGGGAATCTCAAATCCTTTGGCCAAATCACTGGCATAGAGCGTGGATCGTTCATCAACCGTTTCGGTGGTGAAGCCTAAGTTGTTATTGACAATGATGTGGATGGTGCCACCGGTGTAGTATCCGCGAAGGCCGGATAAATTCAACGTTTCGGATACGATGCCTTCGCCCGGGAAGGCGGCGTCTCCATGCACCAAGATGGGCAATGCCCGGTCGACCTGCTGTTCGGGCGAACCCGGAATCCGACGATTGTCCTGAGCCGCCCGAGAATACCCCTCAACTACCGGATCAACAAATTCCAGATGGCTGGGATTGTTAGCCAACGTAAGGCGAATTTCTACCATATTGCTTTCTTGCAGCGTTTTTTTAGCGCCCAAATGATACTTGACATCTCCGGTCCAACCAAAGTTGATTCCCATAGACCCTTCCGATGGGGTCATGTCTTTGTTAGGAGCCGTATGAAATTCGGAAAAAATATCTTTGTAGGGTTTTCCAAGATTATGCGCCAACACGCTGAGTCGGCCGCGGTGTGCCATTCCAATCATTAATTCGGGGATTCCCGAATGTGCTGCTAGGTGTGTCAAAGTATCGAGCATTGGAACTAGGACGTCGGTGCCTTCAATAGAAAATCGCTTTTGTCCTGGAAATGTGCCATGCAAAAAGCGTTCAAATTGCTCAACGGTAATCAACCGTTGCAACAGGTCTCTGGTTTCGGCCGGGGTCAAGTGAGGACGGGCATATCCTTGCTCTACATATTGGTCAAGCCAATCGCGTTCGGCGACATCTTGTATTTGGCGAAATTCAAAGGCTGTGGTGCCCGTATAAATCGCGGTCAGGTAATTAACCACATCCCACGCTGTGGCAAGAGACGTTGGAGCATTTGCAAACACAGCCCGGGCTGCCAAGCTTTTAAGGTCGTTTGCGCTTAAATGATAGGTTTCCGGTTGCAACAATGTTACCAGATCTGGAGGCGACTCCAAAGGGTTAATTTTTGCCGATAGGTGGCCGTAAGCTCTAATGTTGCGAACCAGTTCGGTTGCTCGGCCAATAAGGTCGGTACGAACCAAATCAGTTGATGAAAAAGTTTCTGGTTCCTTGGCAGCTTCCTCAGGGGGTGCTCCCATTTCGTCGAAGATAGCCCGCGTGGCCGGGTCGACGCTCACCGGATTTTGCAAATAGTGTTCATAAAGGTCGAAGAGGTATCCTTGATTCGGACCATAGAAATTTTCCCAAAACTGCTGAACTTCGCCTGGCTTTAGGGTAGCCATGTGCCTCATCTCCTTTGCATTCAATGACAGGATGTCCAAATCCCTAAAAATCTTTTCCGTCACCAGCCATTTGACAGCTTGATCATAGCCAACTCAGAACCAATTGACCAATGACTGGTTGCTATGACAAAGTAAACCCTGAGTTATGTGAGATCGGGAAGTGATGCAAGTGCATACCACGGACCCCACGGTTTCAATGGACTTCGTGGCAAGGAGAAATATCAGTGAAACCAAAATTGGGGAATATTAGTGTCTTAGTCCTGATGAACTTAATTTGGGCGGCAGCTTATCCCGCGACCGCCATCGCGCTTCATGGCATGACCGCGCAATTTTTGACTCTGGTGCGGTTAGGAGTCGGTGGTTTCGTGTTGATGCCGTTTTTGTGGGTGGGAGCCAAAAGCCGTTGGAACTGGCCCACTATAGGGTGGTCGTTCTTATTGGGGATCGTCGGGTTTACCCTTCCAGTCTACTTGCAGTCTTTAGGGTTGTACTTGTCCTCGCCGGCAATGGCGGCGATGTCCATTGCCTTGGAACCTTTGGCAACCGCAGTGATTGCTTCGGTTTGGCTGAAAGAATCTTTGGGTCCGGGGCGCAAATGGGCTCTGGGAACGGCAGTGGCCGGGGCGTGGGCTATTGCCGGTTTTCCCACCATCGGGCATCGTGGATATCTGGTGGGAGATTTGGTGTTATTAGCTGCAATTTTTTGCTTTGCCACCTACAATGTCTTTTCTTCACGGTTGGCAGCCAAACTTTCGGCGCCTACAGCCAATACGGCTACTTTGCTGGGGGGGTTCATCGGTATTGTGCCGGTGTGGCTGCTGACTGGGGGGAAGATGCCGACGACTTGGGTGCATGGCGAATTGTGGGCTCTTTTATATCTTGCTCTGTTGGCAACCGCATTGGCTTATTACCTTTGGATGTTTGCGGTAACTAGTGTGCCTGTGGCATTGGCAGCCTTGTTTTTGTATTTGCAGCCAATTTTGGGGGTGTTGTTTTCCGTGATTATTACCCATACTAAATTGACTTCGCCATTTTACATTGGATCCGGGTTAATTATGCTGGCCTTATATTTGGGTCGTGAAGCTGAGCCTGCAACTCCGCTTAACTAACCCAAAACGGGGGGGCCAAAAAATGGCCCCCCACGACGTTATCAACCCTGGGTATTGACTCGGGGGTTGACCCGACTTTCGTAGGCATCAATTTCAGGAGCAAAAGCCAATGTGCGGCCAATATCATCTAATCCTTGCAGGAGACTTTCTTGGGCGTAGGCATCCAGAGGGAAGGAAAAGACTTCTCCCGCATCGGTGGTCACGGTGCGGGCTGTGACATCGATGGTAAGCCAGAGTCCCTCGGGGTCGACGGCCTCGGCCATTAACCGGCTGACGTCACTTTCTGCCAAGGGAATCGGCAACAAGCCGTTCTTTAGACAGTTATTGTAAAATATATCGGCAAACGACGGCGCAATGACAGCGGCAAGTCCCCAGTCTTGCAAAGCCCAGGGAGCATGTTCTCGGGACGAGCCAGAACCAAAATTTGGTCCCGCTAAAAGAATAGTGCCCTGACGATATTGCGGCTGATTGAGAATGAAATCAGGCCGTTCGCTGCCATCTTCGGTAAATCGCCAGTCAAAGAACAGGAACTGTCCAAAACCAGTCCTTTCAACTCGTTTGAGGAATTGCTTGGGAATAATCTGGTCAGTATCGATATTAGAACGATCTAACGGAATTGCGCGTCCACGATGCTGTGTCAAAGGCTTCATGACGACACCTCCACGGTATGCAGCAAAGGCCGGATATCCACAAAATGTCCGAATAACGCGGCTGCAGCAGCCATTTCAGGGCTCACCAGGTGGGTACGGCCGCCACGCCCTTGCCTTCCTTCAAAATTGCGATTCGATGTCGATGCGCATCGCTCACCTGGTTCCAGGATATCTTCGTTCATTCCCAGACACATGCTGCAGCCTGGTTCGCGCCACTCAAACCCTGCTTCCTGAAATACTTGGTGGAGTCCTAACTGTTCGGCTTGGCGTTTGACAATGCCGGATCCCGGAACCACCATGGCATGCACTGTAGGGGCGACATGACGGCCTTTGACCACACGAGCAGCACGAATCAAATCTTCGAGTCGGCCATTGGTGCAGGACCCAATAAAAACCCGGTCGATGGCAATCTCTTGAATAGGGGTACCTGGCTTTAGATCCATATATTGGAGGGCCAATTCCCTTGCCGTCTTCTCAGACAAATTTTGGGCCTGTGCCGGGTCTGGAACACTAGATTCAATAGATGTGACCATTCCGGGATTGGTTCCCCAAGTGACCATAGGGGCTAGTTGGTTCAGGTCCACGGTTACCACACGGTCAAAATGTGCCCCGGGGTCAGTAGCGTAGGATAGCCATGTGACGGCTGCGGAGTCAAACTCTGAACCTTGGGGAACAAAATGTCGGGTGCGAAGATAATCGATGGTCGTCGCATCGGGCGACACCATTCCTACCCGGGCTCCGGCTTCGATTGACATGTTGCAGAGCGTCATGCGTTCTTCCATGGTCAAGCTATGAACCGCTTCACCGGTATATTCGATGACATAGCCTGTAGCACCGGCCGTACCGATTTGCCCAATCAGAGCGAGAATCATATCTTTCGGGGTGACGCCAAATGGACGGCTCCCGATGAAGCGAACTTCCATAGTTTGTGGCCGCCCTTGCACCAAACATTGGGTTGCCAGCACGTGCTCGACTTCGCTGGTGCCGATACCGAAGGCCAGAGCGCCAAAGGCGCCGTGGGTTGCGGTATGGCTATCACCGCAGACAATCGTCATACCAGGTTGGGTTAATCCTTGCTCAGGGCCCACTATGTGGACGATACCTTGCTCGGGGTGAGACAAGTTAAAAAGCGGAATGCCGAATTCCTGGCAATTGGACTCCAAGAGTTCAATTTGTCGACGCGCAATCGGATCTTGGATTGGGACCGACCGATCAGTGGTGGGCACATTATGATCCATGACCGCAAAACTTTTGTCCGGCCGCCGCACGGAACGGTGATTTAGCCGTAATCCTTCGAAGGCTTGTGGAGATGTAACCTCATGGAGAAGATGTAAATCTATATAAAGAAGCGAGCGATTATCGTCAATGGTAGTGACCACATGTTGTTCCCAAATTTTTTCAAATAGGGTACGAGTAGCCATTTTACACCTTCTTTCAATAAAATCGGATACGGGAAGCATTTGAGAATATGACGTCAGTATATCAGGCGAAAGCTAAACCGGAAACTCTGCGATTGCTCAGCGCTTTGGCCCGCGACCCTATGAGTCTTTTCGGTTAGAGCATATCATCGCCCAGGGAATTGATCTAATATATAGATGCTATCCTTCCCATAGGAAGATCCTATCGCGCGAAGCTTCACGGAGTCTGTGCCGTCCACAATTCCCAATTTTTGGCTCTGCTTATTTCTCTTAAAGCCCGATACGGATCTTCCTCATCGGGCCAGCATGGCCTACCACCAGAGAAGGTGGACCCGTAGGAACATTTCGCAGAAATCCGCCAAGTCAGGGAAATTGATATAAAATAGCGCTTCTGGTGTCTCCTCTACGACGGGTATTATAGATTTTTAATCTTTTGCACATAGGACGGCTTAAAAAAGGAGAGCCTAATAGCCCCATTGATTATGGGCCGTTTGGTCCCCGGTCATGGACCATGAGCCCATGGGCTGGTATGCAATGTCTCGATAGACTGAACACATGAATTTTGTAGGGGGTGTAGTAATGTCACCAGGATCAGGCAACTTTATTGTGGAAGGGCTGTTTTTGTTAACGTTTATCGTCGGACTATTTTTGCCACAGAGGCGACACTAGTCATTTCAGAATAATTAAGGAGTGATATGCCATGGCCAACTGGACACTTACATCAAAACGCATGGCGGAACAAGTGTTGTCAGCCGATACCTGGCTCCCCAGTGAAATGCCGGAATATGCGCAAGGGTTTATGTACATGCTAGGCTCATTGACTGCTTCAAGTTTTGTGGCTCTCATTATTTCGGGCATCATTTTGGCGGCCAACGGCCCCGACACTTGGTCGTATAACGGGGCGATGCGGTTTGTCGCAGCGACTCACTTTTGGTCGGTGCAGGCATTCTTTTTCTTCATGATGCTCCATCTATGGAGGGTGTTTTTTTCCGGCGCTTGGCGTGGAGGACGAGGAATGACATGGCTTCTTGGGGCTATTTCCTTCTTAATCGCCATTCCTACAGCATTTACCGGATTTTTGATTAACGGCGATTTGTATTCCCAATGGAATGCGGTGCAGGCCAAAGACGGACTGAATGCACTAGGATTAGGCTGGGTGAACCTGACCAATGGGGGGCAGATGTTTGGTATGCATGTGGTGGTGCTTCCCTTAACGTTAACCTTGTTGATTGGGGCCCACATCACCCGAGTCCGCATCAAGAGTGTAGTGCCTCCCTACCCTGACGTAAAAAGCCAGTCCCCCGAAGGAGCGACAAAATCATGACAAAGACCTCTGACGATATGGTAAAAAGCTACCGGATGGTGCCGGAAGACTTTGTGAAACACCTTTTTAGCACTTTCGTGATTGTGACCATCGTAGTATTGGTGGCCTCGATTCTGTTTTCGGTGCCAGAAAAGCAGCCGTTAACCATTAAGGGGTATGCCACCAGTAATCCGGTAGCATTCGAACAAGTTGCTCTACGGGCGCTTGATGGCCAAGGACAAATCGCAAATTACGGGCCGCCGTATAATAACGGCACGGGAAATGTGGAAAGCGTGTTGCAAAAGACCGTCGGCATTCTCCATCCCATCAATGCCGAGCAGAAATTCATCTTAAATCCCTTGAAGATGGCTGCTTCGATTAACCCGGCAATTGCTCCGGCATTGACCCAATTCGAAAGTGCTAGCCCCGCGCAACAGGCTCTATGGGAGACCCGGTATACGGCGGCCTTAAATAAAGGGCAATATCAAAATGGCGTGGTGGTGGTTCCAAAGGGCAATTATGGACCATTGCCGACACTTATCAATGCTACGTTGTCACTTGGAAAGAGCGGATTGATGTCGGGCGCGCTTATCCGGAATCCCTCGGTAACTACGCGATTTGACAACCAAAACTATCTGTTGTTCCTCCAAGGGCAACCGTTGCAAAAGGATCCTGCCACGCAAAGTCTGGTCGGCGGCAACTGGGGAATCATTCACCCGGCCATCAACGGATACCCTGCTGCTTGGTGGATGACCATTCCTACGTGGATTTACCAATGGCCAGTGGTCGCCAACTCGTCGGCCAGTGATGCGCTAGCATTAAGTATCGGTTTCCTCTTCTGGTTGGCTTTGGCCTTGATACCATGGATTCCCGGGCTAAACAAACTGCCCCGGTACCTGGGAGTGCACCGTTTGATTTGGCGTGAATTCTACAGGAACCATGCAAATGGCCAAGGCACTGTAGCGACACCGGATCAAAGTCATGCGTCGTAATTGGAGTTGGAACCTAATCCGAATGGTGGTAGGAAGTGCGCTGGGCATCATCGGATTTGGCACCCTTAGTTCGGGATTTGTGGATCTGAGTGCTCCCACCATGGTGATCGGTCTGATAGAGATTCTTGTTGGTACGTTTGTTACCTTAGGAGTATTGGCCCCACTGCGGCATCGACCAATGCAGCACTAGGCAGGTAGTATTCAATATTCAAAACGGCAACCCAAACAAAATGGGTTGCCGTTTTCGTTTTGACGCCCAGTACAGCTAACCAAGGATGCTGCGTGTGATCAAGGAAATTGGTGGCCGCATACCGACCCGGGGTTCCCGGTTTTTAAAACTCTTCATCATTTATTGTCACCCGTGGACCGGGTATAGCATAACGTGGGATGGGAAATACCAAAATTTGCTAAATGAAGGAGAGATGAATCGATGGCATTTTCTTTTGCGGTTGTAGATCCTACGGGCAATACAACAGCCACTGCAACAACCGCTGTTAACGTGTCGCCCACCACATCAATTATCACCGGTTCCAATTTTACACCCGGGTCGAGTGTTACTGGTGTGGCAAACGTGTCAAATACGGGGACGGTTGATGAGTTCTACCAAATTACCATCAATTGGTCACCAACGGGAAGTACAAGTTCTGGGGCTGCCACGCGTTTGGTGGATGAATTAGTCGTCAGTGTCACCGCCGGATCGCCAAATGCCACCGCCTCGCCCGTGTTTGCGGGAACCATGTACGATTTAGTTGATCAGCCAGCCAGTCCTGGTCAGGCATTGCCACTAAGTATCGGCAACGAAAATGTTCAGTTTGTGGTTACGTTGCCCAATACTGCGTCTTCAAGTTATCAAAGCATCGACGTTGGCTTCGATATTGTATTTGTAGCCTTATCCTAACTTCCTAGCATAGTAGTTGGGCTCTGCAGCGGGGAGGCGCCATTGATGCTTCCCCTAAGGGGGTAAGTGGGAATTCGCCAACAAAAGGAGTAGCATGATGAAGACACGGATTGCGATTTTAACTTCCAACCACTTTGAACCGTCTGGTATACGCCAAGTCTACGGTGGGGCAGAACGATACGGTGTTGAACTAACTCGGTTGTTACTCGATATGGATTATGATGTCGAATGGTGGCAGGTTGGGGATAATTGGCGCAAGGAAATTATTCCGGGTGTACCTATCCGGGGAATTCCAGAAACGGAAACACCGTACCAAACAATGCCCCATTTGAACCAAGTGTTCTTCGAACAGGCCGTAGATGCCGATGCAGCCATATATTTTGTGATGTATCTGGCTTATCCTACGGTATTTCCCAAAAGCATTTCCGTTTCGCATGGCATTTACTGGGACCATTCGGGAATGGACAAATTTCTACCCAATGGGCAGGATCGCAATGAATGGCTGCGACGGCTGCAAATGGCCATTTCGGGTGTCAGTTCTGTTGTGTCCGTGGACACTGCAACTATCAATTGGGTCCGAGCAACCTGGCCTATTCTGGCGCAAAAATTCAGCTATGTTCCTAATTTCGTGGACTTGGATGCATTTTATCCGAAAAAGCGGCATGACATCGACTCCACCTCAACGCGCGTGCGGGTAGTGTTTCCCCGTCGTGCAACTACCGTGAGAGGCATTAATGAAGCCGGAAAGGCTGCCTTATGGCTAACGGAATCTAATCCCGATATAGAAGTGCATTTTGTGGGAAGGGCGCACGATGATGCCATGGAACGAACCATGACAGCATGGGCTGCCTCCCATGATCGGATTTTCTATTATTGGCTGCCGCCGCATTTAATGGCAGAACTGTACCGTTATGCCGATATTGTTTGGATACCAACCAAGTCCAGTGAAGGCACCTCGTTATCCTGCTTGGAAGCCATGGCTAGCGGGTGCGCAGTGGTGACCACTACTGTAGGAGGGTTGGCAGACTTAGTGCAAGACGAGTATAGCGGGATTGTAATCGACCCCACTGCGCGAGCCTTGGTTGATGCCACTAATCGTCTAGTAAATGGGCCAGAGCTCAGATTGCGAATTGGAAACCATGCTCGTGAAGTGGCAGAAACATTTAGTTTGGATCGCTGGCGATCGACGTGGGCCCGAATCATTGAAGAGGTGCTGTAATATCCATGCCATTGTTTAGTTCGTTGGTTGAAATCCCAGGCAACCGCATCGGAACCGAGAGCATCCAATTTTTATGTTCGTTGAGCTTATGCCTCGGGCTGGTCCATGAGGTAACATCTCATGTCACCATTTTGGCGGCCATTCCGTCGGAACAGCCCCAATATTGTCCTACCTGCATCCAAGTTTCTCGTGTACTTTGCTCGTTAGCTTATCAGGAGCAACTGTCATTAACCCTGGCGCCACAAGGACCGGTTCCTGTGGTAGGGCCATTGCCGCAGACAATACCTTGTGGAACCTTTCATATAAAGGCAGCCACTTTTGCAACCGAAAGCAGCCTTGTGGTAACTCTTTTTATAACCGGAGTATTTTCGATCTCGACTGATGCTACAACGGTTGAGATATATGCCACAGCGGCACCGATTACACGGGTCTTTTCAGTGGCATTCCCACAACAAGGGCGTTGGTTGGCAATGACCGAGGTATCTTGTTTCGGGTGCTTTGCCATTTCGGCAACCACGCCCTTAATTCCTGTGCTGCGAACAGAACGCTTCTCAAGCCTTACGCGAATTCGCGGAAATGCTATACACAGTGCCCAGGACGAGGATCCGGATCCCGTTGTGGTCCGAACGCCATGGTGGCGTCGCCTATCTAAGCGTGCCAACACGTGAAAGTTGAATAGAATGCTCGTACATCGATCCAATCGTAAAGATTTTTAGCAGGGCGTGCACCTGGCAGGATTCCACCTCATAAAGTAATTAGAGACTGGATTGGTAAAATATGGATTTTAATAATCAGGTGAACCAACGATTGGAGGTTTGGCAATGTCGCGCATTGTATCGATGTTACCCGTGCATAATGAGGCCTCTCGGTGGCTGAGGCAGGTTTTGGATCAACTATCGGTATTAACCGATTGTACTGTGGTGTATGATGATGCGTCAACAGATGAAACTGCATGGTTGTGCCACACTTATGGCAAGGTTCGGTATTACCGTGGGGATTTTCCGTGGTTTCAGAAAGATGAAGCAGCTCTCCGCCAACATTTGTGGCAACTCGTGGGTTACGAGGAACCCGATTGGATTTTGGCATTGGACGCTGACGAATTGCTTGAAGATCGTGCCTTGGTTGAGTTGCCAAAACTAGTGAATCAAAATGACTTCGATGCGGTTGCTTTTCGGATTTTTGATTTCTGGAAAAGCATGGATCAAATACGCATCGACGGCGCCTGGAATCCTTGGAACCGGTTTTCCCCCCTCATGGTGCGCTACGACAAAATGCTGGCACCGGTCTGGATGGCGCAGCCCATTCACTGCGGCAGATTCCCAGTATCCTATCGAGACCGTGTAACATTCTATAGTCACCTGCGGGTACAACATTACGGTTGGGCACGCGGGGAGGAGCATCTCTCCAAATATCTGTTCTATCGGGAAAGGGATTTGGCCGTATATGGCCACGTTCAACCGCACACGGAAAGCGTGCTGTCTACCACGGTCACGCTCGAGCCGTGGATACCATTGGCGAGTCCGGGTTGGTTTGAGGGGAAAGGAGAGTAACTGATGAAACTTTCTATCATTATGCCGAATCTCCTGACTTGGGACGGCACTCGTCCGGTGGTCGGTGGTTTGGAACGGATGGCGTGGGCCTTAATTCAAGCGGCCAGGACCGCAGGATTCACGGTCGACGTGCACCAAAATGGGAATTCGGACTGGGTAAAGACTATCGATGGCATCGCCATCCATGGTCATGGTCTGGCCCGGCTGAGTCTTTTGGCGGCGATGGAATCGATACATCATCAAACCACTCGATGCCTGTATCTGTCTATTATGCAAGAACCAATTGCTTATCGCCCTTATTCTTTGGTGGTTTCGCACGGTGTGTGGTGGGATGCGCCGGGTTTGGACGTCCGTACCCAACTTGAATCCTCAAGAATGGCTTTGGAACAGGCGCAGGAAGTTATCTCGGTCGACTATAATTTCCTTAATGTGATTCGAGCTGTGTATCCATCGCTAGCCCACAAAATTACCGTCATTCCCAATTTTGTCAATGTCAACGAATTTAAACCCCCGGTGTCTCCTCGCCTGGGGCCACCTGTAATACTCTTCCCTAGACGCCTCGATCCAGCGCGCGGTATTAATCTGTTTCTAGATGCCGTGCAGACGTTGGTCGACGTGCATCCTGATGCTCGTTTTATCATGAGTGTGGATCAGAACAACGGACCCTATAATGCTCACTTCGAATCGGAAATCGCAGCGCTGGCGTTTCGTGATCGTGTCGAAGTCATAACCACGCCATTCGAGAAGATGTCCGAACTGTATCGTTTAGCCGACATTGTGGTGATCCCTTCTTCGTACAGCGAGGGAACCTCTTTATCGTGTCTGGAGGCCATGGCTTCAGGATGCGCCGTAGTAGCGACGAATGTCGGCGGGCTAACCAATCTTATCCTTTCTGAATACAACGGTCTTCTCGTCGCCCCCCGTGTTGATGCCATTAGTCAAGCGATTAACCGCCTTATTTGGGATCGGGAACTGCGAAATCAGTTATCCCAACATGCTTATGAATCGGCTCTGAGTTTTAGGCAGGAACGTTGGCAACGGGCGTGGACTGAAGCATTGGAAAGAGTTTACGGATTTCCGTCGGGGGTTGGGAGGTAGTCATATGGAAGAGCAGTGGGTCAGTCGATTTGTTCTTACTTCGGATGCGAAAACCGAGACCGTAATAGTGCCTCTGCCATCCATGTGGTGGAGTCGGCCGTATGAATATCAATGGGCAGAAAATTTCGCCGGCAGCTCGCTGGATGTCTTGGACGCTGGCTCAGGTATATCCCATCCCTTTAAGTTTTGGCTAGCTAGTCATTGCCGCCTTACGTACGCTTGCGACATAGATCCTCGCATCAGAGACTGGTGTGCTATGCAACAAGAGATAAAAGAAGACTTAGGTAATGACGCATTCCAAGTTCTGCAAATAGTAGATCGCTCCCGCCTTCGTTGTGATCTTGCGTCGATTTTGGAACTGCCCTACGGGTCTCGGGTAATGGATCGAGTTTTTTGCCTATCCGTTCTTGAACATCTTCCTCAGGAAGAGCAGTTGCGGGCCCTGACGGAATTCAGGCGTGTAATGAAATCCCAAGGTCTAATGGTTCTTACGTTTGACTATCCGGCGGTAAATATGGCGTTTTTTCAATATGCAATTAGGGTTGCCGGATTGAAATTTGCGGGGCCGGTGGATTTTTCCATCCGCTCCGGGGGCTTAACGTCCCCGGATGGCCATCTCCGCTGCTTTCGCGCGATATTGCGGACTCAACAGGAGGTCGAGGATACGCCATGATGCCGAAAGTTGCGTTGGTATTTGGAACGAGGCCTGAAGCTATTAAATTGGCACCGATAGCTAAGATCCTGAGCACTATCCCAACGATCTCGTATCTGGGGGTTAATACAGGCCAACATACGGATTTGATGCCTTCGATTATGGAACGATTTGGAATAACTACGTCTTACCAACTGAATCTTATGGTAGCTGGCCAAACTTTAATTGAACTGGAGACCCATTTACTCGAAACCATGACACAAGTATTCGAGATAGAACACCCTGATGCGGTGATCGTTCAAGGAGATACAGCAACGGCGGTGGCAACGGCGTTGTCAGCTTTTCATTGCGGAATTCCGGTGGGCCATGTGGAGGCTGGACTGCGTACGTATTTACGGGAAACCCCTTTTCCAGAGGAAACCTTTCGACGGATCATCGCCACGTTCAGTCACTGGAACTTTGCACCCTCAGATCATGCAGCAGCAAATCTTGCCAGTGAACGAGTACCAGGCAAAATTTATGTTACTGGAAACCCTATAGTCGATGCCTTAACCACGATTGTTCATGCCCCCCATGACAGTAATGCTTGGCCTAAACAACGAAAACAACGTCGGATTGTAGCCACAATTCATCGCAGAGAGAATCATCCCTATCTACCGCAAATTTTTACCGCCTTGAGCGCCTTAGCTCAATATCCAGATATTGAATTATTCCTGCCATTACATCCCAATCCTGTGGTTGTGCAGGCTGCCCACGAATTTTTATCCCATGGTCAGGTGGAAATCATCGAGCCCATGGAATATGAAAGTTGGATCGGATTTTTGAACACGGCAGACCTCGTGATTAGCGATTCGGGTGGCATTCAAGAAGAAGCCCCAATTTTAGGAATTCCCTTGTTGATAGCTCGGGAGGAAACTGAGCGACCCGAGGTAGTTTCTGGAGGTTACGGTTATTTAGTGGGGCACAACCGTGACCGTATTATAGACGTTGCGATGGAAACCCTCAATGGGCACGTTCGTTATGCTCGAGGGAGCCCTTATGGCGACGGGCATGCCGCTGAACGCATCGTTGACCATCTACTTGGGGAATATGGTCTAACGGCATCCGAAGTTATGCCTCTCGCGAACAACAATTGAGGAAATTCATGGACGTTGTAGCTCTGTGACCATTGAAGGCGTTGTCGGGCGTTCGGCAGAGCCCGACGCAGGTCCGGGAATGGCTAAGCAACGAGTTTAAGGCGGTACGCAATAATAAAGTTTATGATTGGGGTTGCGGCTTGACCACATAATTCCACTCCCCATGAAAGGTCTGGCGTTCGATGTTGAGCGCGTTCATGGTCTCGTCGTCCACTTTGCGGCCCG
>JAJZZP010000034.1 GCA_021797515.1 Bacillota bacterium | reverse complement strand
TCCTTTGCTTGAGAATTGGCTGGCGAAACCATTTCTCAGTATAGCAATGGAGGACTTTTACATCATGTCCCACGGCTTCTCCTATTCAGTTCTCCCACGCATAGCGTGGGGCTTAATGTTTGAGTTACCACCAGCCTCCTGTTATATACGTTTATGGGTGTGCTATTAAGCTCCGCTGCTGTGTATGTGGCACCACGGTTTGGCGGTTGTTTTCATCTCTCAATCGCAGACAGCCATATCGCCCAATCCTTGTTTTGGTGGGTCTACGTCTATCTGTTTCTCTCTCAGGTACTTAGTGTTTTTGGCTCCCTCCTCATCGCCCAACAACGGTCGCGTCTAGTATCGACATTGAATGTCATTTTTCAGATCGCCAACTAGCTCGTCTTATTGGCCGCGCTCAGTCTGCATTGAGGACTTTATGCATTTGTTATTGTCAAGTACATCTCATGGTTTGGCGCCACCCTGATCTACTTGATACTCAGGGTTCGGTGATTAGGTTATTGGCCCATTATCAATCCCTTGAGGATTCCCAAACAGTTTGTCAAATCTCTCCTGGCATTTGGGGGTTGGATTCAAATCAATCGCCTATCCAACCAAATCAACAACGAAACCGACAGGATTGAGATTGGTTTATGTGTCAAGGCTTCCGCAGCAGGAGTCTATCAACTGGACAATAAACTGGCACAATTGTCCCGACGATTTCCCTTAAATTTCTCGTTCCGCGCTGCTCCCCGTGTTCTCCGTTTGGGAAGCCCAACAAGAGTCTCCAAGATCTCATTGGTGCGCACTGGGTGGATGCAAGCCATTATTTGGCATTAGCCACATTGAACCTCTCGGGACTCCTCGCCGCAACCAGTTCTCTGCTGAAGTATTTTTGGCTGGGACACCGGTATCCCCAATTTTTCCTCATTGTAGGATTGCTGCTGATTACTTACAACGTTAACAACCTGGCAGGCATCGGCACGACCTTTCTCCGAGGTATAGGCAGACTGTGATTAGAATCCTATCATGCCATCGTAGGCAGTGTGTTGAAACTCGGCTTGTCGCTGGCCTTAGCTACGGAATATGGCTTGCTCGGGATTCTTCTTGGCACGGTTTTGGGGTCATTGTATTGTATTTCCTATGGCTAATCTTTTGCGTATTACACATCACCTGGTGGCAAGAGCTGAGCAAATGGTCGATATCGCTTCTAGCCGCCACGTTGCCATCGCTAGTGCTCGTGCGCTGGTTTAGTCATTGTGTGTCCTCCTCTGTCTAGGAACCAGTCGGGACAGTACCTTCCTGTCGCTTGCCGCCATGATCGGCCTCTATAACATTCTCTTTGGCTGGCTGCTCCGGCTCAGCCGATTTTATGCGGCCCGAGATGTACTCCGATTGCAGCGCGATGTCCCCAAAAGATGGCTACGCTTATTGCAAAGGATCCAGTTGCTTCCTCATGAGATCGACACACGCTAATCAAGATACCCTACATCGCCCTGCCAAACATGCTGCAACCGCTCAAAATGTCCCGGATGAAA
This sequence comes from Bacillota bacterium, assembly GCA_021797515.1. Lineage (GTDB taxonomy): Bacteria > Bacillota > Sulfobacillia > Sulfobacillales > Sulfobacillaceae > Sulfobacillus_C. Next base: position 11,439 of record JAJZZP010000034.1, on the reverse strand, counting down.
TTGATTGGGATTTAGAGGTGCATTTCGATCAACCCATGTGGCGGACAAAACTTCAGATTGTTGTACCATAATCTTGCCACCAATCGCAGTACCAGCAATCACGATGTGATACAGGTGATGGGCTAGTTCGCGGCGATCCATCCAGTTGTCAAACACCCCCACTACACGTTCTGGCTTCATTTGGATCCCGGTTTCCTCTAAAACTTCACGGGATACTGCCGAACTCGGCGCCTCCCCAATTTCCACCGCTCCGCCTGGCATAGCCCAAAGTTCCGAGTCCCGCCGTTGAATCACGAGCAGTTGCCCAAGGGAGTTAAACACCGCACCATCCACCCCAATTTTCGGGGTAACCGGTACTCGAGGTACCGGGGTGGTATTCTCCACAGTTTCTGCGCCTAATTGATAGGCCAAATCGCGTATCCTCTGATACCGCTTTTTGTCATAGTCATTCCTTGCCCAATAAATACCCTCGGTTGCCAGCCCCTCTAATATTTCTGCAATTTGCCTTTCGTTCAAGATTTTGTCTTCCACATTTTTACCTCCTCGTTCCGATTCCATTAGTCCGTGATGAGTGTTCGGCTGACAGGATATTTATCCAGCAGCGCTGCTAGGGCCTGCGCATCAATTAATTGGACTGTCCCTTGACGGCACAGGTTTCGGACCGCAGCACTAGCGACACCCGGGGTCACGACCACAATGGTCTCCGGTTCCGTCTGTAGGCGACGCACAATGGCAGAGGACGGCACCATTTTCAAAGGCACCACGCCAATCACAGCCGCATCATTTTTGGCAAATTGCCACACATGAAGTCCTTCCACAGTACGAGGCTTAGCCATGGTAGGACGATAACCGGACGCCAAAAACAATTGCGCCACAACCCGTTCGAAGGCTATCGGCGACAACCGACCACAGTCCTCTACAGTCAGCCACCCACTGGGCGCTTCGTTTAGCACCTGGAGTGCCACTAAATCGGCCGCCCGTTGTAACCGCTGCCGATCCACAGTACCGAGATGAAAGGTTTCCTCCATGTAGAGCGCATAGGCTTCCACCTGAACTCCGGTCAACGGTTGCCCCTGATTTAGAATGCGCCGCTCCACCAGCGACTGAATTCGGGGCCAATATTGATCAAACAATTGCCGACGAACTGCATCCATCTCGTCTCGATAACCCATGACTTGTCAAACCTCTTTTGCGCAACAGCGTTAAGGTGTGGCCACCCTCTTTTCCCATTATACGTTAGCCGACAAGGGCAGAGATATTCACCGCTACTGCCATGGTGATACCAATGGTTCATCATCATAGCGTATTGCCTGGCGTCGTAAGCAAAAAGCGTTCATGGACATTGCCGCCCTCCAGGCATACCATGTTAAACAGGAGGCAGGCAAAATGCTGAAGGCGAGCGCGCAGCGCATACAAAATGTGCTGACGCAATTTGGACATCCCGACGTGGTTCAAGAGCTACAAGAGACCGCTCATACTGCAGAAGCAGCAGCCCGCGCTATTGGCTGTACCGTGGGCCAAATTGTCAAATCCTTGGTATTTAAGGGTCAGCGTTCAAACCAAGCGTTTTTGTTTTTGGTTAGCGGTAAAGACCGCGTTGATCTGAACAAAGCCGCCCAAATTATTCAGGAACCTTTGAAACGTGCCGATGCCGACTGGGTTAAAGAAAATATCGGTTATGCCATCGGAGGAGTTCCCCCTATTGGCCATGCTAGCCCGCTCACCACGGTAATGGACTCCAACCTATGGCAATATCCCACTGTATGGGCGGCTGCTGGACATCCTTACGCTGTGTTCCCTAGCACTCCCGATCACTTGCGAGCAATGACCAAGGCACTGGTTCACGATATTCATATTTAATGTAGTAGTGATTTACTTAATTAAAATTTCAGCAAAACTTATGTTGACTTTTCGTTAAATCCTTGATTGTTCAGGCAGGAATTTTACTTTCCTTGTCGAAGTATATGGCAAGGTTGACGCCTTGAGATAGTTTGATTGCGTAAAAATAAGGAGGAGATCGCTTGAAGCGCAATTCCGTAGCTCTGGCTTCCGGTTTGCTACTAGCCTCGAGCTTAGCATTGGCGGGATGTGGCAGTTCCACTAGCCCCTCAGCAACACCGAAATCGACAACACCGCAGTATGGAGGCACCATCGTCACGGCCCTGCCGGCAGACACTAACGTAAACTGGTATTTCCCTTTAATGAATGGCTTGCAGGACAGCCTTTACAACTCGTGGATTCAAGATCTGATGTACAAACCCCTATTTAGCCTCAACGGCAACGGCTCCATCAACTACTCCCGATCGATTGCCTCAGCGATTACCCCCAACGCATCTGGAACTCAATACACCGTCACCATGAATCCTAAATATAAATGGTCCAACGGAACCCCGGTAACTTCCACCGACGTCCTTTTTACCTGGCACATAATTCAAGGTGCATCCGCCAAAAACGCACCGGCTCCATGGCCTTATGTGGGTGCTGGCACAGGAGACATCCCGAGTGGGGTCAAGAGTGTAGTCGCTGATGGCCTCCACAAGTTTACGGTTACTCTGAATCAACCAGCTAACCAACAATGGTTTATCTACAACGGATTGATTGACTTCACCCCATTGCCTAAAGCGACCTTTGACAAATACGGCACCAGCACCCCTAGCAAAATGCACCAAGAATTGGTATGGTTGGGACAAATCGCCACCAACCCCACCAACCCGGCCTACCAGGTCGTCGACGGCCCTTTCAAACTAGTTTCTGCCACTGCCAGCCAATCCTGGGTGTTTAAGCCTAACCCCAGTTATAATGGCCATAAAGCTTATGTCTCCAAACTCATTTTCCAATATGAGACCAGCAATACCGCAGAATTTGCTGCCATCAAGACCGGCGCCATTCAATTCGGGTACTTGCCCAACTCGCTGTACAAAGAACGGAACTCGGTCGCAGGCTATAAGTTTAGCCTTTTCACCCCATTGGGCTACAATGACGTCATCGTCAACATGAACCATGGCAATAAACAGGCCAGCCAAAATGCTCCCAATGGCGTTAGCAACATCTTCGATCAGTTGTATGTGCGCCAAGCACTGCAATACGGAATTAACCAACCCGCTATCAACACCGCAGCGTTCCAAGGCAACGGTATTGTCGAAGACGGCATCGTACTTCCCACACCCAAAACTATTTTCTATGACCCCAACTTGAAATTGCTGTATCCATACAACCCAGCACAAGGAAAGAAATTGCTGGAGGATAATGGCTGGCATGAAGTGAACGGGATGATGCAAAAGAATGGCCAACAGATGAAGTTCACCCTAGACTATTCTAGCGGGTCCAACGCATTTGTTCAGGAGGTCACTTTGCTTAAGGAAGGATGGGCCCAAGAGGGCATCCAGGTGACATTGGTGCCGCAATCGTTTAGCACTATCGTCGCATTGACCAATGATCAATGGAACATGGAGGACTACGGCGGCATCTCTTGGGGTGGATCGTACCCCACCGGTGGCGGTCTCTTTGGCACCCCAGGCGTTGGCTTAAATAGCCAAGGCTATTCCAATCCGCAGATGGTTCACTTAATTGCCTTGACCCATCAGCCTTACAAAACCGAAGCCGAATCACTACAAGCGTTATATAACTTCCAGGCCTTCGTCAGCAAAGATTTGCCTATACTGTTCGTACCTTACCAATCTTATTACTACCTCACCGCCAACACGGTGCACGGCACCGTTAAGTATGCAAATCCGTTTAACCAAGGGATTTCACCGCAATATTGGTGGGTCTCTAAGTAACATCGAGCTTAAGGGGACCCAGTCATAAAGATTGGGTCCGTCTTCACTGTCGAAGGGTGATGTTATGGCTGTTCAACCAAGCAATACCGTAGTGCCGGAAGAAATATCCGAATCTTCTCTCGGCACCTCCCGAGCGGTACACTTATTCTTTCGCAATCCCATGGCCTGGGTGGGAATTATCGGTATTGTTTCGATTGTGTTATTTTCCTTTGTGGGACCCTTCTTTTACCATGTTAGCCCTCTGACCACGAATGTTACCGATCTGCTGGCCCCTCCCAGTGCCCGCCACCTTTTGGGAACTGACGATCTGGGGCGCGATTACTTGTCACGGATGATGTATGGAGGACGTTTGTCACTAATCGTCGGGTTTAGTGCTGCAATTGCCTCTATGATTATCGGTGTGACCTATGGGCTGATCAGCGGATTAGTTGGAGGGTGGCTTGACAATTTCTTAATGCGGGTTATCGACATATTCTTGTCGGTCCCTACGCTCTTTCTTCTGCTGTTCTTGGATGTGACGTTTCAACCGAGCCCTGTCGAGTTAATTTTCGTTTTGGCTATTACCTCTTGGTTTGGCGTGACCCGATTAGTACGTTCCGAAGTGCTTTCCATCAAACAACGTGACTACGTAGAAGCGTCACGTGCCTTTGGCGCCAACAACTTTCACATTATGATAAAAGAACTCCTGCCCAACGTACTGGGGACGGTTATGGTAGCCACCACATTTCAAATTGCTGGGGCCATTATTACCATTGCCACGTTGAGCTTTTTAGGACTGGGGCTACCCCCGCCGGAACCCAACTGGGGCACCATGCTCTCTAACTCGATGTCGTACATGTATGAAAACGCCTGGTGGCTGATTTACCCACCTGGAATTGCTCTGCTGTGGACGGTGCTCTCGATCAACTTCGTTTCTGAGGCGTTGCGCGGAGCCATAGACAGCCGATTTTAATGCGAGAGGGGGGATCTCACAACTATGTTGGTATATACGTTTCGACGACTGCTGCAAGCGATTCCGTCGCTGTTCTTCCTCGCTTTGCTAAGTTTCTTTTTAATCCACATTGTCCCCGGCGGCCCAGCCCAATCCCTATTGGGACAGCATTCCACACCAGCCCGAATCGCTGCCATCAACCGCTCCTTGGGCCTGAACAAGCCACTTTATGTGCAATTTGGGATTTGGATCTGGCACCTGGTGCACGGAAACTTTGGATATTCCTACACATTTGACCAGCCGGTCATTCAGGTGATTGGCACCTATTTGCCACACACATTGGAACTTGTTTCCGTTGCCATCATCTTAGCCCATTTGCTGGCTGTGTTCTTGGGCACTATCCAAGGGTATTATCAAGGGCGTTGGTTTGATCATGTGATTACCACCATTACCTTTTTTTTGTGGTCGATGCCGGTGTTTTGGCTTGGCGTTTTGTTTGTCATGATTTTTGCCGTCAACCTCGGATGGTTTCCCTCCGGCGGGATATCCAATCCCAACGGCCCCGGGGGATTTGGCGGTTTTATCATGCACGCGACATTACCAATCACGGTGCTGGTGTTGTCGACGGTCGCCTCCTGGGCGCGGTTTATGCGTTCTTCGCTCATGGATGCTATGGTTCAGGATTATGTCCGCACCGCACGTTCCAAAGGCCTGAGCGAATTTATGGTGCTGTTCAAGCACGCCTTGAAAAACTCGTTGCTCCCTATTATTACCCTATTCGGCCTGTCGATTCCGGGATTGTTCGGCGGCGCACTGGTAATCGAATTAATTTTCAACTATCCCGGTATCGGCCTCTTAACCTGGAATGCCGCGTTTCAGCGGGACTATCCGATCATCTTGGCTACCGTAATGATTGTCGGCGTGTTGACCGTCCTGGGCAATTTGCTGGCGGACTTGCTGTATGGGTTGGTAGATCCGCGCATTACCTATCGATGACCCGTAAAAACACTGCAAGAGATAAGCCTCCCCCAGCGTTTTTGTTACCTTTTGTAATCAACGGCTTTCTAGCTTGGCACTATGGCGTGCTTTAGCTTGCGGTAGTAGATGACATTGAATTATCCTTCGGCATCTGGTATACTAAAGCTCGTCATCGGGCTGTGGCGCAGCTTGGTAGCGCGCTACCTTGGGGTGGTAGAGGTCGTGGGTTCGAATCCCGCCAGTCCGACCATTTTTATACAGGCTAGAATTAATAGCCTGTATTTTTTGTTGGCGCTGAACTCCAAGGTCCGCCCTCCAAAATTTCGCCCGTTGTTATGCCAACAGCCCCGTCGGCCTCTAATTCGACGACCCACCAGGCCTTTCTTATCCAGGGACCAACCCGCCACGGTTCCATGCGATGGACGACTTTTACCACCTCACCCTGACGCGTCGCATAAATGACGTCAATCGGTATGCGCATAAAAAAAGTATGGATCGCGTTAGTTCCAGGAAAAATATAGGCTTCATCATGAATTTCCCGTCGGCCCATCAATCCCATAAATCGGGAAATAAACGACTGTGCAATTGTGGTTTTTTGAGCGATAATCTTCTCATTCGCCTTCAGCAACCGTCATCCTGCCTTTCGCTCGGTGTGGCAATAGCTTGCGCACAGGGTATCATATCTTGGAACCTTCTCCTACTCCTCAACAACTTAGCTTGAAACCTGCCGTCCCATCCAATGTCGCCTCTGCACTTGGATACTCCAAAAAAACAAACCCGCCCCGAGAATGCGCACTCCCGTCGATATCGCTGAAGGCAATGCCACCGGCCCAAACGCCAACAAGGCGACACCACTAAGCGCCCCGGCAGCTCCGGCCAACCCTGTCATGGCCGTATTAGCTCCCACCGCCAACAGCCGGTCTCCCTCCGGTACCACCTCCATTAGCCGTACAAACAACAACAGGTTGAGGCCCGCGCCAGCGAGTCCTCCGGTAATGTTAGCGAGGATAATACCTTGGAGGGAAGGTGAAAAGCTATAGATAAAGGGGGTAATCGCCATTAATCCCGCGGCAACCGCCAACAACTGCCCTGCGGACGACTTTTGACTCATTTTCCGCCATATTGGCAGCGCAATCATCGTACAAATCGCGTTGGTTGCGGAATAAATCGCCATCCATCCGTTAGTCGCATGGACATCAGACACTTGATACCTTAAGGCTACTGGCCACAGCATAAGCCAACCGAAATAAAACATTACGCCCGCAATCACAAACCGGCGAAATGGCGTTTGTTTCATTAAGCGCGGGACGACTTCCATCCAATTACCAGGCATCACAGGAGCCATTCCGATCACCCGAAACTTTCGGTAAATCGTCACCTCGACAAATCCAAAGATTGCGGCCACAGTATAAAGCACAATATAACCGTGCACACTCGGATCACTGGAGATGGCAACTCCTCCGATAATCACGGTAACCAGCCCGACTAAGTTCATTCCCCATTGTCGCCACATCACGGCAGTCACACGAGTACGAGCCGAAAACATTTGCGTAGTCATGCTTTGCCATGACAGTGTAGCCAGAGCCGAGGGCATATCCATGGCAACGATGGCAAGCAACATCCAAGTCGCGGCCACGCCCGGGCCTCTATCCAAGACATCAATAAGGGCAAACACCAGATAAAAGCCACGAGCCAGAAGAAATAAGCGCATAGTCGTGCGATGCGGATCTCGGCGCCTTGACAACCACGGAGTGCCCAAAAGGGCGGCCACGCCACCAGCAATCGAGGGAACCGCATCCAATATTCCCAAATCGATATTTGGCGCCCCCAACCGTATCAGGTTAATCCCTAAAAAGGGGTTCACCAAACGAAGCGCCATCGCTTTGAAAATTCCATTCCAGGTATTAACTTTTTGATTATATTGCTCCGTCCCACTATCTGGATCCATAGAGTCCCTTCTCTCTAACACTAATATACCAAGGCCGTTGACGAACCTCATCCCGTTAGCATAGATTACACTATACTGAGAAGAACATTTCTTGGAGGTGTGGGACTTGTACCAAAGTTCATCATATCCTGCCGTCACTCCATCTCAAATCGACCAATTTGTCTCGGAAAACTTTCATGGCAAATGCATTGCTGTTGATGCCGGAGGGTACCCAGTGGTCATGCTGCTGCCATTTCAATACTACCCCTCATCAGATCCCACATGCCTAGGCGGTTTGATTTACATTTAGTACAGGATGATACGACTTTCCAAGCGCTGCAAAGTCATCCCGAATGTACTTTTTTCATTGATCACCGTTAGCATTCACTCCCCATGCTTTAGTGGATCGCGACTATGCAGGAAACGCAACCCTGCATTTTCGTGCGGTGGTGTTCTATTGCCCTGCTCAGACCTTTACCACCCCGAACCAGGGTGACCCGGGTGCTTGACAACCTCGTCCCCCACTATGAACCGGATAAGTCGTTCCATCCTGTGACCGATACCTCTTTTTACCGTGACGACTTATCACGATTGGGTATCGCCCGATTAACCGTAGTACGCTTTGAAGCCAAATTCAAATTGGCTCAGGGCCGCTCGCCCGAAAGCAAGAAGGCCCTAAGCCAATTTCTAGAACAGCGTAATTTGCCGATGGATGCAACCGCGTTCGACGAGATGCATAAGGCCTGGACTAATCTGTAACCGCCCCCACACTGCTACTCGAGACGAGCTTAGCATATTTAGCCATTACCCCTCGAGTAGCTCGAGGGACTGGCGGAGCCCACGCGGCCCGTCGCTTGGCAATCTCCTCGTCAGACACATTCAGTTGCAGGAGCCTCCGTTCCGCATCTATGGTAATGGAGTCTCCTTCTTCCACCAAGGCAATAGTTCCCCCGACAAACGCCTCTGGCGCCACGTGCCCGACAACCATTCCGTAGGTTCCCCCGGAAAAACGTCCATCTGTAATCAATCCGACACTGTCACCCATTCCGGAACCTATAATGGCGGATGTGGGAGCCAACATTTCCGGCATTCCTGGGGCGCCTTTAGGTCCTTCATAACGGATGACCAACACATCGCCAGCGTGAATCCGATGGTCTAAGATTGCCTTCAGAGCATCTTGCTCCGAATCGAATACGCGCGCTGGGCCAGTAATGGACGAGGACTTAATCCCGGTAATTTTGGCAACTGCTCCTTCTTCTGCTAAATTGCCTTTCAAAATGGCTAAATGACCTGTTTCATGGACTGGATTCTCCCATGGCCGAATGACCTCTTGATCCTGCCGCGGCCGTTCAGGCACGTTCGCCAATGTTTCCGCTACGGTTCGTCCCGTAATGGTCAAACAATCTCCGTGCACCAAGCCATGAACTAATAGCATTTTCATTACTTGGGGAACCCCTCCAGCCCGGTGCAAATCCGTCGCCACAAACCGGCCTGAGGGTTTCAAATCGCAGAGAACCGGAATCTTCTCTCTAATATATTCAAAATCTTCAATAGCCAGGGGCACCTCGGCCGCGTGGGCAATCGCCAATAAGTGCAAAACCGCGTTGGTAGATCCTCCAAGCGCCATCACTACGGCGATCGCATTCTCAAAGGCCTTGCGCGTCATAATATCACGAGGCTTTAAATTACTAGCGATAGCTTGCACCAGTACTGTCCCCGATTCCCAGGCGCTGTCGGCCTTCTCTTGATCCTCTGCGGCCATCGTTGATGAATAGGGAAGACTCATCCCCATGGCCTCAATTACCGACGACATCGTGTTCGCGGTATACATGCCTCCACAGGACCCTGCCCCGGGGCAGGCATGCCGTTCCACTTCATAAAGTTCTTCATCGGAAATCTTCCCTGCCGCATGTTCGCCCACGGCTTCAAAGCTGCTCACAATGGTCAAGTCTCGGCCCTGGTAATGACCCGGCTTAATGGTCCCCCCGTAAACAAAGATGGCAGGAATGTTCATGCGTGCCAACGCCATCATAGCACCTGGCATGTTTTTGTCGCAGCCACCTACTGCCAATACCCCGTCTACACTCTCCGCCTCGCAGACCGTTTCGATGGAGTCCGCAATGACTTCGCGCGAGATTAAAGAATATCGCATGCCCTCAGTACCCATGGAAATTCCGTCACTAACGGTAATGGTCCCGAACATCTGCGGCATGGCTCCCGCTGTATGGACAGCTTTCTCCGCAGCAGCGGCAAGTCTTCCTAGACCCATATTGCACGGGGTGATAGTACTTTGCCCGTTAGCAATACCCACAATCGGCTTGGAAAAATCGGAGTCGCCAAATCCGAGCGCTCTTAACATTGCTCGATTTGGCGACCGTTCCGCTCCCTGAGTAATACGTTGACTACGACGATTCAAACCTTCTTGCATCCCTATCCCGCCTTTGTCCTAGTATTACTCTTTAGTATAGACCGAGCTCAATACTTGAAGATAGAGCAAATAGACAACAAAAATTTGATCGCTATTTATTAATCGTTATTTTCATCGACTTTTCCACTTTATTAGCAAAAGCTTGGTACACGTTGTCTTGAGATTGCTGTAGTAACAACGAACTCACTTGGCTCTGAGCTTGAGAAAATGGCGTTACGGTCGAAGGTTTCGTCGCCTGCAACTCAATCACGTGATATCCTTGGCTTCCCTGGAAAACCTTAAACTGACCGACCTTCATGGATAATACGGCCTGGTACATGGGAAGCGACATGCCCCCCTGGGGGCTAACCGGCAAATATCCCAAATTTCCTCCACTTTTTCCCGTCGAAGAGATGGAATTTTTCTTGGCCAATTGCGCAAAATTAGCTCCGTGTTGAAGATCCGACAGCAAACTATCTGCGGTCGCCTTGGTTTTTACCACGATATCGTTAATCTCGTCCTGTTGTGGGTTGGTGAACTGCGCTTTATTTTTGGCGTAATACTGCTCTTCAGCCGCAGTCGTCGGCGCCTTGACTTTTTTGGTGGCATAGGTGAAGGCACTTTGGGTTACCATCTGTTGAGTCACGTAAGTTTGCAGGGTGGAAAATGCTAAATGCTTGGACTTTAGCAATTGGTCCAATCCCTTGGCTCCCCCCACCTGTGACTCAATCTGAGTTTTGATCAGTTTACTGGCCTGGTTGGTGGCTGATTTCATCGTGATTAAATGGTGGGCCAGAGCCCACTGGTTTACGGCCGTTTGTTGGACCAGCGCCTTCACTTCTAACGCTTTCTCTTGTTTGTTATTGGGCAGGGTAGAACCTTGAAAAAACTCTGTCATCGCGACAAAATTCGCCAATTGGGCCGTAGTCACCGGTTGCTTTTGTACAGTGGCCACATCGTGGGCCGCAGAACTTGAAGCATTTGTGCCACAACCCGCTACTGCGGCTGTCATTCCTGCCGCCATCAATCCTAAAGCCATCGCCTTCGTTTTCATCCGAACAACCATCCTTTCTGTCCTTGCACGCGGCACTTGTCACACTTGTCCGATGACCTACTATACACTACTTTCATTGCAAAGTTGTTACAAGACCCTCGCTCAATTTATGGCACCATTGCCATTGTGCACAAAAAACCGCTCCAGAAAACCACCTAGAGCGGTTCCAAAACCAACTTCACACTACTTCCACGCGTTAGTTAAAATATCTGCCACATCGGTCAACAGCGCCAATTCATGAACTCTCCCGCCGCCTGACCCTAACGGGGTGAGGCGGGGGTTTCTGAGGTCACCCTCTAGAAGTTCCTGGTTCTACGACCGCTGCGCCGAGCCGTTAGGCCACGTACGTCTTATGCTGGATCT
>JAJZZP010000141.1 GCA_021797515.1 Bacillota bacterium | reverse complement strand
GGACACCCTGCCGTTATTGGCTACCCCACTTGAACGAGGAAACTAGCAGGGACTAGACTTTCACTAGCAAGAGAAGCGACCTGCCGGTCGCACACGACACCACCCGTTCAACGGGTGGCTTGAATTTGGCCCTATAAGGGCATGATGCTTGCTACGCCTCAAGGCGTGATTTCGCCGGCCTCTTCTCTGGCTACCCCTAAAGGGGTTTATTGACTGGCCTTGTCCTCGATGATATCCGCCTCTTCTTGTTGCTCAAGGTACTTTCTGATGACATCCTTGTTGACCCCTACCGTGCTCACGTAATACCCCCGCGCCCACAAATGTCGCCCTCGCTCCTGCTTCATTTGCGGAAAACGGTCGAAGACCATCAGTGCACTTTTCCCTTTGAGGTAGCCCCTAAACTCTGACACACTTAGCTTCGGCGGTATTTTCACGGAGATATGCACGTGATCCGCACTCAGGCTTCCTTTCACCAACTCTACCTCCTTGTACTCACAGAGCGTCCTCAGTATTTCCCCGATCTCCTTTCTGCCCTCTTTGAAGAAAGTCTTTCGACGATATTTCGGGATGAATATGATATGATAACTGCAATCCCAGCGGGTGTGGGACAGACGAGTGGCACCCACGGGCACCGTCCTCCTTTGCTTGAGAATTGGCTGGCGAAACCATTTCTCAGTATAGCAATGGAGGACTTTCACATCATGCCTCACGGCTTCTCCTATTCAGTTCTCCCACGCATAGCGTGGGGCTTAATGTTTGAGTCAAAGTAAACCAAGGGCAAACTCGTTCTTTCGTTGAGTTTCGTGGCATTCCATTTTCGGAAAAGTGATGATGGTGCGAACTGGGCGCAGGGTTGGTCCCCAGCAAATGTGGGGCACTCATGACCAGTGGACCTTTGGAAAGGGAGACGGTATAGGACGTCTGGATGAACTGCTGAATTGGTACGACCACCACAGAACAACCTGTGGGTTGTAATGGTTTTATTCGTAGCATCAATCCCTCCAAAGTCTGCAGTACGAAACATGATTCCTTAAGGATTCAGGAGACGGTCCTCGACTTCCTAACTAAGAACGCGCAAGCAACAGATTTTGGTAAATCGTTGTTAATACCATCGACGATCCACATGTTGCTTCCTTTTGGACGTTTTAACTCGGAGTACAGGCCTACTAACCTTTGTCGCTCGGCCGCAACATATCCGAATTTTGGCGGGTGACCGACGGTTTGGACTTTACCTAACGGGAAAACTTGCCGACGCCAATGAACTGGGAACCGGCAAAACCTCCGGCATATCCCGTCCCCAGCATCCAAGAAGCTTTAATGGAACGCTTGGAGGCAGATGGCGGCACACCTAATCCCAAAGATTGATTGCTTAGGACAACACAATGAGAAATGAGGCTATCCCCCGACTTCTCATTGTGTCGACGGTTGCTCTAGGATTCGGTGGTTCATTTCACCTGATTCAAAGGTCGAGCAAAAATCTCTCCATTATCGTCTGGTTGGTACAAGGTTTGTCCCACGATCACCGGATAATCCGCCGCAAACATACTGCCAGACATTGTCTTGGAAGCAATCATGTGGCCAGAAGAAGCTTTTAACACGTAAAAAGTTCCCTTACTGTCGCCAAAGTAGAGACGGTTAGCCAACAATGCGGGAGCTTCAGAGATAGGGCCTGAGGCATGAAAAGACCACTTAACTGCCCCGGTTGCTGCGTTGAGCGCATACTCGGTATTGGTGACCATACTGCCGAAATATACCGTCGAGCCCACGGCTACGGGCGCCGCCGCCTCGATATTGAGGGGCAGGGTGCCTTGCCCTAAATTCGTTTGCCAGGCCAAGGCTCCGCCGGTGGTAAAGGCAAACGCAACAGAAGACGGCTTAGCCCAACTGCCAATCGTCCCCAACACGTACACGTGGTTATTGGCAAACGCCAACGAGCAGTCGTCACTCCCTGCAAACACACCCGGAATGGGAGCCTTCCATAAAATTTTGTGTGTGGCCACATCAATGGCATAGAGATCGTACGGATGTGCTCCGGAGACATAAAGTACCCCGTTGGCATATGTAGGAGAAGACATGCTAACGTAAGAGTCAATCGATACGGTCCACTCCTTCTTCCCGGTTCGCGCATCAAAGGAGTAAACTTTGCCATCGCCATTGGCCACCAAAAGGGTATTGCCCTTTAAAACGAAGGTAGGCATGTCTTCCCCACGAGTCAAGTACTCCCAGACTACTTGCCCGGTCTTTTGATTCAGTGCGTAGACACCACTCAAACCGACTCCACGGATAATGTGTCGCGCGTTCAAGTTATCTTCTTTGGCAAAATTCGCCGCGGTAAATCCTCCCGACCCACTGCCGACAAATACCAAGCCATCTCCCACCACTGGGGTAGTCATCGACATGTTATTCAAGGTTTGCCGCCAGAGGAGCCGCCCTGTTTTAGCCCCTAATGCATAGATATACCCGTGAACACTTTGTCCAGGAAATATCCCGCCATCGCTTGACGCATAAACCACGCCATTTGCTACCGAAGCTTGCTGAATCGGCACCGGAGCCTTAAATGTCCATTTGGTTGCCCAATGGGCCGCCGAAGGGGTTTCATAGACCGCGTTGTTGCCATTATTCATAGCATATTCGACAAATTGAGTCGGACCGACATGGGTTGACGCGACGGCCACATTATGGGCCAGTGTCTCTGTCCCCCATACCACAGCTATTACTGCAGCTGCCACCACAGCCAATATTGCCTGCCAGTACCGTAATACACGTTGCAACACGATGTCGCCCTCCTTTTGTGCCTCAAGAAATTTCAATGCGGCACCCACGCGCCTGCGGTCACTGTATCATACCTATAACCGCGAACCTGCTTTGCTCTCCTGAAAAATAACTGAATTACCAGGCTCCGTTGGATGGGCTGTAGTCAACAAGCGAGGTCTGTTAAAATGTTGTCAATACTTGCAAAGACGAGGCTAAAGCCATGATATCAGTGGAAGAGGCACAACGTCGGGTTATCAAGGGCGCTCTGTCCAAACCCCTTACACCCGTCATCGTATCATTGGAGGAATCGTTAGGTCGTGTATTAGCTGAACCAATAGTCTCAGACTTGGACAGCCCTCCATTTGACAATAGCTCCATGGACGGATTTGCTGTACAAGCTAAAAGTGTAGCGGGAGCGCGGTCCGACCACCCAGTCCCCTTGGAAGTGGTAGCCACCATTTCAGCAGGTCACCCAGTTCCCGAATCATTAACCCGCTCAGACCAGTGTTATCGAATTATGACCGGGGCTCCTGTGCCTAGAGATGCCGATGCCGTCGTACAGGTCGAATGGACCGAAAAAGATTCGCGACATCCGACTCGCGTTTTGATTAAGAGGCCCGCAAATCCCGGTTTGAACATTCGCCGCCGAGGAACCGATATGGCCAAAGGCGACACCATATTACGCTCGGGAACGCGCATTACCCCGGCAATCATGGGCATCTCGGCCACATTGGGGCGTACCTCTTTGGCGGTGTATCCCGCACCCCGAGTGGCCATCATCTCGACGGGCGACGAAATTGTAGATCCTTCCAAGCGGCCCGGCCCTGGCCAAATCCGCAATTCTAATGCCTATGCTCTTTATGCTGTCGTAGCTGAAGCCGGAGGTCAACCGGTGCTGATGGCCCATGCTCCCGACCATTTGCAGACCATTGTGGAACGACTCGACCAAGCCGCTCAATATGAACTGATTCTCAGTTCGGGAGGGGTCTCGGTGGGGGACTTTGATCTGGTAAAAACTGCACTGGACCAACATGGCACTTTAGACTTTTGGCGAGTAAATGTGAAACCCGGCAAACCCATTGCCTACGGCCATTATCGCCACACCCCATTTTTCGGTTTGCCAGGCAATCCGGTATCAGCTTTAGTCACTTTTGAATTGTTTGTCCGACCTGTGATTCGCCAACTTCAAGGTGATAGTCGGTGGCAACGTTTAATGGTGGCCCTTCCGTTACTGCAGGACTTCACGGAAGTCTCCGACCGTCGGCATTATGTCCGGTGCCGAATAGAATACGACGATTCGGGAAAGGCAGGTATTGTGCCAAGCCCGGACCAAGGTTCCGCAATTCAAACTTCATGGCTTAATGCCACTGCCTTAATGATGGTTCCAGAAAATACCGGACCCATTTTGGCTGGCACCGAGGTCTCTGTTATGGTGCTCGGAACCTAACATGGAGGCATCTCAAAGTACCCATTTTCGCCATCTGTTACCGAAATTTCGAAAGGTGCCGTATACTGAACAAGGTTGCACTATTGAGAGGGAGGTCAGATCATGGCAGGATTACTAGATCGAGTAAAAACCATCTTAGGCGCCAAAGCCAACAAAGCCTTGGACGCCATGGAAGATCCCACCGAAACCATTGAATATTCCTACGAGCAAATGCAAGATGCCATGCAGGAAACCCGACGCCATATTGTGGAAGTCGCTACCGCAAAAAAACAATTGGAGATGCAGGTCGCGTCGTTGCAGCAAAGAGTCGATCAGTACGACCAAGACGCTCGCGATGCAGTGCAGGGCGGCCGCGATGATCTAGCAGCCCAAGCCCTATCGCTAAAAACTACGGTTCAACAACAAATTCAAGATTTGCAGACCCATATTCAACAAACCCAGACCGAAGAAGACAAACTCACCCAAACGCAACATAAGTTAGAGGAACAAATTGAAAGCTTCCGCACTCAAAAAGAAGTTATGAAAGCACAATATTCCGCCGCTAAAGCAGAAGTCCAAGTCGGCGAGACCATCTCCGGCATTACCCAGCACGCCCAAGATATCAGTGGCTCATTGCAACGGGCCCAAGACAAAATTACCTCGATGCAAGCTAAAGCCTCGGCCATTGATGAGCTGTCATCCAATCCAGACTTTAATGTGTTGCCCACGTCATCGCATACCGACACTATCCGGCAACAACTAGATCAAGCCAAAGCCAGTGATCAGGTACAAAGCGAGTTGGCTAAACTCAAAGCAGAAATGCAGTTGCCGCCGTCTAATCCCCAAACGCCCTCTTAAGAGGGCGTTTTCTCCATTTGACGCGCTCTCTTGCGGGCTCTATAATACTATCACAATAAGCATTAACCTTCGGGGCGCGGTGAGGAACCCAACAGTTCCAATTCCCGACCGGCGGTGATCTCTTAATAGAGCAGCCCGCGAGCCCGCATAGGGCAGGAGTCCGGTGAGAATCCGGCGCCGACAGTACAGTCTGGATGAGAGAAGGTATGATACAGGCGCATATTTAGCCTATTCTTCTCTTGTTATCCCCGGAAAGGGGATTTTTTCATGTCAGAACACATGAGACGCGCACTCCAATTAGCCAAACGGGGATGCTACACAACGTCGCCCAATCCCATGGTAGGGGCCGTAGTGGTAGATCCTCAGGGAGAGATTGTCGGTCAAGGATATCATCGGCGGGCTGGAGGACCGCATGCCGAAGTGTATGCGTTGCGACAAGCGGGAGAACGGGCACGGGGAGGCTCACTTTATGTCACCCTGGAGCCCTGCAATCACCAAGGGCGTACTCCCCCATGCACCGAGGCCATTATCGCTGCGGGTATCCAGAGCGTGCATATTGCCTCGTTAGATCCAAATCCCCATGTAGCAGGAGGCGGTGCCGAGCGACTGCGACAACAAGGCATTGGCGTCGCAGTCGGTGACCTTCAATCCGAAGCCATCGCCCTTAATCGGCCGTTTATGACTTGGAGCACCCTAGGCCGGCCTATGGTCACCTTAAAAGCGGCGACCAGCCTTGATGGGAAAATTAACGGATGGGTTCCCGCGACCCGATATTTATCCGGCGATGAAACCTTAAAAGCAGTCCATGACCTTAGACGGTCCCATGACGCAATTTTAGTCGGTATAGGTACTGTGATTGCCGATGATCCTTCGTTAACCTACCGGGGAAAGGGCCAAGGACGAGATCCGGTCCGCGTAATTGTCGATAGCCACGGTCGCACGCCTCCAGATTGCCGTGCGTTGCTGACCGCATCTCAGGCTCCGACCATAATTTATTCTACCGAGGATGCTCCCTTGGAGTGGGAACGGAAGATTTTTGCCAACGGCGGTGAAGTAGTTCGGGTGGCGCATTCGGCCAACGGCCAAGTGCACTTGCCTTCGATATTGCACGATTTGGCAGAACGCCGCATTCTCTCGGTTCTAGTGGAAGGCGGCGCCACCACCCATGGGGAATTTTTAAAGCAACGTTTGGCAGATCAATGGATTAGCTTTTTTAGTCCGATACTCATCGGAGATCGTGGTCTGGCAGCCGTTTCCGGCAGTCCTGTCCCTAGCGCCACATGCAAATTGGTGGAAGTCAGGACCTTAGGTACCGATCTGATGGTTCGCGCACTCATTACCCGGTAAAACGAGAGGGGACACGTTATTCACATGTTTACAGGTTTGGTGGAAACCATAGGCACGATAAGTGAAACTCGGTGGGAGCCTGATGAGGTATCAGAGCGCCTGACTATACATGCCACAGATTTTCACGATCTCGCGCTGGGCGAATCGATCGCAGTCAACGGGGTCTGCTTAACGGTAGTAGATATTTCGCCACACACCTTTTCCGTACAGGTCAGCCCGACCACGCTCGCGCTCACCTCCCTTGGCAGCCTGAACATCGGAGATCGCGTTAATTTGGAACGATCCGTGACCCCGACCACACGATTGGGAGGCCACTGGGTATTGGGCCACGTCGACACCACGGGAAAAATCGCCCAAATATCGGCAGAGGGCGAGGCTCATCATGTCAACATCTCATACAACCCCGAGTTCAGCGACTTAATTTTGCCCTTAGGGTCAGTGACACTAGACGGGGTCAGTCTTACCGTGGTGTCGGCTCACGATGGGGAATTTCGCGTGACGTTAATCCCTCACACCCAACACACTACTACCCTAGGGGGATGGAAATCCGGGCACCCAGTCAATATTGAATTCGACATCCTAGGCAAATATATTAAGCATTTGCTCAGCAAACAAGGAGGATAAAAATGGCCACCGAAAAATTGGACGATATAGCCACCACGCCCGTCCATCCTTTTGATACTATCGAGGATGCTCTATCAGGATTAAAGGCAGGGGAAATCATTATTGCTGTTGATGATGAAGATCGGGAGAATGAGGGAGATCTCATCATTGCTGCGGAAAAAATCACTCCGGAAGCGATAAACTTTATGGCCCAATGGGGCCGCGGCTTAATTTGTGTCCCCATGACCGGAGATCGATTGGACGCGCTACGCTTGCCACCGATGGTGGAAGTGGCTCAAGATTCCATGCATACCGCATTTTCGGTTTCCGTTGACGCCCGTCACCATGTTACCACCGGGATTTCAGCCCATGATCGTGCGATGACGGTCAAAGCCCTCATTAATCCTGATACCCGGCCCGAGGATCTCACCAGACCAGGCCACATCTTTCCATTGCGGGCTAAAGAAGGCGGTGTTCTGCGCCGTCCTGGCCACACCGAAGCCGGCGTCGACCTCACCCGCTTGGCAGGATTCTCCCCTGCTGCTGTGATTTGTGAAATTTTACAACCTGACGGCACAATGGCACGCTTGCCCGAACTCATCGAATTCAAAAACCGATTTGGCTTAAAAATGATTACGATTGCCGATCTTATCGCCTATCGGCGTAGCCAGGAAACGGTCTTTACTCGAGATGGAGCAGCGCAACTGCCCACCCGCTATGGTACCTTCGAGGCAGTTGCCTTTACGGAAAAATTGACTGGTGTCACGCACCTGGCCTTAGTGATGGGCGATGTCAGCGGTCGGCGACCGGTACTGGTCCGGGTTCATTCGGAGTGTTTGACGGGAGACGTCTTTGGGTCCAAACGCTGTGATTGCGGGGAACAACTAGACATGGCCCTGAAAAAAATTGCCGCCGAACATCGCGGTGTACTGCTCTACATGCGCCAAGAAGGACGGGGTATCGGACTGGCCAACAAAATCAAGGCTTATGCCCTGCAGGAGGCGGGCTACGACACCGTGTCCGCCAATCGCGCTTTGGGATTCCCGCCGGATTCCCGAGACTACGGTGTGGGGGCCCAAATATTGTCTAGTCTGGGTATTTCCCAGATACGACTTTTGACCAATAACCCTAAGAAATATTCGGCGCTCGAGGGATACGGCCTGGAAATTGTGGAACGGGTGCCGATTACGACCATTCCCCAACCCGAAAATGCCTTCTATCTCGAAACCAAGAAGCAACAAATGGGGCACTGGTTTGACTAGGGATTCACAATGATGCACCATGAAATAGTCCAATGCTTGTCATTGCGTCTCGGGGAAATGATAGGATGCATTTTCGTCATAGGAGATGACTTGTAAAAATTTTTTGGTTGGAAAAAAGGGGATAAAATCATGGCCGAATATTTAGGCTTTCTTCGCACTCATCCGGGACAACGATGGGCCATTGTGGTCAGCCGTTTTAATCAACGAATCACCGATCGCCTTGTCGATGGGGCCGTTGACACATTGATTCGCCACGGAGCCCCCAAAGATTCCATCGATATCTATTGGGTTCCTGGAGCCTTTGAAATTCCCGGCATTGCTGCCCACTTAATCAAAAAACCTTATGCGGCAATTATCACCTTAGGAGCAGTTATACGGGGAGAAACACCTCACTTTGACTTCGTTGCCTCTAACACAGCCTCAGGTATTGCCCGACTTGCCGAGGAAAGTGCCATTCCCATCATTTTTGGTGTGCTCACCACCGACACCATGGCACAAGCTGAAGACCGTGCAGACGGCAAGGCAGGGAACAAAGGCTCTGATGCCGCCTTGGCAGCAATAGAAATGGCTGACCTGTGGCGGCAAAACAGCCGTTAGCGGGAAAGGGGGGCATACTGCCCGTTGGCCAATCGCACACTAACTTCCCCAGCCGCAACTGGGGTCAACCGAGCATCCGGAGACTCTACTAGTAAATGGCCTGCTTCGTCGACGCCAACGGCGATTCCTTGCAACGCCACTGCATCACCTTGCCACACTTGTATGGACCTCCCGGATAAAACATCAAATTGACGCCATGCGTCAAGAATCTTTTCCGAGTCGTTTGCCGCCCAGATCTTAACCCACTGGTCTAATCGTTTCATCAGTTGATCCAGTAACAAAACACGGTCTATCGGAGGATATCCTACTCTAGACTCGTCTATAGTCGTCGCTGTCGGCACTGAATCCGTCAGACTGCCATGGACATTAATACCGAGTCCAATGATAGCGTAAGGTAGTGGCATAGTTCCCGCCTCGACCAGGATCCCGGCATATTTCCTTCCTCCAATGACGCCGTCATTGGGCCATTTAATCCCTGGAACCATGCCACTTAGTGCAGCCGTAGTTTCGGACAAGGCGACAGCAACAGCAAACCCCAACAAAGGATCCAGATCGCGATCAGGAACTACCAGTTGAGAAAAATATACCCCAGTTCCCTTAGGAGACATCCACTGCCGTCCCAGGCGACCACGCCCCCCCGTTTGTTCTTCCGAGACAATCACACTGCCATGTCTGGCGCGCCCGGAACCCCAAAGACGCCGCATCTCAAGATTAGTCGAATCTACTTCGGCAATCGCCATTACGTTTGGTCGTTCATAGGACAAAGCATCCAACAAATCGTCATCTAGCGGATGGCCATCAGGTACCCACCGCACCACGGATTGATTTTCTACCTCTGCCAAATACTCTGTAATCGCTTTGCCCCCAGGCAAAACTAAGTCAGGAGCTACGTCATTTAGGGGCTCCAGCATGAATCGGCGAAGGGTCATCCGGGGATGCGGCAAAGTCAGATCCCGGGTAGCATAATGATGTTCATCGTACAACAAAATGTCGAGATCTAAAGTGCGCGGTCCAAAACGCTTCTCGCGCACCCTGCCTGCCGATGATTCCACCGACTGGCAAAACCGCAGTAGCTCAAAGGGTGCCCACTCTGTCTTTATAACGACTACCTGGTTCAAATACTCTCCCTGCTCGGGTCCGCCCATGGGCTCCGTTTGATAAATCGGTGACAAGCCAAGAATGATGTTGTCCTTTGCCAACACCCGTATGGCATTCCGAAGATACCGCTCCCTTTGTCCTAAATTGGACCCCAAAGCAATAAACGCTTTAGCCATGACGGTCGATCTCCACCTGAGCCGGCCCCGATGGCATCTTCAAAGGCGGAGCCATCTTTTTTACCGTGACTCCCACCTTGGTTACCGAAAACCGACTGAGAATTTGTGACGCGATGTCATTCGCCAGACTTTCCAGCAAATTATGCACAGGGCCAGCCATAACGGAGGCCACCACATCCGCCACGTCAGCATAACTTAGGGTATCTTCCAGGCGATCGGATTTACCTGCCCGTTCCAACGGGGTCCACAAGGTAACATCCACCTGAAATTCCTGGGCAATGCGGCGTTCATGGGGCAATGCCCCATGGCATGCTTGAAATGTTAAATCTGTAAGCCTAATACAATCATTCATGACGCCACCACCGATCCGCCGCCAGCAAGGCTTGTCGTATCCCAGAAACTTCATGGACCCGCACAACATCCATCCCTTGACCTGCAGCAATGCTGGCCACGGCCGCCGTTGCCCAGTCACGGTCTTGCGGCAAAGCCCCGGTGACCGCTCCTAAAAATCGTTTGCGGCTGGGCCCGACTAAAACGCCGCCAGCAATGCCGGAAAACATTGCTAATCTCTTCAGTACAGTCCAGTTATCTTCTACACCATAAGCAAAACCAACACCAGGGTCTATCAGTATCCGGTTTCCGGCTAACCCCAGGGAGAGGGCATGCGCTACCTGGTTTTTCAGTGTGTTAACCATTTCATCCAAATTAACTTGGCCAGGTAAGAAAGGCGTAGCACGATTAAACATGAGGATATAGCCCGCTTGCGATTTAGCGACCACCGGAATCATCTCGGGATCCGCGATTCCCCCCTGGATATCATTGATGACATCCGCGCCCTCAGCGATAGCCCACTCGGCAACAATCGCTTTTTGTGTATCCACCGAGATCGGGATCTCAGGCCAGCGACGTTTCATTTCTCCCAAAATCGGAGCAATACGTCGCCATTCCTCATCGGCCGCCACTGGTTGATGACCGGGCCGCGTGGATTCACCGCCGATATCCACCATATCGACTCCCCCAGAAATTAGGGTCTCTGCCTGCTTTAAAGCCGACTTTGGAAACAAGTAACGGCCACCATCAGAAAAGGAATCCGGTGTAATATTAAGAATACCCATGATGTAGGTGCGCTGGCCCAGGAGCCAGTGTTGCCCATTAAAGTGAAAAGTTCTTTCCGTCACCCCATCGCCCCTACCTATTCTTGTCTTACTCATGCCTCATTCTAGAAACCTCTTCCCCCACCGTCAAGCAGACGGCGTGTGCGATACAAAAAATCCATAGCGGTGATTGTCCCTTGCTCGCAACTATGAACCTTCAATGTCAGCGGATGCCAACGCTATTACTAGTCGCCTTGCCATACTTTGTTGGTTTGGCTGTCCTTCGAAACTTGTAACCGCGCCCTAACCACCGCGATAGCCAAACCAATTTATTTAAAAAATTGGTACTTGCATAGTGTTGCTATTCCCGTTCAGAAGTGCCCGTATTTGCTGAATAATAGTCTCTGTACCGCAGCAATTTGGGATTTTTAAAAGCCATTTTTATCACCAGTTCGGCTTTTTCCAGCATATCATCCGGTGGATTTGTCACGAAAGCGAACAAGTCCAAGTAGCCCTGAAGGTCGCTTCTGACGAAGCTGCTGTGAGCATGCAGGAAGCGCTTCAAAATATCGTGTGCGTGGTTGACTGGATACATCGGATTGTCCTTATCAGGAAGCCCCTTCAGTTCCTTTGGATGAATGCGCTTTGCTGACCAGAGAAAGCTTTCTCACCAGCTTTGTATGCACGCCTTCCTTGTCGTGAATCATCGTTGAGCCGGGGGCAATGTGATCCTTGAAGATCTCGTAGCTCTTCTTCTGAGAGGGCTTCCCGGCGCCTTCTACGAGGAAAGTCGTATGACTATTATCTGTATGCAGATTTGATTGCGAGACAGACCACGCAGCTTGTTTCCGTCCTCATGATAGACAATGTCCTCGCTTCGAACCGTGTAATATGTCTCATCTAGCCACACGGTTCCGGACAGAATGATCCCTTTTTGTGAGTCTTCAAGCGTTAAAAACAGCTTCTGGAGCCAGTATCGGGATGTTGTGAAGGTATTTTTGTTGTTCCAAATGCTTACGTGGCGGAACAGGTTCAAACAGTATTCCAGCCATTCGCTGATGGAAATCCTTCTTTCATCGAATATCGTTCCAGTCGTGGAGAGAAATGTACGACCGCATCGGCATCTATACCGCTGAATTCCGTTTGAGGATAGACCGAACTTCTTGAATGCAGTGGAACCACAGAACAGGCATTTTGTAGAGATATAGGAGTTGATCATTTCGGCCTCACCGCAGTCTTTCAGGCTAGGGTGACGCTCGTCATAGTGTGCCGTACACTTGTCCTTGATAAAGCCTGTGTCTCAGTCAAATCAGTTCTGCCATCCCCAGAAACTCCTCAAGCAAATTCATAAAATAAAGGCCACTTGAGGCGTCTTTGATAGGAAATTTCGGAAGAATCCCTAGGTCACGAAGGGTAAGTTTGTACCAGTTTTTAGGAGGATTTGGGGTATCCCATAGCGAAGATTATAGTGGTCCCAGAAAACTAGACAATCTGGGAGGCCCTCAAGTGTTACACTGGACACCGATTCCGCCCCCGTTTTGTGAACACGAGCGATCTCTCTCGGGACGAGACACCGAATCTCATCCTTTTTCAGCCTAATGGGCTGACTCTTGGCAACGGTCCGGACTCCAGTCCGGATCGCTGCCAAGAGTGAATAGCCTATACCCGCACGGGAATCCAGTGGGCGAGTCCTGCTTGGACGCGCTCATGCATTTCGCACGGCGACCAATAATTGAGACTGCCGTGTACACGGCGGGTATTATATGCGG
>JAJZZP010000104.1 GCA_021797515.1 Bacillota bacterium | reverse complement strand
GCTATCAAGTGACTCTGAAACCCGCATCCTGAGCGGATTTACGGCCCCGGAACCGCCGATCAGGCCCGGGCCTGAGTGAGATCGGCCATGCCCCGCTTTCTCGGGGGAATTTTTCGGAACAGGGAGGAACTGAGGCCATAAGTCACCTGGTTATTGATCCGCACCGCTTCATCCAAATCCTTCACTTTAATCATAGAAAGCACTGGGCCAAAGATCTCTTCTTGAGCAATCCGCATAGATGGGTTGACATCGGTAAAAAGAGTCGGAAGATAGTACCATCCTGGAGAATCGGCCCCTTGGTTCCATCGTTCGCCACCTATCTCGAGTCGGGCACCCTCTCCCCGTCCAATCGCTACATAGCGCTCTACCTTGTTCAAAGCCTCTTGGCTAACCAAAGGCCCAACATCGACCGATTCATTCCGCCCTTCGCCCAACTTGAGAGTTTTCATTCGATCCAGTAACCGTTCTTTAAGCTCGTCATGGATGCCTTCTTGAACAATGATCCTAGAACAGGCCGTACAACGCTGCCCCGTGGTACCAAAAGCACTCCAGACGATGCCGTCTACAGCCAGGTCCAGATTGGCATCGTTTAGCACAATGATGGCATTTTTGCCGCCAAGCTCCAGTGATACTCTCTTTAGCTGCTCGCCAGCTTTAGCCGCGATATGACGACCAGTCTGAGTCGACCCGGTAAAGGATATGAGATCGACCCGTGGGTCCGCCAACATCGCTTCCCCCACGGTTTTTCCCTGACCAAAGACTAAATTAACCGTTCCTTTGGGAAAGCCTGCTTCCTGCAGAATCTTGACCAACTCATAAGCCAACACCGGAGCCTTGCTATCCGGTTTAAACACCACAGTATTGCCGGTAACCAAAGCAGGGAAGATTTTCCAGGTCGGAATCGCCATGGGAAAATTCCATGGGGTGATAATCGCGGCGACACCAATGGGGTCCCTAAGCGCCATAGCAAACTTTGACAGAAGTTCAGATGGGGTAGTCTGACCAAAAGTACGGCGGCCTTCACCGGCCATGTAATAAGCCATATCGATCCCTTCTTGGACATCCCCGCGGGCCTCGACCAACACTTTGCCCATATCTAGACACATTTTCTTGGCCAGATCCTCTTTGCGCTCTTCAAGCATGTGGGCAACCCGAAACAACATCTCACCCCTCGCTGGAGCGGGTACCAGACGCCAGGTCTTAAACGCATTGCGGGCTGCATTGAGCGCTAAGTCGAGATCTTGCTCGCTGGAATCAGGAACCTCCGCATACACTTCGAACGTAGCCGGATTATAATCCAGATCATACCGACCTTCAATCGGTTCACACCATTGTCCCCCAATGAAGTTCATTAGTCGCACGATTAGTTGCCTCCAATCGGAATCGGACATGTCCGATTCCTTTGTTTGATGAAACTAATATGACGGCCGAGTGGCCACACCCGCCATCGAGGCGACCCACGGGGCCACGGGAGGTACCACATCATATTCCACCGGTACTGGTACATCGATAAAACTGGGATGGGGATTATTCCATGCTTCCCCAACAGCTTCTTCAAATCCGCCAAGATTGGTGACCGTCGTGGCTGACAGTCCAAAACCACGCGCCACCATGGCGGCGTCCACAGGACTGAAATCCACGCCAAAATATCGGTGCTCCAAATACAAGTGTTGCAACATCTTAATCCAACCGCACGTTTCATTGCGAAGGTGAACAAAAATCACCGGCAAATCCAGTCGGACTGCCGTCTCTAATTCTCCTGCGGACATGCCGAAACTCCCATCGGTGGTTATTGCCACTACCGAGCGGTGTGGTCGGGCTAGACTTGCACCAATCGATCCACTAAGCGCATATCCCATAACTCCATGACCGCGAGGAATGATTACCTGACGCCCGGCCTGAGTCCCCTCCCAATAAGCCGCCAAGTAAGGCGTGGGAGTCCCGGGTTCGCCCAAAATCACCGTTGAGCCGTCCACCACTCGTTGGATGGTCATGACGATATCGTAGGGATGAATCCCCCTGGGGACGGACCGGCTCATCTCAGCCAGACCCTGTTGCCACGCCTTGCGACGTTCGGCAATCCAAAGACGTACATCTTGCCTCGGAGTTTCAAAGCGAACAACGTACGCGCTTTTAATTTCCGACAGCACCGTCCGGGCGTCGCCCAGAAGGACAAAGCCTTGGGAAAAGTTCTTACCGGCTCGCTCTGGATCAAGATCGATGTGGATAGCAGTCGCGTCCCGCCTAGGGGCGGTATAACCGTTAGTGTCCGTCGAATTAGCTCGGGTTCCCACCAACAGCACAACATCCGCTTGCATCAAATACTCATTGGCATAATCGCGAGCCCCGTTCCCTCCCGACACACCCAGACTTAATGGGTGACGTTCGGGAAAAGCGCCCTTTCCGTGAATAGTCGTAGCCACCGGAATGCTGGCTAGCTCAGCCAGCATTTGAAGCTCCTTCCAGGCTCTCGACAGATGCACGCCGCTACCCGCCAAAATGGCCGGATGCTTGGCCTTTTGAAGGAAATCAGCCGCTCTTTGGGCTAATTCCCCTACTCCAGGGCGCACCCGTTTAACCGGTTGACACGCTTTTATCGAAACCGTGGTCACCTTTTCAAACACATCCGTCGGCACCACTAACGAAACCGGGGCCGGGCGGCCCTCGTGGAGAGCTTGAAATGCCCGCCCTACCAAGTCGGGGATATCCTCGGCTTGGCGGGCCACGCCCTGCCATTTGGTCACAGCAGAAAACAACTTTACTTGGTCGATTTCGGTAATGGCTCCGGTCCCTTGGCTTTTTTGCGCAACATCGGAGGTTATAACCAACATTGGTATCGACGCCGCGTAAGATTCACCCAGTCCTCCCACTAAAAACGTGGCTCCGCCACCACTCGACGCTTCCACCACTCCGATTCGGCCACTAACCCGAGCGTAGACATCCGCCATTATAGCGGCCGAACGCTCGTCTCGCGCCAACACATGCCGAATCCTGTCTTGGTTACGAAAGAGCGCATCGTAAAATCCGACACTGGTGTCTCCCGGATATCCAAACACGACCTCAACCCCGTGCTGGATCAAGCATGCCACCAACACGTCGGCTCCGGAACGCTTATCAGACATAATTTCCCTTCTTTCACCATTCTGGCTCTAATCGCATACGGTATTCCGTATTCATAATATAGGCGTTGAAGGAGCCTTTCCATATAGGAAAGGCCTCAGCTTCACCGTTTCCATGGTATTGCAGCATCGATCAATATTGCTTCATCTGAATCCGGATTGTCCGTCATCAATCCACCTTCGGTTGCGCTAATTCTAACCCAACCAAGTTAGTGGCCATTTTGGATGCGGGCGTTCTCAACCTCAATTTTCAATAGCCCCCAAATCCCCGTGAAAAGCTCGGCAAAATGAGGGTTGGCCCGAATTTCCGCTATATTCCGGGGTCGCGGAAGGTCGATGTCGAATACCTGTTTTACTCGTCCTGGGTGAGCGGTTAGCATCATAATCCGGTCACCCATCATAATCGCCTCGTCAATGGAATGGGTGATAAACACTACCGTCTTACGGTTGCCCTCCCAAATGTGAATCAGTTCTTGCTGCATAAGGATCTTAGTTTGCTCGTCGAGATTGGCAAATGGTTCATCCATCAAGAGGATTTCCGGATCGTTGGCAAAAGCCCGCGCAATCGCCACCCTCTGTTTCATTCCTCCGGACAATTGACCAGGATAGTGGTGCTCAAACCCCTGTAGACCCACCTTTTCTATCCATTCCTGGGTGATCTGCCGACGCATTGATTTGGGTACCTTGCGCAGTCGAAGGCCATATTCCACATTTTGTTCCACCGTCAGCCAAGGGTATGCCGATTGTTCCTGAAACACCATAGTCGACAGGGGACGTTCAGGGTTATGCCAGGACAGGATAATTTCTCCATCGGTCTGTTCTTCGAGTCCCGCCAGGATCCTTAGTAACGTGGTTTTGCCGCAACCGCTGGGACCAACAATACAAAAAAACTCACCCTCTTTGACATCCACGGAAACGTTAGTCAAGGCTTCCGTAATATTCTTGCGGGTTTTAAAACGTTTGGAGATATTCTTTACTTGGATGCTCACCTGACGTTTTTCCGAATTGATCAGGGATGTCACCATCTTTTGTCCCCCTCACCTTGAAGTAGTCGTCAGACGTTGCGCCACTTGACTAGCCAACGTTCAATTTCGTTGAGCACAACCGTAAACACGTAGCCCATCAAGGACAACAGCACGAACGCCACATACATTTGCTTGATGTCGTAGATGTCGTACGCCCTCCAGATTAAAAACCCAACTCCGTGGTTCGCGCCATCACTTTCAGCAGCCACAATCAACAGGACCGCCATCCCAATAGAGAGTTTCAATCCCGTAAAAATCAGTGGCAAGGCTCCTGGCAGCGCTACCGTGGTGAAGCGATCCCACCAGGATGCCCCCAGATCTTTGGCCACATCCCAATAGATTTGGCTGATCTCCAATACCCCGGCGGCCGTGTTGATCAACACCAGATAGATTGCCCCCGACGCAATCACCAGAATCATCTCCAGGTTGCCGAGCCCAAAAATCAGCATAAACAGCGGTAGCAAGGCTAATTTCGGGATCGGGTAGGTTGCTGAAACGACGGGGTCGAATATGGTGCGCACGATGGGAAACAACCCCATCGAAAGGCCTATCACCATTCCAGGTACGACTCCGATGACAAAACCCATCAAAATACGGTAGAGACTGGCCTTGAGATCCAGATACAAGAGGCCGGTGCTTGCCAAGTTCCAAAACGACCCGATGATTTGAGTAGGCGCGGGCAAAAATCTTGAGTTGACCATACCTGCTAGCACGATCACCTCCCACAGGGCCAAAAGACCCAATGGGGACCCAATTTGTAAAATACGGTCTCGGGTTGCCTTAGAAAGGCGGGATTGCTTGATGCCCGTCACCGCCCCCGGTGCGCGCACTACTTGGTGCGCGTTAGCCGGCATTGCGGGGGGCTCGAATGCTTGTGCCATTGTGTTCCTCCTCGATATGCTGACTCTGTGGGACTCTTTAGGACATTTCGCGCAACGTCAAGACGTCGGCAGAGTATAGGGCCCAAGAATCTTGTCTGCCCATTTGGCGAAGCCCAGGTTAATCATCTTTTGCGCAGGTGTCTCTTTATTCACAGTTCCATATTGGTGGTACCAGTTTTCGTCTTGTTGAACCTGAGATACTGAAAACAGTCCATTTGGCGAAAGAGCAGCCGGATTGCTGGTCTTAAGAAGAGATATCGGATCGCCGCTGGCCTTGCTCAAGATGGATAACACCTTTTGCTCGCCCTGATGGCTGTCAATATAATGGCTGTTATAGTAGCGCACACCCTCCAAATAGGCCAACATGAATCGATCCGCCACAGCTTTGTTCTTAACGAAATTCGCGGAAAACATCAGCGTAGAGGCCTCTTCATTGGGAGCATACTGAGAGGGATCCTTGAATACAAAACCGATGTTTTTGGATACCGCCTGATAAATGTCGGGTTCTACCAGCATGGCGCCATCGACAGCCCCGTTGCCCATGGCTGTAACCAGGTCCGAAAAGGAGTCTACCACGGTTAGGGTAACATCCTTATTGGTCAACCCCCCTTTAGCCAAGGCACGGTCCAGAAATAGTTGGTTGACATTACCAAAGGATACGAGTCCGATTTTTAACCCTTTAAGTTGCGAATAGGTTTGGACCTTGCTTTCCAAACTCTTTCGCAAAACCAAAGCGAAATATGGCTTCCCAGGCAAGTTATGTCCCCCGTCAGCCACCAAATACACCGGCAAGCCTTGTCTATAGGAATTAAACGTCGCCGCCGAAATAAGACCACGGGCCACGTCTATTTGGTTGGATGCCAGAGAGTTGAATTCGTCAGCGCCCGAATTGTACGAGATGGTCTTGATGTTGATACCGAGTTGTTTAAAGTAGCCCAACGCGTTTGCAATCATATAACCCGCGCCAGCCGGATCACTATCGTCAGCCATGGTCACGGTCACGGGAGGGCTCAAAGGGGCCACCTTGCCGCCCGGAAATTGGATTGTCTTGCTGGTCGCGAGATTGGCGCTCCCAGAACCAGAATTTGCTTGCGACCCACACGCCGCAAGTGACCCCACCATCATACCTACCGCTGCCAATACCGTACTCATACGCTTGACATTGGGTTGCATATCTTTCGCTCCTTAGTTGTATCGTGGCATTTAGGGACTGAAATTCGATTCCCAAACGGTTTCGATTGAACGAATAAGCTGAACACGAACTCATCACGATCCTTGCACGCTTTGAGTCAACCAATCCTTGAGCTGTTGTCACGGTTGACCCTCAACTTAGAGTGTTCTGATAATTCCGAGTATTCGTTACGATAACATCACACCCTCACCAGATTTCTGTTCCGTTGTATATCGACAACCGAAAGGTTTGGGAAGATTGTTCGTCCGCGCCAACCAGAAACATCAGCAGCAACCGAAATATCCCGCGCTGTTTCCAAAAGTCCGAGAAGACTATTCCGAAACAGGCCTGATCAAAACGCCCCCAACCTTTCCGCCACCACACATTCCAGAATTTCAGTATTCAGAATTCCGTATCCATAATAGTACAGGCTTGCCACTCTTGCAATAACCATTTTTTTGATTGTTCACCCTATTTTGGAGCCGATTATCATACGAGTTATTGGGTAAAAACCCAAAAAAATCTTAGGTATAGCCATTTTCGACGGTGATGTCCTTAAACTCGGACTCCTCATTTGGTAGCCATTTATCAGTATTGCCTTTCTAATTCGACTTACCTTATACTGAATACAGCGCTCTGTATTCCGATTCCAAAAAACTCCCTCAAAGGGTTTTCACGTGGCGGGGCATCGCACAGCGGCACCGGAAACTAATTTTACCTAGAATCACTTTACAACAAAGACCTCCGTATTCGATTTCGGAAATGTCATGAAAGCGAGAGGAAAAAGTGATACCGGTTGATGAGCCATGATATTGGCGTCTCAGCATTTCTCCACTATACACTTCTTCCTTGCAGCTGGCCTGTTACTAGCTTTCCGTAGCTACTGTTTATGAGTTTAAAGAATATCAGACGTGTACGTCCTACCAAAACTGGGATAAGCGTAGTACACCATAATACGAGGAGGATAAGTCGGTGGAACCAATGATCACTCGCCCTACATTGATTCGAGATCAGGCGTACGATACGATTAAATCCGCCATTCTTCAAGGAGAACTGGCTCCCAACAGCACAATACGCGAGCGGGAGCTTTGCGAAAAATTGAGCATCAGCCGCACACCCGTGCGGGAAGCCTTGCAACGTTTGGAATTAGAGGGATATCTCCAATTTTCCCCGCGACAGGGCGTGATAATTAAGTCCCAACCAACGCCAAGCCTCGAGGAACTATTCATGTTGTTAGGAACTCTCGAGGGTTTAGCTGCGTTTTGGGCTGCCAAACGGAGCACATCTAAGCAAGTTGCCCAACTCGAGTATCTTCTCCAGCACCACCGCAATGAAGAACAACGGGAGCCGGAGCATGATATCGCACTGATTGCTAAACATCACCAAGAATTCATCGACCTGATTACCGATATTGCTGGCAGCGATCGACTGAAGCTAATTTTGAAACCATTACACGATTTTCGAAAACACATGATGGCTATCGGACACCTGAAGCCAGGTCGGATCCAAGAAGCTTTCGACGAACACTGGGAAATCTTTCAAGCTATCGCCGGACATAATGGACAACTTGCGGAACAAACGGTACGAAACCATCTCATTAAATCGCTGCAAGCGTATCAATCCGTGCAATCCGATTAAACCACCTATTGCATCGTTGGCCCGGATTTCAAGGTCCGTGCCACGTTTGTTTTTTGCTACTCCAGCGCCCTCTTGAATCGGTTTTCGACCCCTTACAAAGCGAAATTTATCCGTTTAGTTGTAGTTTAATTCCTAACTTTCTTTTTTTCGTTGAAACCTGTCCCATCTTCCTGTTATAATGTATACGGAATACCGAATTCCTTAATCCGGACTTGACATACAGAAGGATGTGAGTAAATGGAGATCTTGTTACAAGGTAATGAAGCCTGTGCCCAAGCAGCAATTGCCGCCGGCTGCCGATTCTATGCGGGATACCCGATCACCCCGTCCTCAGAGATCGCAGAGTTCATGGCTAAAAGGCTCCCGAGCCTGAAAGGCACCTTTATCCAAATGGAGGACGAACTAGCCAGTATCGCTGCCTGTATTGGCGTTTCCGCAACAGGACAAATGGCAATGACTGCGACCAGCGGTCCCGGGTTTAGTCTGATGCAAGAAAATCTTGGTTATGCATGCCTAGCAGAGATTCCGGTTGTGGTTGTCGACGCTCAGCGTGTTGGACCCAGTACAGGAATGCCGACCTTACCCTCACAAGGGGATGTCATGCAAGCCCGCTGGGGGACCCATGGGGACCATCCTGCGGTGGTCCTAGTTCCTAGCTCAGTACCCGAGTATTACGAACTGACACGAAAAGCTTTCGAATTGTCTGAAGCGCTTAGGACCCCTGTTGTAATCTTGGCTGACGAGGTCGTCTCCCATCTTCGGGAAATCGTCTCCATCCCGGAACAGGAGCCGGTGACCCCGAGGCGCGCACCTGACTCACCCCCGGTTTCATACAAGCCTTATGAAACTACCGAGTCTCACCCAATTCCGGCCATGGCCCCATTTGGCAGTACTTACCATTTCCACCTGACGGGTCTCTATCACAAAATAGATGGAGCCCCCACCAACGATCCAGAAGAGGCAGAAACCCTGATTCGACGTTTACAAAAGAAAATGGAATACCCTAATCTGACCATGGTCAAACGGTACTATTTGGAGGATGCAGACATCGCGGTGGTAGCTTACGGATCACCCGTTCGGGCTGTCTTAAGCGCCGTGCGCCAAGCCCGTGCCGAAGGAGTTCGGGCGGGCCTACTGCAATTATCTTGTGTGTGGCCGTTCCCTTATGACGAGGTCGCCGAATTAGCCCATTTTACAAAAGCGATCATTGTTCCGGAAATGAACCTCGGGCAACTGGTCGGAGAAGTGGAACGGGCAATTTCCGGCAAGGTGCCGATACATTCAATGACCCGAGCTGGCGGAGACATTTTCACCCCCGATGAAATCCACAATTTCCTGCTGAAACTGTCGGACAAGTCTCTGACTTCTCTTAAGATATCCCCTAGCACCCGTCGCGAAGTTCGGTTAGCTGGAAGCGGCGGACAAGGTCTGGTGTTGGCAGGAATTATTTTGGCGGAGGCGGCTGGGCTTTATGACCGACTTTATGTAGTGCAAGCCCAAGTGTATGGGCCTGAATCCCGAGGTGGTTCCAGTTTTTCCGATGTCATAATCGGCCATGAAGAGATTGATTATCCACGAGCCACCAAACCTGATAGTCTCCTGGCGATGGGTCAGGAGGCCTATGACCGCTTCCATCACCTTCTGAAGCGACAGGGGGTCTTGGTTTATGACGAGGACTTGGTCAAAGTCCAACCGTACGCCAATCAAGAGGCCCTTGTCGTGGGGTTGCCATTATCACGAGTAGCCCGAGAAGAGTTTGGAAAACCTCTCGCTGCAACCGTCATAGGACTCGTAGCGATTACGGTCATCACCCAAGTGGTATCTTTTAACTCTTTGACAAAAGCGGTCGAGAAACGGGCTCCTAAAGGAACCAAAGAAATGAATCTGGCCGCCGTGCGCCGGGGTCATGAACTAGTGTCCTCACTTCTTAAAGACCATGACTTTTCAAATCTCCAACAAACAGCGTATCCAGTGTTCTAATCGTTAGGCAAGGAGGGAGCACCGTGAACGGCAAACTCGAAATTCGTTTAAAGGGGTATTCGGTGGAAGGGCCACTTGAACCATCGGTCGCCCTTGAGGGAGAGGAATGGCATCACAATCAAGAGCGGCCCGTAATTCTGATTAACCATAATTACTGCAAAAAATGCGGGATCTGCATCTCGGTTTGTCCCGAAGATGTTTACCAAGCGGCACCGGATGGTGGACCTTTGGTCGCTCAACAAGACCAATGCATTTGGTGCGAGAAATGCGAAATGTACTGCCCAGACTTCGCAATTATCCTGAGAGGCGACAAGGCCTGGTAGAACCTCTTAAATTCCTGTAGAAAGAGGGTGTCGAAAAACAATGCGATACGTTGACACGGGATCCATGTTGGAATCCTACATGCGTCCCAAATTACCTCATATTTGGTGCCCTGGATGCTCACACGGCATTATCACCAAGGCTTTGTTAAAAGCCGTGATGGATTTGCAATTGGACCCGGACCAGACCGTGTTCGTTTCTGGCATTGGGTGCGCATCCCGAACCAACGTGATTTTGGACTTTGGCACCATGCATACCACACACGGAAGGGCTCTGGCTTTCGCGACCGGTGTCAAAATAGCCCGCCCGGATTTAAAGGTCATTGTCGTAACCGGAGACGGCGATGCCGCTGCTATTGGCGGCAACCATTTAATTCATGCGGCCCGACGCAATATCGATCTTACCTTGATCGTATACCAAAACGGGATCTATGGGATGACGGGGGGGCAATTTGGCCCCACTACCCACTCAGGTGATATCACCACCACGTCACCTTTCGGTCATTTGGAACGACCGTTTGATTTGGCTCAAGTTACGATCGGGGCCGGGGCCACATTTGTGGCTCGGTCCACTGCATATCACTTCGATTTAACCACACACGTCATTAAACAGGCCATTATGAACCATGGATTCAGTTGTGTGGAGATTATTTCCTCATGCCCAACCTATCAAGGACGTTTGAACCACCGGGAAGCCGGTTTTGACGCATTGAAATGGATGGAGTCTCATGCCATCCCCAGTGAACAAACACCAACCAATCAAGATGAGTTCCCTATCGGGGTCCTGCACCAGAGCGTGGCGCCGGAATGGACCGACACCTATCGCCAACTGCAGGAAAGTAGTATAAAAGGAGGCTGAACAAATGGCGCGAGTCGTTGTGATTGGCGGAGGTTGGTCCGGCTCCGCGGCGGCCCTGGCCGCTGCCCAAGCAGGGGCTGAGGTAATCCTTCTAGAACGGGCTGATATGCTTCTCGGCACCGGTCTGGTGGGAGGTATCATGCGCAATAACGGCCGTTACACGGCTGCTGAAGAAATGATCGCTATGGGCAGCGGTACTTTCTTTGAGATCACTGACAGTTTGTCTTTGCACCAAAATCTGGACTTCCCTCATCACCGCCATTCCAGTCTGTATGACGTTACCCGAATCGAACCGGCGGTTCGCCATGCCCTTAAAGAGGCCGGTGTGGATGTGCGGCTCCAAAGTCGGATCACTGCGGTACAGATGGAAGGTCAGACGATCCTTGCGGTCTCCCCATACGGCAGTGAGGTCATTAGCGGAGATGCTTTTGTAGACGCCACGGGTAGTGCCGGCCCACCTGGCGGGTGTGAACGATACGGTCATGGTTGCATGATGTGTGTCTTGCGCTGCCATACATTTGGCGGTCGAGTCGGTGTCGCCGCTTTAGCCGGAGTACGTGAGATGGTAGCCACCACCGCAACTGGAAAGGTTGGGGCGTACAGCGGTTCGTGTGAACTAGCCAAAGAATCGATAGACCCCGCCATTATTGAAGAACTGGAACGTAATGGGCTTGTGGTCGTTCCTCTACCTCAGGATTTACAGGATGCAAACAAGCTAACGTTGAAGGCGTGTCAACAGTACGCCGAACCGGAATACGGAGAAAATTTGGTTATCCTAAACACGGGTCATCCCAAGCTCATGGTTCCCTACATGGATCTTAATCGGCTACGCGCGGTTCCCGGTTTTGAGGCAGCTCGCTATATTGATCCCTATTCAGGCGGTGTAGCGAACTCGGTACGCTTCTTGGGTATAGCTCCCCGAGACAATACCCTAAAAGTCCAAGGAATCAATAACCTCTATGCGTGCGGAGAAAAGGCCGGACCCTTAGTGGGTCACACGGAAGCTATCGTTACAGGCGTTCTGGCGGGCCACAATGCGACCAGAATTTCGATGGGATACGCCCCAATTACGATCCCTACCAACCTCGCGATTGGCGATGCCATTAGTTGGACTGCAGAACGCATGTTAGTACCTGCTGGTTTAGGGAATAAATACACTTTTTCGGGTTCTGTCTACTTCCATCGCATGCGAGAAAAAGGACTCTATACCATCGACCATGAAGCCATTCGGATGCGGGTAGAGACATCCGGTATGACCGGCATCTTCGGGCGAAGGCTTTCTGAAGCACGGCATGCCATCTAAGATTTCTGGTGTGAAAGGACGATAGCACAATGGTTGCAACAACGGACTACTTCGTCGTTGAAGACCTTTTGAGCACAGAAGAAAAGCACATTCGAGACGTCGTTGCACGATTGGTACGGCACACCATATTCCCGCAGGTAGGAACTCTTTGGCTTGAAGGTCGATTCCCCCGGAAACTCGTCGGTCAATTGGCCAATTTGGGGATTCTTGGGGCAACCTTACCTGAAAAATACGGAGGATCTGAGCTTTCCCCTATTGCCTATGGGCTTATGATGCAGGAACTCGAATATGCCGACTCCGGACTGCGGTCGTTTGCTTCTGTACAAAGTGGGTTGGCCATGTATGCTATATACCGTTGGGGTTCGGAAGAACAGCGGTTGTACTGGCTCCCCCGAATGGCCCAAGGCGAGGTGATTGGATGCTTCGGGCTAACCGAACCTGACGCTGGTTCAGACCCAGGCAGTATGCGCACTCGGGCCCGTAAGACTGACCAGGGTTGGGTTCTTTCAGGCGCCAAACGGTGGATCACCAATGGATCGATAGCTCACGTGGCCATTATCTGGGCCCGGGATGAAGATGACGCCATCCTGTTGCTGCTTGGCTATAGTGTCTAGAAATTGATGCGTTCTACTGTCCGGCTTTTGCTGGTACGAGTGACCAACCGTATCCGATGCGGTGATCCGTGTCCCATAGCAATAATGGTCGGGGAGAGTGG